>NZ_JBEZYF010000169.1:0-1024 GCF_040638415.1 Kribbella sp. NPDC026596 | reverse complement strand
AGCACTCGACTGCGCCTGCGGCCTCTACCTGAACGACCCCACAGCCTGGCAGCCCAAGTAACCCCCGACGAACTTACGGTGCGGACCACTAAGCCCGCGGGCGACGCGGCATCGTTGGGCTCGTGCGGACACGGGCGCGAGGGGTATCGCGACTCCGCGATCCGTTGCGACGAGGAGGACTCGATGACCGATCTCGATCAGGTGGCGCCACCCAACCCACCACGTGGCCGGCAGACCCCCAACTCGGGGTGGTACCGCAGCGAGCTCGAACGGCAGCGCCGGTTTCGCCTCGATCAGCTCACAGACCTGGCGTACGACGCGATGGACACATCTGACGACTCTCTGGGCGAGGTGACAGCTACGCTGATGACCGCCGCCAGGGCCGCGCTGGCGGCCGTCGACGCTGCTCTCTTCCGGCTCGCGATCGGTCGCTTCGGGGTCTGTCAACGGTGTGGTCGCGCCATCGCCACAGACCGGCTGCAGGCCATTCCGACGGCCAGTCTGTGCCTGCGATGCCAACTGTCCAAGGAGCTGCAGAGCTCGCACCTGCATCCCTGGCGCACGGGAACCATTCCTCCGGCGTCGCCTTCACGACCGCTGCGTGACATCGTCGACGTGTGGGGCGAGGATTCGTTCCCGGCCAGCGACCCGCCGGCGAACTGGTGAGTTGGCCCGTGGGGACCAGTCAGACCGACGACAGCGATCCGCTCCACGAGCAGTTGACGCATGTCGGTGCCCACCAGGACCGTCCGTGGTCGCTGACGGGCAGGGTCGGCCTGGCCGAACCTGCAACACGTCTGCGCCGCCATCGTGGTGCAACAGCCGTCAAATGGCTGACCACCACCGACCACAAGCTGATCGGCCAGCTGTACCTGATCACCTCGTTCGCGTTCTTCCTGATCGGCGGTGTGATGGCGCTGATGATCCGGGCCGAGCTGGCCAAGCCGGGCCTGCAGATCGTGAACGAAGAGGTCTACAACCAGCTGTTCACGATGCACGGCACGATCATGCTGCTGCTGTTCGC
>NZ_JBEZYF010000168.1:0-1063 GCF_040638415.1 Kribbella sp. NPDC026596 | reverse complement strand
CGGTGACGATCTGCGGCACCGATCTGCACATCCTGAAGGGCGATGTGCCGACGGTCGAGCCGGGCCGGATCCTCGGTCACGAGGCGGTCGGTACGATCCTGTCCGTTGGCGACGGGGTTCGTGGTGTGGCGGTCGGCGATCGGATGCTGATCTCCTGCATCACGTCGTGCGGCCGGTGTGAGTACTGCCGGCAGGGTCACTACGGGCAGTGCCTCGGCGGTGGCGGCTGGATCCTCGGTCACCTGATCGACGGCACCCAGGCCGAGCAGGTCCGGGTCCCGTTCGCGGATCGGTCGGTGTACAAGCTGCCGGACAACGTCAGTGACGAGGCGGCGGTGCTGCTGGCCGACATCCTGCCGACGTCGTACGAGGTCGGCGTACTCAACGGCAAGGTCTGGCCGGGTGACACGGTGGTGATCGTGGGAGCCGGGCCGATCGGCCTCGCGGCGATCGCCACCAGCAAGCTGTTCAGCCCGACGCGGATCATCGTGGTCGACGCGGCCGACTCGCGGCGCAAGGCCGCGCTCGAGCGGGGCGCGGACCTCGCACTCGCCCCGGACGACGAAGTCGAGAAGACGGTTCGTGAGCTGACAGGTGGGCTTGGCGCCGACGTCGCGATCGAAGCGGTCGGAATCCCGGACACCTTCGAGCTGTGCACCCGTGTCGTCCGGCCTGGCGGGACGGTCGCGAACGTCGGTGTGCACGGTGCGCCGGCGACCCTGCACCTGGAGGATCTCTGGATCAAGAACGTCACCATCACCACCGGACTCGTCGACACTTCGTCGACCCCGCGGCTGCTGGCGATGCTCGCCGCCGGCCGGTTGGAGCTGCCCGGTCTGATCACTCACCGCTTCGGCCTCGACGAGATGCAGGACGCGTACGACGTCTTCTCGCGGCCCGCGGACACCGGCGCCCTGAAGGTCGCGCTCTTCACCGAAGCCGGCGTCGCATAGCAGCACCAAAGCCGCGGTCCGCGACCAGGAGTCGCGGGCCGCGGTCTTTTTGGTGCCGGCTCAAAACGGCACCCCCCACAAGCAGATAGGCTGAAACACCACGATTCGAC
>NZ_JBEZYF010000167.1:0-1128 GCF_040638415.1 Kribbella sp. NPDC026596 | reverse complement strand
CTAGTGGTCCGTTTCTGAAGTTTGGTGACGGTTGGCTTTGGCGAGGACCTGGTCGGCGGTTTTGGTCCAGACGAACGGGTGGCAGCGGTCGTTCCAGCCGTCGATGAAGGCGCGGATCTTGGCGTTGAGGTCGCGCACGGACCGGAAGGTGCCGCGGCGGATTGCCTGTCGTTCGATGATGCCGAACCAGACCTCGACCAGGTTGAGCCATGATCCAGACGTCGGTGTGAAGTGCGTCTGGACACGTGGGTTGGCCGCCAGCCATGCCTTGATCTCGGGGCGCTTGTGGGCGGCATAGTTGTCCATCACCAGATGCAGGTCGGTGGCGGGATAGGCGCGGGCGACCTGCTTGAGGAAGGCCAGGAACTCTTGGTGGCGGTGCCTGGGTTTGCAGGCCGCGGTCACCGTTCCGGTAGCGATTTCCAGTGCCGCGAACAGAGTACTGGTGCCATGGCGCACGTAGTCATGGGTGCGGCGCTCGGGAAAGCCGGGCTGCATGGGCAGCATCTTCTGAGTCCGGTCCAACGCCTGAATCTGGCTTTTCTCATCGACACACAACACGATCGCGTTGTCCGGCGGCGCCAGATACAGCCCGACCACGTCGGTGACCTTGGCAACCAGCTCAGGATCGGTGGAGAACTTGAACGTCTCACTGCGCCACGGCTGCACCCCGTAATCACGCCACGCACGAACCACCGTCGCGTTACCGACCTTCAACCGCTCGGCCAGCAGCCGAGACGACCAATGCGTCACCCCCAGCCTCTTCGGCGGCGGCTTCAACGTCTCAGCCACGATCATCGCGTGATCGATCCGCCGCGGCCGGCCCGACCGATCCGCGTCATCCAGCCCCTTCAGACCACTGCGCTGGTAACGCTGCCGCCACCCGATCACCTTCGGACGAGACAACCCAACCTGCTCCGCGATCGCCGTGTTCGCGAGCCCCTCAGCAGCCAGCAACACCACCCGCGCCCGCAAAGCCAACCCAGCCCGAACCGTCGTACTCCGCGTCAACGACACCAGCCGCTCCCGATCACCCTCACGAAGCACCAGCGCAGCAGCAGGACGGTTCGCCATACTCCATACTGACCCACCATCAACCGTTACCTAATTAATGACACGCGACACTAG
>NZ_JBEZYF010000166.1:0-1141 GCF_040638415.1 Kribbella sp. NPDC026596 | reverse complement strand
TGCGGTAGGCGGTGATGGTGTGTTGTGCTTCGGCGAAGCGGCGTTCTTCGAGGAACCAGCTGTCCGTCGTGCTGTTGTCCGCGATGTGGTGGAGGTCGGCTTCCCAGCGGTCGATCTCGTGTTGCAGGGTGGTGGTCATGGCTGCTCCTTGGCGGGGAGGAAGTCGGCGACCTGGCGGCGGGCGGTGCCGGGGCCGGGGCGGCTGTGGGCGAAGCGGATGATCATGTCGGCGTGTCCGGGCCGCTGGGTGAGGAGTTGGACCTTGCGGCGCAGGTCGTCGAACTCGAGCGGCTGGTTGAGGAACGACGCGCTGACGCCGGCCCGGGTGGCGGTGAGCAGGACGCGTTCGAGGGCGGCGCCGGCGGCGACCTGGTCGGCGGGCTGGTCGTAGTCGGTGGACAGGACGGCCAGATCGGGGTGGGTCTCGAAGGTGGTTTCCTGCCGCATCCGGTCGGCCGGGCGGGTGGCCATGTCGCGGACGGCGGCCGGGTAGCTGGCGGATCGGGGGCCGAGGGCGGTGCTGGGGATGCCTTCGGTGGGGCGGTCGCCGCCGACCCAGTGGGCGCGTTCGGCGCGGCGGTGCCAGTCGCCGATCTCGCGTAGGTCGGTGTCCAGGACCAGGTCGAGGACGGTGTGGACCTCGGGTTCGCCGAGCCAGGTCAGCTCGGCGCCCTCGGCGTAGGCGGCGTGGACCAGGGCGACCCGGATGGGCTGGGCCAACGGGGTCGTGGGGTCGGAGGGGCGGCGGTCGGTGTGGCGGTGCGGGATCTGTTCGGCGAGCGCGCGCAGTGCCTCGTCGGGGGTGCTGGTGGGTTCGATGACGATGCGGGCCAGCAGGTCGGGTTGTTCGGGGTAGGGGGCGAGGCCGTACCAGGTGCCGTAGCCGAGGGCGGCGGCCGCGCAGCGCAGGTTGAAGGTCGCGGCACCGGCCGCGATCCGCATGGCGCGGCCGGTGGGGTCCTCGGCGGGCAGGGTGCGGGTGCCGTCGAGGAACAGGTCGATCACGTGACCGGCGACCTCGAACCGCCAGGGCTGGGT
This sequence comes from Kribbella sp. NPDC026596, assembly GCF_040638415.1. Taxonomy (NCBI): domain Bacteria; kingdom Bacillati; phylum Actinomycetota; class Actinomycetes; order Propionibacteriales; family Kribbellaceae; genus Kribbella; species Kribbella sp. NPDC026596. Next base: position 103 of record NZ_JBEZYF010000166.1, on the reverse strand, counting down.
GTTGTGCATGCTTGGGGCCGCGATGGCCGCTTCGAGCATGCTGTCGACGTGGTCTGCCGGCAAGTGCTGGTCAGGCATCGGAGGCTCCTCCCACTGGTGATAC
>NZ_JBEZYF010000165.1:0-1246 GCF_040638415.1 Kribbella sp. NPDC026596 | reverse complement strand
CCACCGACATTTAGGTTAGGTGTGTGCCTTGCGGGCGGCCGAACCACCGACTGGAACGCTTTGGTGATTCCTGAGTGCTGAGTGGTCGTTCGCGGGGCGGGTCTGTGTTCGGCCGGTGTCCCTGTTCGGGAACTTGGAGCCGCCCTGCTGGGGTGGACTCCTGCTTGCGGAATGTCTGGGCTGTGCTGTCGTCGAACCGGGCCGGGGTGGCCGTGCTCGTTGTGCTGGAAGGATGTTCGTGGAGCTGATCTTGGGTATCGATCTGGCGTGCCGTGCCGCGCACCAGGCCTCGCTGGCCGGTTCGGACGGGACGTTTGTGTGGACGGGGAGGAAGTTCTTCACCCGGCCGGGCGACCTGGAGGCCCTGTGGGCCGCGGTCGGTCTGGCCGAGGGTGACACGCTCGTGGTGGTGATGGAGCCGACTCGGAACGCGTGGGCGCCGGTGGCGTCGTGGTTTCGCCGTCGCGGCGCGAAGGTCTCGATGGTGCCGACGACGCAGTCGGCGGATCTGCGGGCGTACTACTCCAAGCACACCAAGAACGATCATCTGGATTCCAAGCTGCTCGCGAGGTTGCCGCTGCTGCATCCCGAGGGGCTGCGCGAGCACACCGGCGGCGGGCCGGCCGAGCCGCTGCGCCGCGCGGTGAAGGTCCGGGCGTCGATCGTGAAGCGCCGTACTGCGGTGTTCCAGCGCCTCGACGCCCAGTTGGAGCTGCTCGGCCCGGCCTGGTACGACGCGCTCGGCTCGAACTACGGCAAGGCCGCCCTGGCGGTGCTGGCCCGCTACGCCGACCCGACCAGCCTGATCCGGCTCGGACAGGCCCGGCTCACCCGATTCCTGATCCGGCACTCCCGCGGCGCCTGGCGCGACGGCCACGCCCGGGCGCTGCTCACCGCGGCGAGGCAGTCGATCGAGCTGTGGGGAACCGACCCCGCGGCGGGGATCGACTTCGCCGAGCTCGCCGCCGACATCGCCGTCGAGGCCGAGCAGGCCCAGATGCTGACCGAGCAGATCGAGGATCTCGATGAACGGGCCGCGAACCTCTATGCCGAGGCCGACCCCACCGGAATCGTCGCCTCCGCGCCCGGAGCAGGGCCGGTCACGTCCGCGATCATCACCGGCCGGATCGGCGACCCGCACCGGTTCCACTCTCTGGCTGCGATCCGCGCCTACTCCGGGCTCGTCCCGAAAGTGGCCCAGTCCGGGCAGTCCCACCACCAGCACGGCCTCACCAAGGCCGGCGAC
>NZ_JBEZYF010000164.1:0-1249 GCF_040638415.1 Kribbella sp. NPDC026596 | reverse complement strand
CAGGACGCACCCTTACCGGGTAGATGCGCCTTGGGCGGGTTCGGGTACAGCGTAGGTCCCGACCAGTACGGCGAGCATCCTCAATTCGGCATGACCGAGCGGACCGCGTCGGATCGAACCGGCCTCAGAGCCAACTGCGGCACTAACTCATCTTCGCCGCGGCGCTCCCCGTTCCCACCAGTCCGCCGGCGCCCGCTCGACAACTACCTGCGCGGTGAACACGACGTCGGACAGGTTGCAGAACTTCCACAATTCGTTCGCGGCGCGGCTGTACTGGAAGATGACCTGATCGGTGTCGAACGCGTCCAGATCGCCGGCGCGACAGCGATCCAGCGCCTCCCCTACACGCCCGACAAGCTCACCCAAACGCGCCTCGTGATACGCCGCAACCACCTCGCGGGCGGCCCGTCGCTCCGACTTGGTCGACATGAAGGCAAGGCTACTAACCTCACGGCGGCACAACCGGCCACGCTGCGCCGCCCTGACTGCGGCAGATCCGGGCGAGCGTAGCCGCCCTCAACGCGGCATGACAGTGCGTTTTCAGGCAAGGTCGCGCGCCGGATGGACACCGTACTTCTCGATCATGAAGCGCCAGAACAGCGGCAAGACCTCAGATGCTGGCCTCTCGATCTCGTCGTCCTGGCCAACACCCGAGTAGTGGCTAATCCGGACGATGCCAGGCCGGGACAGTCGAAACTCCGCCCGGGGTCCTGGGGTTGGCGCAAGCGCAACCCGCACTTGATCAAGGGGCACCGCGCTGCCTACGGGCAGCGAGGTCACTACAAGGTCATGCATTGACGTATGTCCGCCGATCTGACTATCTGCGCCTTCGACGACCACGCTGCGAGCAACGCTCAACATCGGCGCCACGAAAGTAGCCCCATCGTCCAAGAGCCACTCGTAGAACTCGATGATGTCGGGCCATGGCCGGACCGGGAATGGGTACGTCACGCGACGAGGCTACTAGCACCTCTAGGCCGTGACCGCTCATCGGCAGAGAGCGCGGATCGCGGCAAATCAGTGCGATTCCGGGGTGTTGGTTCGGTCGTGTCCGTGGGTCAGCCGGTCGAGTTCTTGCGCGGCGGCGGCTTTGAGATCCGGCTCAAGGCGACCCCAACCACCATTCCCCTCATCGTCGAGTCCGATGAAGAGGCCTAGTGTCGCGTGTCATTAATTAGGTAACGGTTGATGGTGGGTCAGTATGGAGTATGGCGAACCGTCCTGCTGCTGCGCTGGTGCTTCGTGAGGG
>NZ_JBEZYF010000163.1:0-1254 GCF_040638415.1 Kribbella sp. NPDC026596 | reverse complement strand
CGGTCGATCCCGACTCACGAGGATGCGCTGCGCGGGGCGATCGATGCCTTCGATTCCCACGGGCCGTCGCTCGCGGACCTGGGTATCGCGGCAGTCGGCCACCGAGTCGTGCACGGAGGCTCCCGGTTCTCCGCGTCGGCGCTGATCGACGACGCACTGATCGCCGAGGTGACCGATCTGGTACCACTCGCCCCGCTGCACAACCCCCCGAACCTGGAGGGAATCCGAGTAGCACGCCGGCTCTTTCCCGACCTGCCACAGGTCGCCGTCTTCGACACCGCGTTTCACCAGACGCTCCCGCGGCAGGCTTACACGTACGCGGTGCCGTTGAACTGGCTGGAGGACCATGGGATCCGCCGCTACGGCTTCCACGGTACGTCGCACGCGTTCGTCTCCCGCGAGGCCGCCCGGCTGCTCGGACGAGATCCGGCAGACGTGAACGTCATCGTGCTGCACCTGGGCAACGGGTGCTCGGCATCCGCGGTGCGAGCCGGGCAGTCGGTCGAGACCTCGATGGGTCTGACGCCACTCGAGGGGCTCGTGATGGGGACCCGTTCAGGTGATGTCGATCCGGCGATCCCGGCGTACCTGACCCGGGAGCTGGGCATGTCGACGGACGAGATCGACCGGGCTCTCAACACCGCATCGGGGCTGAAGGGGCTCGCCGGCGAGAACGACTTCCGTGAGCTGTCGCGACTCCGCGCACAGGGCGACGAACGAGCCGATCTGGCCTTCGACGTGTACTGCCACCGGATCCGCAAGTACGTCGGCGCCTACTACGCCGTCCTGGGAACGGTCGATGCCGTCGTCTTCACCGCCGGTGTGGGTGAGCACTCGGCCGACGTTCGGGCAGCGTCACTGAGCGGCCTGGAACGCCTCGGGATCACCATCGACGACGACCGCAACAACGCCTCGTCCGCCGGAGCCCGCCGGATCTCCACCGACGACAGCGAGGTCGCGGTCTTCGTCCTCCCTACGAACGAGGAATGGCAGATCGCCCGCGAGACGCTCAGCGTCGTACAACCCTGACGGCGATCAGCGCTCGAGGTCCGGAAACTCCAGGTCAAAAGCCGACCGGCGACTGAGCGACGGCCGAACGGCCTGCCCGGGTCGGGACTCTTGCCCGCAGCGCGAGCCTCCTCCTGCGCGCGAAGCTGAGGTATCACCAGTGGGAGGAGCCTCCGATGCCTGACCAGCACTTGCCGGCAGACCACGTCGACAGCATGCTCGAAGCGGCCATCGCGGCCCCAAGCA
>NZ_JBEZYF010000162.1:0-1314 GCF_040638415.1 Kribbella sp. NPDC026596 | reverse complement strand
TGGGCCTGACCCGTTTTGACGGACATCCGAGATCAGGAGCTTGTGCTCCGGAAGGATGTTCATCATGGAGTCCATGGGCAAGAAGAAGCCGCGGTCTCGTCGTTCGTTCACTGCTGAGTTCAAGGCGGAGATCGTGGAGCTGTGTCAGCGCGGTGACCGCTCGGTGGGGCAGGTCGCGAAGGACTTCGATCTGACCGAGACCGCGGTGCGGGAGTGGCTGCGGCAGGCCGAGCGTGATGCCGGCACCGGCGACGGCGGGTTGACCACGAGCGAGCGAGAAGAGCTCAACCAGTTACGGCGGGAGGCTCGGCGGCTCCGCGAGGATGTCGAGATCCTCAAGCGGGCCACGGCTTTCTTCGCGAAGGAGACCCGGTGAACTGTTACCCGTTCATCGAGGCGGAGAAGCAGGGTGACCACAGCGTGAAGCGGGCGTGTGAGTTGCTGCAGGTCTCCCGTTCCGCCTACTACGCAGACCGCACCGGCGGCCCCTCGGTGCGCGAGCAGCGCGACGCCGAACTGACCGGCAAGATCGTCGAGATCCACGACGACTCCCGCCTGACCTACGGCTCGCCGCGGATCCACCACGAACTCCGAGCCCAAGGCGAGCGGTGCTCCCGCAAACGGGTCGCCCGGCTGATGCGGGCCGCCGGCCGATACGGGCGAACCCCACGACGATGGAAGAAGACCACCATCGCCGACCCGACCGCCGAACAACGCCCGGACCTGATCGGCCGCGACTTCGGCATCGACCTCGACCAGCCCGCGGCGCTGGACACCCGCTGGTGCGGCGACATCACCTACATCCACACCTGGCAAGGCTGGCTCTACCTGGCCACCGTGATCGACCTCGCGTCTCGCCGGGTCGTCGGCTGGGCGACAGCCGACCACCTGCGCACCGATCTGGTCGCCGAGGCTCTGTCCGACGCGGTGAACCGGCGCCGTCCCGCAGCCGGCGTGGTCTTTCACTCCGACAGGGGCTGCCAATACACATCGAGCCAGTACGCCAACCTGGCAAGGGATCTGGGCGTGACACTGTCGGTCGGACGCAGGGGCCAGTGCTGGGACAATGCCGTGGCCGAGTCCTTCTTCTCCACCGTGAAGACCGAGCTCATCCACCGCCGCGCCTGGCCGACCCGCAAGGCCGCGACCAGCGCGCTCTTCGACTACATCGAGGGCTGGTACAACACCCGCCGACGCCATTCCACCCTCGGCTACCACAGCCCAACGCAGTACGAATCCACCATCATGGTCACCGCCGAGCAGATAGCCTGACCACCTCACATCAACCCTGTCCGTCGAGACGGGGCAAGCCCA
>NZ_JBEZYF010000161.1:0-1592 GCF_040638415.1 Kribbella sp. NPDC026596 | reverse complement strand
CTACACCCTGACGCGAAGATTCATCCACGGGGAGGCTGTCGTGGTGAGCGCTACGAGGCTTCGTTGAGGGTGACGCGATAGCCCATGGCTTCGAGTTGGTGGATGGCGCGCTGTCGGGCTCGCTCCGGGCGTAGCCGGGTGTAGTAGTCGGCTCCGGGATCGTCGTAGATGGTTCCGGTGACTCCCATGTGCCAGATCGCGACGAGGATCGAGTGTTGGATGGCGACGTTGGCCTTCTGTGGTCCGCGGCGGGTTGCGATCCGCCTGTACTTCGCGTTGAGGTAGGTGCCAGGCGTTCGTGCGATCGACATCGCTGACGCCCCAAGGGCTCCTTGAAGGTAGGGGTTGCCTGGACGGGTCCGGCTGGACTTCACCCGGCCTGCTGACTCGTTGTTCCCCGGGGTCGTGCCGGCCCATGAGGCGAGGTCCTTGGCGGTTGGGAAGCGGCTCATGTCCGCGCCTGTTTCAGCCACGACGACGTCGGCGGTCAGGGTGCTGATCCCCGGGATCGTGCAGATCAGGTCGTGGAAGCCACGAAAGGGCTCCATCATCGCCTCGATCCGTTCGGTCAACTGGCTGATGACCACGGTGTGCTGATCGATGAGGTCGAGGTGGACCCGGGTCAGGAACGCATGGTGCTCGTTGAACCGGCCGACCAACGCTTCGGTGAGCTGCGGGATCTTGACCCGCATGCGGCGCTGGGCCAGATCAGCCATCCGGCCCGCGTCACGGTCACCAGCGATCAGAGCCTCGATCATTGCTCGCCCTGAAACACCGACAATGTCGGTGGCGACCGAGGACAGCTTGATGCCGGCGTCCTCCAGCAACTTCTCCAGTCGCTGGATCTCCCGGGAGCGTTCACGGGTGATCGCGGTACGAGTCCGGGTCAGATCACGTAACTGCCGGATCGGCTCGGGCGGCACGAACGAGCCCCGCACCAGACCATGCGCACCAAGCTGAGCCAGCCACGTGGCATCGGCGACGTCGGTCTTGCGGCCGGGCAGGTTCTTCACGTGCCGGGCATTGACCAAGACCACCTCGACCCCGGGCAGATCCTCAAGCAGGTAGTAGAACGGCTTCCAGTAGTCGCCGGTTGCTTCCATCACCACGCACGTGACCTGTTCGGCGGCCAGGTGCTCACGCAGCGCCAAGATCTGCGACGTCATCGATGACCAAGTCGTGACCGTCTCGACCGCCTTGCGGCGCCCCACCCCGGCCACCCGTACACACACCTTGGCGTCCTTCTTCGAGACGTCCAGCCCAGCACACCGGGCACGTATCACTTCCATCCCCGTTGCTCCTTCCCGCCATTTCCCACCATCGAATCGGACCTCGAACGCGTCCGTCGCAGGGAGGACTGGGAAAAAGATGGAAGTCTGACGCTCGGGCTCAAGGCACCAATCCACGGTTCCCGTGGACGTCCTCCGCCACCATGCTCAACTACAGGCTCACAGACACCAGAGGGTGACCGGGGTCGACCACGACGGGCACCATCAGCATCCAGCTGAGACCAGCGGCCCACAACCACCCAGCGACCCCGAATCTTCGCGGACCACGGTGCGCCCCGAAGGTGGCGCCGGCCTGCTCAACTG
>NZ_JBEZYF010000160.1:0-1594 GCF_040638415.1 Kribbella sp. NPDC026596 | reverse complement strand
AAGAGTTCGACTGGGTGGGTGAGTTTGATGCGTTCGCGGATGCGGTCGGGGATTTCGTAGGCGTCGACGCTGACGGCGTCGTTGAGGTCGATGACCGGCTTCACGGTGTAGGGGCCGTAGCCAATGAGTTCGGCCAGCTGGGAGGCGAGTAGCGGGCCGATGCTTTCGGCGCGGAGTACGCCGGTGCCGGTGGCGAGGGTGTGGTCGGTGAGGTGAACGTAGATCTCGGTCTGTCCCGGGCGCACCTGTCCGCCTCGACCGCCCGCTGGATCGGCGCCGCCGGTGGCGGGGTTGGTGTAGGCGTCTTGCTTGATATGGGCTAGCCGGGCGTCGAGTGCGCGTCGGGCGGCGGCGTCGAGGGGTTCGCCGTCGTCGTCGGGATCGGCGCACGGTGCGGGATCGAACGGCTCGATCGCCTCCGTGAAAGGGGGCATCAAGCGGATCGGGCAGATCACTGGACCCGGGATGCGGCGCGTCCCGGTCGGCATCGTCGTCCGGGCAGGGCTCACCCGCCAGGCCACCCACATCGGCCGGCAGATCCTCATCAGCACTGCCCGCAGCCCCAGGGTCACAGACGCCGCCTCCGGACCACGCCTCCGGGTCGGCCGACAGGTTGGTGCTGGAGTGCGTCGCCGGGTTGTCGCCGGTCGGGCCGGGACCTCGAGCGAGGCCGGTTGGTGCTGGTTCGGGGGCGGGCTCCGGCTGGGGGTGGGTGACGCGGTGGAGGCGGGCTTGGGTGAGGAGTTCTTGGGTGTAGCGGGCGTCGGCGATGATGCCGACGGCTTCCGCGCGGCGCACCTGAACCCGGCGGGTGTCGCCGAAGATCTTCAGGGCGTCGGCAATGGCCGCGATGGTGGCATCGTTGCGAGCGATCGCACCGGCGGCGGCCGTGATGTACATCGTTCTCGTGCCGTGGTCGTTCGACCGGCCCACAAACACGCCATGCTCGCGCGCCTTCTCCTCAGCCTCGGCACGGGCGGCGGCGGGATCGGCATGCATCTTCGCGGCGGTGACGATCTTGTTCAACCGGTACGGCGTCAGCGAGTCGACGACCGGCGCGACCCGCTGATCGACATAGCTGGCGGCCTCCTCGGACAGCTTCGAACACTCCGCCACGATCCGACACGCCTTCCATGGCGTCGCCTCACCGGCCCGGACGCAGGCCCAGGTGAACGGGAACCGGTGCCGCAACGCCAGCGCGTGACCTATGAAGTCGGCCGCTACACCCGGCGAGATGCCCTGCACAACACCGAACTCGGCCACCGCGAACTCCGCAATCGGCGGGCACCCCGCACCACCCAGCACGACCGCTCGTTCCCGGCCGTCACACGAGCGGCGACCCGGACGAGCAGCGCAGGCGTCGGGATGGTGGCGGTCGGCATAGACCAAGGCGTGTTCGAGGAGCCGCGCGTCGCGGCGCCTGGCCTCGGCGCGGTGCTCGGCGGCCGACTCCAGCAGGTCGGCCGTCGACAGCGTCGTCAAGTCTCCTTCGAACATGTGTCCTGCATCTCTGCTTGAGTGCAGTTGCCGCTCAGCCGCCGATGAGTTCCTTGAGGGGGTGGGGGTCGGTGTCGACGGCTTGTTGGAGCAGTCG
>NZ_JBEZYF010000159.1:0-1669 GCF_040638415.1 Kribbella sp. NPDC026596 | reverse complement strand
ACATCAGCGTAAGGCGATTTGCGTCAAGTGATTGGTCGGTGCCTCGTCCGTCGTCTGTCCCTGCATAGCGGTGATGGGGCTGGGCCCGTCAGCGTGTAATCGGGTTGTGGAGACGACGGGCGGGGCTGCCCATGATGTCCGGCGAGGTGACTGGGGGGTTCCTCAATGCCGCGTAGGGCTCGCCCCGACCGTTGGCTTGGACGCGTTCTGTGTAGGTCTCAGGCGGCCACGACAGTGTTGTGCTTGTCGCGCGTGCCGTGCGTCGCGAGCACCGGGTCCCAGGCCACGCCGCTGGTGATCACGGCGTGCAGGTGCCGCAGGATCGCGGCGGCGATCACTGTCTGCGCCTGGGTGGCGGTGAGCCTGTTGGTCTCTCGCGTGGTGAGGTGGCGGTAGCGGGCGGCGTAGACGGTGTTGGTCTGCAGGGCGCCCCACACCGCGCGCCAGGCGGCCAGTCGGAGCCTTGGCCGGCCTTGGCCGGTGAGCTTGGTGCGGCCGGTGAAGGTGCCCGAGAGCTTCTCTCGGGGGGCGAGGCCGGCGTGCTTGACCAGGGCGCGTGCTGTGGTGAATCTTCGGGGGTCGCCGGTCTCGGCGAGGATCGCTGCGGCACCGACCGCGGAGATGCCAGAGATCGAGGTGACGAGCTCGGTGAGCTCGAGCTGGTCGAGAACGGCGACCACGCGGTCTTCGGTGTCGGCGAGCTTGCGCTGGTTGTCGGCCCAGTCCTCCAGCAGCAACTGGACCCGTTCGAGCCCGCCGCGGCGGTGGGCGATCACGCCGGCCGGGTCGGTGAGCGCGGCGAAGAGCTTGCGGACGATGCGCAGGCAGGGTTTCTGCCCGCCCCGCTTGGTGATCTCGCGGCGCACGGCGGTCTCGAACCGAGCCAGGCCGAGGCGGCGGGTCCGGGTGAAGTCGGCGTTGTCGCGGTCCACGATGACCCACATCGCGGCCGCCCAGGTGCGGGACCGGAACGGGTAATTGGCTGTCACCAACGCGGCGGGCCAGACGCATTCGAGCAGGTCTCGCATCTGCTGGACCTGCGAGACCGCCTCGCCGATCAGCCGCTCCCGGCGGGTTCCCAGATGCCGCAGCCGGCCCCAGGTCTCCTCGACCGGCTCGGGAACATAGCAGCGCAGCTGGGCGGTGAGCCGGGCGATCAGGATCGCGTCCTTGTCGTCGGTCTTGTCGAAGGTCAGGTCCTCGCTCCTGCGCGCCCACGAGGTCTGCATCGGCTGCACGCACACGAACGGCATCGACCGGTCCGCAGCCAGCTGCCCAAGCACCCGCCAACGATGTCCGGTCGGCTCGCACGCCACCGTGACCCCGGCGAACCCCTTCGCCCTCGCACGCTCGGCAGCCCAATCCAACGCCATCCCGAGACCCCACGCCCGGCAGCGGAAGGTCTTGCGGGCCAGCACCCTGGAGTCGTGGTCGGTCACGACGACCATCTGCTTCTTGTCGGCCAGGTCGATCCCGACGATCGCGTTCTCCGGTGGCACCAGCTCACGCAGGCGAGCCAGCCGCGCGTTGCGGTTCCGGTCACCCCTGGACACACCACTACCGTTGGACATGAACGTCCTCCTCCTGCGATGGGACACCAAGCCCTACAAGCGCATCAGGAGGACGTTCCCGCGCCCGGACCGACACGCAGAACGTCTTTCTATGCCGC
>NZ_JBEZYF010000158.1:0-1676 GCF_040638415.1 Kribbella sp. NPDC026596 | reverse complement strand
AGTGGTCCGCGCCGTAAGTTCGTCGGGGTTGTTCATGCGGCTTGTGCGAGGGCCGGTGTGGCGGTCTGGTGCTGGTCGATTCGTTGGAGTAGGTCGTCGAGATCGGTCGGGGTGAACTTCCATCGGAACGGTCGGGCGGTGGCGTTGTAGCGTAGTTCGAAGTCGGCGAGTCGTTGTTCGACTTGTGCGAGGTTGGTGAAGTCGTTGGGTGAGACGACCTTGCGCTGGACGACTGAGAAGTAGATCTCGATCTGGTTCAGCCAGGAGGCGTGCACTGGGGTGTGCACCATGACCGCGTTGGGGAAGCGTTCCGCGAGCCGGTTGATCGAGGCCTGGCCGCGGTGGGACGAGCCGTTGTCGACGATCCAGAACACGCGTTTGGCCGAGGCGTACGGTTCTCGGGTCATGACGTGTTCGGCCAGGGCCATGAACGGCTCGATTCCGGTCGAGGCCGCGCATCGTCCGAACACCTGGGCCCGGTGTATGTCGTAGGCGGCAAGGTAGGCCAGCGCCCCACCACGCTTGTAGTCGTGGTTGACCCGCATCATGCGTGCTTTCCCCGGCGGCAGGGTGGGGTGGCAGCGGCAGCGGGCCTGGATCGAGGTCTTCTCATCGGAGGAGATGACGTACTCGTCGTCGCCGAGCGGCCGGCCTTCCCAGACACCGGCATAGAGGTCGAGGACCAGGTTGGCCTTGACGCGGAAGTCCGGGTCGCGGATGAAGATCCAGGATCGGTGCTGCCAGGGTTTGATCGTGTCGGCGGCCAGCCAGCGGCGCACCGTCGAGGCCGAGAGCGTCTCGGCGATGCCGGCGGTGATTGCCTCCCGGGCCAGGTCCGGGCAGCTCCACACTGACAGCGGCGCGCCGGTCTGGGCGGGCAGCTGGCAGGCCAGCGCCTTCACCTCAGCCACCTGTATCGGGGTGAAGGCCGGCGGCCGGCCGCTGCGTTTGCGGTCGGCCAGCCCGTCCAGGCCATCGGCGGCGAACCGGCCGCGCCACTTGCGCACCGTGTCCACGGTCACCGCACACCGCCGGGCGAGCTGTGCGTTGGACAAGCCCCGGGCCGCACCCAGCACGATCTGCGCGCGCAGCTTGTCCCTGGACGGGCTCTTGTGACCTCGAGCGAGCTTCTTCAGCCGTTGGCGTTCGGCGGCGGTCAACCACACGGGGCGGGCGCGCAGGGCGGGCATGAAGGGAGCACAGCCAATCGTGATCGACAACCGGGAAGGAGCCGATCATCACGGCGCAACGATCCTCACCCCGCGCGGACACGCCGACCAAGGCAGCCGATCCGGCAGCATGGACGCCATGGCGACACCCCCGCAATCCACCAAGACCTCCCTCGGCCAACGGCTACGAGCCCGCGCCCGCGAACGCTGGCCAGCCCTGGCAAGCGTCAACATCCGACACCACGGCGCCTTCACCTACATCGACGGACAACTCGCCGACGGAACCGTGCTGCCGCTGTGCCGGCTCCGCTACGGCGGCTCCGCCACCCAATGGGGATTCGCGATCTACCTGGCCAGCAAGGACGGCTACCAAGACTCCATCCTGCCCAGCGGCTACCCGGTCGGCACCGCCGAAGAAGCACTCGACTGCGCCTGCGGCCTCTACCTGAACGACCCCACAGCCTGGCAGCCCAAGTAACCCCCGACGAACTTACGGTGCGGACCACT
>NZ_JBEZYF010000157.1:0-1710 GCF_040638415.1 Kribbella sp. NPDC026596 | reverse complement strand
TAGCCCCGGCGTTGCAGTAGCGAAGTGACGAGGTGCGTCGACACGGGGCGTAGATGCAGCGAAGTGCCTTGCCTGCCTGAGATTCTGGACTTGCTGAGGGTCCGAATTTCAGAAGAGGAAGGCACTTCGTAGGTGCAGACTACAACGATGCGTCCAGTCGTCACGGTGACCGCCGACGGGCGGGGTGTCGCCTCGCATGCCGGGTCGCGGCTGCTGGCGGATCTGGCCGAGGTGACCGGCTTGAGGCAGGAGTTCTCCGATGCGCTGGCGCGGCTGCGGCAGCGCCGCGCGGGGCATGACCCGGGCCGGGTGCTGGTTGATCTGGCGGTGATGCTGGCCGATGGCGGCGAGGCGATCAGCGATCTGGCGGTGTTGCGTGACCAGCCCGACCTGTTCGGCCCGGTTGCTTCGACCGCGACCGCGTGGCGGGTGCTCGACGCGATCGACAACCGGGCGTTGGCGGGGTTGCGGCAGGCTCGCGCGGTCGCCCGGGACCGGTTCTGGGCCCAACGCGACGACATCGGTCGCGTTCTGCCGGCCGCGCTGGCGGCGGGCCGGGAGCTGCCGGGGTTGGTGCTTGATCTGGACGCCAGCCTGATCGACGTGCACTCCGATAAGCAGTCCGCGGCGGCGACGTTCAAGGGCGGGTTCGGCTATCACCCGTTGCTGTGCTGGCTGGACAACACCGGCGAGGCCCTGGCCGGGCGACTGCGACCAGGCAACGCCGGCGCGAACACCGCGACCGACCACATCGCTGTCCTGGACGACGCACTCGCCCAGATCCCCGACGCCTACCGGCACGGCACCCCGATCCTGGTCCGTACCGACGGGGCGGGCTGTTCCAAGGACTTCCTGACCCACATCAGGTCGTTGCGCGACCAGGGCGTGCAGGCCGAGTTCTCGGTGGGGTTCACGATGACGGACGCGGTCAAGGCCGCGATCGACGCGTTGCCCAGGTGGGCGTGGCTGCCGGCGATCGAAGCCGACGGTGAACTGCGCGATCACGCCGAGGTCGCCGAACTGACCGGTCTGCTGCCCGGGCTGGTCCAGGCTGGCTGGCCCACCGGGATGCGGGTGATCGTGCGCCGCGAGCACCCGCACCCGGGCGCCCAGCTGTCACTGTTCGACCAAGGCCACGGGCTGCGCTACCAGGCCTTCGCCACCGACACACCCCTCGGGCAGCTCGCCCACCTCGAGGCCCGGCACCGCGCCCATGCCCGTGTCGAGGACCGGATCCGAGAAGCCAAGGACACCGGCCTGGGCCGGTTCCCGTCCCGCGCATTCGCGATCAACGCCGTCTGGCTCGAGCTCGCCCTGGCCGCTGCCGACCTGATCGCCTGGACACAGACCACCCTGCTCACCGGTGACCTGGCCAAGGCCGAGCCCAAAGCACTGCGCTACCGACTCCTGCACGTCGCCGCCCGGATCACCCGCGGGCAACGCAAACTCTTCGTCCGGATCGCCGAACACTGGCCCTGGCGCACCGACCTCGCCGCCGCCTTCGCCTGCCTCGCCACCCTGCCCCAGCCCCAGCCCCAGCCCCAGCCCCAGCCCCAACAGACCTAACCCCCGCGACCCCGACCACCCACAACCAGCACCGCCAGGAGCACCCGGCACGAGCAAGCCGGCAGACCCAACCTGCCCCAAACCCCAGCACCACCAACAAACCAACCAGATCAAGCGATCTGAGGTCCTACTGAAAGACCGGGG
>NZ_JBEZYF010000156.1:0-1777 GCF_040638415.1 Kribbella sp. NPDC026596 | reverse complement strand
ACCTGACTTGGGTCACCTGGACAGGTTTTTGGGGACCAGGTCGCGCTGACCTGCGGTGATCGGCTTGGTTAGTGTGCCGTCAAGGCACTAATTCGGGTCGGTAGGATCGCCGGATGGTCTGGGTTCGGCGGGTTCGTACGGCTTCGGGGGCCACGGCGGTTCAGATCGCGGAGTCGGTCGGTGGTCGGCGTCGGATTGTGCGGCACGTCGGCTCAGCTCGTGATGAGGTCGAGTTGGGTCTGCTCCTGGAAGAGGCTCGCCGCCTGCTGGCTGATGATCGTCAGGGGGTGCTGGATCTCGGGATCGCGCCGGCGCGTTTGAAGGCTGTGATGGTCCCGCCGCCGGCGGCGGGACTGTTCGCGAGCGCGGCGAGTGGGCCGGCATCGCGGCAGGTGGTGCCGCGTTCGCGTGTGCTGAAGACCTCCAGCGGGCTGTTGTACGACGCTCTCGCTGGGGTGTATGCCAGCCTTGGCTTCGACGTCGTGGCTGATGAGGTCTTCCGCGACCTGGTGATCGCGCGGATCGTGGAGCCGACCAGTCTGCTCGACATCGACCGTGTCCTGGCCGAGATGGGCCGGGTGTCGGCGAGCCTGTCGACCCGCAAACGGACCCTGCGGCGCTGCTGCGCGGGGGCCTACCGCGACCAGATCGCGACCGCTTGCTTCAACCACGCCCTGACCGATGGAGATGTGTCGTTGGTGCTCTACGACGTCACCACGCTCTACTTCGAGGCAGACAAGGAAGACGACCTCCGCAAGGTCGGCTACTCCAAGGAACGTCGAGTCGACCCGCAAGTGGTTGTTGGGCTGCTGGTCGACCGGCACGGGTTTCCACTCGAGATCGGCTGCTTCGAGGGCAACAAGGCAGAGACGCTCACGATCGTCCCGATCATCAAGGCCTTCCAGGAACGCCACGGCCTGGCCGACATGGTCGTCGTGGCCGACGCGGGCATGCTGTCGGCGACCAACCTGCGCGAGCTCGACGAGGCGGGCCTGCGGTTCATCGTCGGCTCCCGGATCACGAAGGCCCCCAAGGATCTGGAGTCCCATTTCCGGTGGCACGGTGACGCGTTCGTTGACGGGCAGGTGATCGACACCATCACCCCGAAGGACCAGCGCGGGGTGACGAGCAACGCGAGTGACCCCAAGGTCAAGGCCGAGCCGGTCTGGGACTCCCAGACCCATCCTCGATCATGGCGAGCGGTGTGGGCGTACTCCACGAAACGGGCGGTGCGCGACAACAAGACCCTGACCCTGCAGGAGAACAAGGCCCGAGCGGTCGTCGCGGGCGAGAAGACCGCGAGGACACCGCGATTCCTCAAAACCCGCAACGGCACCCAAGAGCTCGACGAGGCATCGCTCGCGCGGGCACGCCGGCTGGTCGGCTTGAAGGGCTACGTCACCAACATCGAAGCCAGCATCATGCCCGCGCCCGAGGTCATCGCCAGCTACCACGACTTGTGGCACGTCGAGCAGTCTTTCCGGATGTCCAAGACCGACCTACAAGCCCGGCCGATGTTCGCCCGCACCCGCGACGCGATCGAGGCGCACCTGACCATCGTGTTCACCGCGCTCGCAGTGTCCCGCACCGTGCAGAACCGAACCGGCCTATCGCTGCGACGGTTCCTGCGCACCCTCAAGCCACTTCGCTCAGCCACCGTCGAGATCAATGGCGTGATCACCACGATCCCACCCGCCCTCAGTCCCGACCAAGAGGCGATCCTCGACGCACTGGATCACCCGATCCCAAGGCACTAACCCGATTGACCCAACTCAAG
>NZ_JBEZYF010000155.1:0-1945 GCF_040638415.1 Kribbella sp. NPDC026596 | reverse complement strand
ACGCTGACGGGCCCAGCCCCATCACCGCTATGCAGGGACAGACGACGGACGAGGCACCGACCAATCACTTGACGCAAATCGCCTTACGCTGATGTCCGGATGACCTTGCCCGGTGATCGCTCGCCACGCCCTCGCACGACCGCTGGGCTGGCTCGCCCCAGCGTCGGTAATTAGCTGCCGAGCACCTCGTCGTCTTGGCTGGCTTCCCATGCCAGCTCCTCCGTCCGCACGGCGACCGATGCGCGGCGGCAGCGGGCAGGTTGTCGTGGCCTGCCCGATCTAGCTAGGGACGCCGCCCGGCGGGCTGGTCGTCGCGGGTCGTACCGGCTGCTCGGACGGTCACTGACGGCCTGGAGGTCGCCCGGGTGTGTCGGCTATCTGAGGTTCTTGGCGAACGCCGGGTTGGCGTTTGCGAGCACGCCACCAAGGAGGGACGATCGAACTATCTATCCGTCCAACGCGATCTTTCAGAAGGTGATTGTCGTGACTGGGACGATGTGGGTTCCGCGGAGTCGGGGAGCCGTGAGTGGCACGTTGCTGGTTCTGCTGGGCGTGTGGGGCGCTTTGATTCCGTTCGTTGGTCCGTACTTCGACTACGCCTACACGCCCGACAACGCGTGGGACTACACAACGGGCAGGCTCCTGCTGCAGGTCCTGCCGGGTGTCGGCGCCGTGCTCGGCGGGCTGCTGGTGCTTGGCAGTGCCAACCGCGCGGCGGCGATGTTCGGGTGCTGGTTGGCCGCCCTAAGCGGAGCGTGGTTCGTTCTCGGTGTTCCGCTCTCGGCGATCTGGGGGAGCCCGACGGTCGGTGAGCCGATCGGCAGCACGACGCGGCAATTCGTTGAGTACGTCGGCTTCTTCGGTGGACTCGGCGTCGCGATCGTGTTCTTGGCCGCGTTCGCGTTGGGCAGGTTCGCCGTGGTGGGCGTGCGGGAGGCCGAACGCGCTGCGCAGGCGGTGACGCCGGAGGTGACGCAGGAGGAGCGCGTGACGACCGCACCCGCGGCGGCACCCGAGCGCGAAGGAGAGACCGGCTCGCACCGCTTCAGTTGGCGCCGGTCCAGGCACGCCAGCACTCGATGACACCCTGTCCTCATGGCAAGTCGGCCACCGAGGAATCGGTGCCGCAGAAACGGAGAAACCGAGAAACCCAGGCGCGCACGTCGGCATGAGCGCGGATCGCGGCAGTTCCGGACGTTCGTGCAGGGAGGCTGGAGCCGGGGACGAAGGGGCTTAGGGTTAGTCCCGTGCGATCCCGTGGACGCGCCTGCAGCAAGTTCACTCGCCGTGAGCCCCGTTCATCGACGAACGAGGCGCCGTAACTCCCTCATGCTGAACACACGCCATCACCTTGCGACGCGGCCTAACGCTTGCAGTGCGGGGCAAGGTGGGACAGGGTCCGTTTCCACGTGGGCGACAGCAGTTCGTGTCCACCTTGCGGACTCATCTCCAGTCGCGCGTCGGGGAGTCGCTTCTGCCACCAGGTCCCATGACGAGAGCCGGTCAGCGGGTCCTTTGCGGCAAACAGCAGCAAGGTCTTGGCGGTGACTTCAGACAGCTCGAATCCCAGGGCACCCTCGTCGTCGGGGATCGGGGTTGCGACCAATACAAGTCGATCCACCAGCCCATGGTGACCGGCGACGAAGGCCAAGGCATCCAGTCCCGCGACCGACCAGCCCACGACGCCAACCGGCCCCGCATGGTGCAACTCAGCGCCTGTGCCGTCGTCGCCGAAGAGCGTTACCCCACGAGCCCAGGTCAGCTGCGGATCCGGATCCGCATTCGAACCGAACAGCACAACCACGCGGTCTACAGTGCCATCCATCAGAAGTCGCATGGTTGCAGGCTAACCCCGGTCTTTCAGTAGGACCTCAGATCGCTTGATCTGGTTGGTTTGTTGGTGGTGCTGGGGTTTGGGGCAGGTTGGGTCTGCCGGCTTGCTCGT
>NZ_JBEZYF010000154.1:0-1978 GCF_040638415.1 Kribbella sp. NPDC026596 | reverse complement strand
GCGGTCAGTCCGGAGATCGGCAGGCTCGCGCCGACGGTGAAGTCGACGTCGCCCGGGAGTGGTGCGAGGTTGCGTGCCTCGATCGCCACATACTCCGCCAGGGTTCCGTCGCGATGCCAGTCGGCGAGGCCGAACACGCGCTGTCCCACTGACAACCCAGTCGTGCCATAGCCGAGCGCGGTGACCACTCCGGCCAGTTCGTGCCCGGGGATCGACGGTGATCGGTCCCGGCCGGCACGGTCGGTCCAGGTCGAGGGCCACTCCAACTCGGTCGGGACGTAGCCCGAGGCATGAACCTCGACGACGACGTCGTTGATCGCCGCCGGTGGCTCGGGACGCTCCACCAGCGTCATTCCTGCCGTCCCCGCTGCCTGGTCCGTCACCACGATCGCCCTCATCAGGCACCTCCTTGTATCCGGTCTTTCGCCTACGCGGCACTTTCGGCTCGTAAGCATTCGCGGCGCCACACCCTCGACGTCTTACCACGCGACAGATGGGAGTTGGGCAGATCGCGAAATTGTTTCGGTGCAGGCCGTAAGATCCGTGCCTGTCCAACCACCAACGGATATCTGTACAGAGCACCGACGGATTCTGATCAACAGGTAGAGGTGAAGTTCATTGACCGGGTGGAGGGAGGGGCTCGAGCGATTCCTCGCCACCGACCCGGACGACGTCGGCTGTGACGAGGCGATGGCTGCTCTGCACCTCTATGCCGAACTCCTCGCGGCCGGAGTCGACGCTGCCGAGCGCTATCCCGGAGTGGCGACTCACCTTGCCGCCTGTGCAGCATGCGCGGAAGCTGCTGACGGGCTGCTAGCCGCTGTGCGGGACCACGATCAGCACAGCGGCGACCGGGACGACACCGAACAGTGACCCGATCATGCTGACCCGGCTGAACTGAGATCGCGGTCACAGCGAGTTCTGCGGAACCCGGGACCAAATCAACTGCCTGCGATGTTGTTCCCAGTGACGGCGCAGCCAGCGACGTCAGAAAGGAGAAACCGTGGCACACGACTACAGGAAGACTCCGGAGGCGATCAGTCGCCTCACCGACAGCCAGTTCCGCGTGACGCAGAAGGACGGGACGGAACCCGCATTCCGTAACGAGTACTGGGACAACCACGAGGCCGGGATCTATGTGGATGTGGTCTCCGGCCAGCCGCTGTTCTCGTCGACCGACAAGTACGACAGCGGCACCGGGTGGCCAAGCTTCACCAGGCCGATCGCGGCGGACACAGTTCGCACAGTTACGGACAGGTCGCTCTGGATGACCCGCACAGAGGTGCGATCCACTGGAGCCGACAGCCACCTCGGTCATGTTTTCGATGACGGCCCTGCCTCGGCGGGAGGCCAGCGGTACTGCATGAACTCCGCCGCACTGCGCTTCATCCCGGTCTCGGAACTGGAGAGTCAGGGGTACGGCGAGTATCGGGCGCTGTTCGAGACGGCCGACACGTCCAGCGACATCACGAGCACAGAGGAGCATGCGTCATGACCAGTGGAATCGACGACACCGGGCAGGTCACGCGCAAGCCCGGCACCGAGACAGCCGTCCTCGCCGGCGGGTGTTTCTGGGGTGTGGAGGACCTCATTCGCCGGCAGCCCGGCGTACTCGAGACGCGTGTCGGGTACACGGGCGGGCAGAACGACCATGCGACGTACCGCAATCATCCCGGGCACGCCGAAGCCGTCGAGATCGTCTTCGACCCGGCGAAGACGACGTACCGCAACATCCTGGCGTTCTTCTTCCAGATCCACGACCCGTCGACGGTGAACCGTCAGGGCAACGACATCGGCACCAGCTATCGCTCGGCGATCTTTCCGCTCACACCGGAGCAGGAGAAGGTCGCTCGCGACACGATCGCCGACGTCGACGCCTCGGGCCTGTGGCCGGGCAAGGCCGTGACGACGATCGAGCCTGCGGGTCCGTTCTGGGAGGCCGAGCCGGAGCACCAGGACTACCTGATCAAGTACCCGG
>NZ_JBEZYF010000153.1:0-2219 GCF_040638415.1 Kribbella sp. NPDC026596 | reverse complement strand
CGTCGAACTTCTCGACGTGGCTGACCTCGACCGTATAGGCGTACTCGCTGGTCTCGCTCTCCCGCCAGCGGTGGATCTCGTCGTGACCGGTGTAGGCGGTGCCGTCGTCGTCGATCACCGTGGCGTCGGTGGCGAAGGCGGCCAGCAGGTCGTGAGCATTCGCCTTGTGCTGAGGATCCGCCTCCCGCAGGTACTTAGTGATCGCCGGCGGCAAATGCTTCGCCGTCTCGGCGGCGGTCGGGTCGGGCGGATGCTGGATAGTCATCAGGCGCCTTTCACAGTGAAGGTGGTGCGGCCATGCGCGGTCTGTGGCATCCCGGGCAAGTCGACGCAGTACATCCCATGGCGTTCGGTGAGCATCAGCAGAATCGTGTCGCAGTCCCTGCATCGCGCCACCGTGCCGGGCCCTGACATGTACACGACCATCTCCGCCATGACACCGGTACGGCCACAACACGCGAACTTGTAGCCCATGGTCGTCATGTCTCGTGCGAAGAGGTCATGCATGACGCCCGCCATCGCATTGCCGTCGAGAGGTCCCATCTCCATCACACTCCTGTCCCGCCGAATCGTTCGGTCCGGATCCGCGCCGCGTCGTACCCCAACGCCACGAGGCCGGCCGCTGCCGTCTCGACAAACGCGGTCGGTCCGCAGATATACGTGAGTGGCATCTGATCGGCCGCCCACCCGGCCATGCCCAAAAGCATCGGGTCGATGCGTCCGCGGTAGCCACGCCAGCTACTGGGGGCCTCACGGGTCAACGTGATCGAGACATCAATGAGATCGCACGCCGCCATCTCCATCAGCTCGTCACCATAGATCAGCGACTCCAGCGAGCGCGCCGAGCACAGTACCCGGACAGGCACCCGGCTGCCGATCGCGCGATGATGCCGGAGCATCGCCCGCAGGGGGACCATGCCGGATCCCCCACCGAGCAGGAACAACGGACCACCGAGGTCGTCGTCCCAGACGAAATGCCCGCCGACCGGACCACGGAACTCGAGCTCGTCGCCTGCTCGCAACTCGTCCACCAGATAAGGCGAAACCTCGCCGTCGTCGAGTCGCTCGACGGTGAGCGACAGGTACTCGTCCTCCGGCGCCGACGCGATCGAATAGCTCCGTTCCGTCTGATACCCGTCCGGCGCTGTCAGCCGCACATCCACGTGCTGACCTGCGCGATGCCCGGGCCAATCGGGCACGGCGAGGGTGATGGTCTTCACCCGCGGAGTCTCGAAGGTCGTCGAGATCACCGTGCCTGTCTGCCACGTCAGTCGCCGTAGTAGCGCTCCTCTTTCCACGGGTCTCCATAGTTGTGATAGCCGAACATCTCCCAGAAGCCGGGTTGATCGGTGGTGCGCAACTCCAGACCACGGATCCACTTCGCGCTCTTCCAGAAGTACAGGTGCGGTACCAGCAGTCGCGCCGGCCCGCCATGCTCTGGATCAAGCGGGCGCCCGTCGTACTCGTCGACGATCCAGGCTTTCCGACCGCGCAGGTCCGCCAGCGGCAGGTTTGTGGTGTAGCCGCCGTCGGAGAACGCCAAGGCATAGGCCGCCTGAGTCGGCGTCGCGTCCAGGAAGGTGTCGAGAGACACTCCCGACCAGACCATGTCCAACCTCGTCCACTTCGTCACGCAGTGGATGTCGACGGTGAACGTCTCGCGCGGCAATGCCTGGAAATCGGTCCACGACCACGAGACCGGCTTGTCGACGGCTCCACGGATCGTAAAGTCCCATGCGTCCAACGGCGTGTACGGGGTCGGACCGGCCGACAACACCGGGAAGTCCCGCGTGAGGTACTGCCCGGGCGGTACTCGCGAAGAATCCGCAGTACGTCGGCCGACGAACCCTCTGGTGACAGCCATCAGGCCTTCTCACCAAGCTGCATCCGCAACATCCACTGCTGCTTCTCCAACGCCCCGACCACCCTGACCAGTACGTCCTGCGTCACCAGATCCGCCGCCCCGATCGACTCGAGCCGCGCCCGGATCCGCTCAGCCACCGCCGCCACCCTCCGGCCCAGCTCCCAGACCACCGCATGATCGGCCAGCGACCGCACCTCCACAGGTTCAACCCGCGACCCGGCCGCCACCGCCGAGCTCTGTCCATCGGGTACGAAACCCATCGTCACCGCACGCTCAGCGACAACATCTGCCAGCTCGCGCCACTCCTCCACCAACTCATCAAGGAACAGATGCACACCATGAGCGGCCGCCCCGA
>NZ_JBEZYF010000152.1:0-2359 GCF_040638415.1 Kribbella sp. NPDC026596 | reverse complement strand
CGTCCTTGGTGACGGTGCGCCGCAGCGTCTCGCCGATCACCCCGTCGCCCCTCGACCGATCCGCGGACGGTACGTGCGTGCGGCGCCTCATGAAGGAGCTCACGCCGGTCGACGCCTGCGTCGCCACCGCCGACCTCTCTGGCGCGCAGCTTCGGCGTCCCCCGCACCAGGCTCCGCCGACCGGATCGACTGAGGCGAGCCGCTTGCCGGACTGACGACGAGCTTGTGGTGGTCGGATTCCCCGCCTCCTGGCTCAGGGTTCGCGACTGACAGCAGGACGGTGCCCGGGTTCTCGAGCAGCGCCGCCGGTACCCGCACCCGCATGGAGGTTGGGGTGTCGTACGTCGTCGCCAGCTCGACGGTGCCCGTTCCCTCCTCGCCCTCCCTGATGCCGTGGGCTCGGCTCGCGGCGACGAAATCGTTGCCGGTGAGGACGATCTCGGCGTCGCCGGACCCGGCTTGAACCTCTGCCGGTGAGATCGACATGACGATCGGCTCAGGGAACGTGGCCTTGTCGGAACGCTCCCTGTCGCCGGCGGACGTCGCGAACAACGTGCTGAAGACCTCCTTCAACTTGTCGGTTGCCTGCTTGGAGAAGAGGCCCGTCATTCCCGCGATGGCAGCGATGCCGTAGGGATTGAGGTCGTCCGACGTCGCGTTGCCCGTGACGAGACCTCCGCGTATGGCGAAGTAGACGATCAAGGCCAGCGCGGCACCGATCGCGGTGCGGAGGACGTACCACCAGAACCAACTGGAGTAGAGACGCCGGTTTCCGACGTACGTCGCGAACGAGGTCGCGGCGTGCACGAAACTCCCGAGCGCGCTCACCAGGATCACCAGCACCAGCAGCGCCGTCTCCCGGCTCATGGCCCACGGCCCAAGCCCGAACAGCCGCCACTCACCCGCCTGACTCGAGTCCTCGGACACCAACGGCCACATCCCGATCAGCACCAGCACGCTCGCTATGACGACGACCAAGAGACCAAGCCCGAGAAGATTCGTCCCCAGGGGTTTCATCAACCGCTTCTGCGCCATCCGTCACCCTCCCTTCTGCTTCCATAAACGTCGGACCACGCCTCGCCCGACGCGGAGTAGACCGCCTCGAGGTAGTCCGGAATTTCGTCATGGGAGCGCAACCAGAGCACTCGGACCCCGAGCGGGGTGAACGTCAGTTCGTAGGCGCGAGTGATATCCGGGTCGGGTGACCTCAACATCAGAGCCACATGACGAACTACCCTGCGGCGAATTCGGCTCGCTGCCATCCCCTCGGCGACGAGCGCCCGCCTGCGTTCCATCTTCGAGTAATGCAGCAGCCGCCGGAGGTTTTCATCCTGCATCGACAGGCCGACGAAGACGGCGGAGTGTTCGCGCAACAAGTGGAGGAACGTGTAGTTGAACAAGCGAGTGGGATCGTTGAAGGCGTCGAAGTAGTCCTGTTCGGTCAGCACCATCTGGTCCGGAGCGTTCTTCCTGAGGTCGGCGGCCTGGCGGTCGAAGCGCATGTAACCGTGCACGTGGTACACGCTGATCTTGTCCGAACGTGAGCCCGCCGACGGTCGCTCGACGGTGCGGAGGATCCGTTTCCGCGGGGGCTCGGCGCAGTACTTGGCCAGCGAGTGATTCTGCAGCAGGGCGTCCAGGTTGAAGGTGACGACTCCCTTGACCTGAGGGTTGGGCACGAATGCGCCGTTGTCGTGAGAGCGGGAGACGCAGAACGCGGAGACTGCGCGCAGGGTCGTGTTCTGTATGTCCGTCGTATTTGCGAATTCCGCCTCGCGCTCGCGGGAGACGCCGTCGGGGAACCACTCGAAGTCACGGTAGAGCGATTGCCGGACCAGTTCCGTGAAGGTCTCCCTGGGGGCTTGTACGGCGCCGCGGTTCCGGGCGGTCTCTTCGAGGAGGCTTGCGAGCACGGTCAATGGCATGCCCGCCTGAGTGAGCTTGACGAAGAGTGCCGGGTCTGGGTCCGGATAGCACGACGAGAAGAGCCGATGCAGGAGTTCTTGCCAGGCCGGCAGACCTGAGGCGAATGAGACGCCGGCTCCGAGTACCAGAAAGACCCCGCGCCGCCGGTAGGCATTCTTCAATAAACGGATGCTTTCGGAATTGTTCCGCTCGATGTCTATCACGTTGTTCCCCCTTGTGTGACAGGGATTCCGTGTCACACCCCTGGTTCGAACAATGCGCCTTATGTCTGCTGATTGCAACCGGCTGGAGTTACCCCAGGCACCAGGTAGTGGGGTCGGTGGGCACGGACGCGGCAAAGTCGCTCATGCGGCTTGAAGGAGCCTGAGGGTGCGTTGCGGGTCGCGGGCGTGGTGCCTGTTCGCTGCGGCGATGTTGTCGTGTCCGTCGAGGC
>NZ_JBEZYF010000151.1:0-2811 GCF_040638415.1 Kribbella sp. NPDC026596 | reverse complement strand
CAGGACGCACCCTTACCGGGTAGATGCGCCTTGGGCGGGTTCGGGTACAGCGTAGGTCCCGACCAGTACGGCGAGCATCCTCAATTCGGCATGACAGCGCGGATCCGCGGAATGTGCGGATGCACGTAGGGGCAACGATTGGGACGAGAGCACGTCGCGCCGCGTAGGGTCCGGAGTGCCTGACACGCAACCACGTGCACTATCGGCCCGTAGTTCCGACAGCAGGAGGATCGTAGCTCCGGATCGCACTCAATTCGGCAGATCCGTGCGTTGTCGGCGCGTCAGGTGGTCGGCACACCAGCCTGTCTCGCATCAGTAGCCGACAAGAGTTGCGGGATTAGTTTGCGGATCACAGCTGGCGGTGTCCGGCCACACCGAGGCGAGAAGATTGAAGCCGGCGAACGCCCGCGACCGGGTGCTGCCTCTGCGCCACGCGCTTCCGGTTGGGCCACGTGTCGACCTACTCATTGCGAGGAGGAACGACAACGCCTCGTCTGGTCTCCACCACCAACTTTGCCCTCGCTGTGTTCGCACCACGACCACATGTCCCGCATGTGTTGACACCACTTCGCACCACGACCGGCACCAGGCCGGCGGAGGCGGATCGACCTGTCGACACAGGTCAAGGCCCGCTGGCCGGAAGGCCCCGCGAGACTGGAAACCACAGCCCGCGGGGAAGCAGGTTGTTCAGCGTGCGAACTGCCCGGTACGTTCATCGCTCGACGATGTCGGAATCGTCATCATAAATAGTTCCCAGCGTTCGTCACGCATGGACTCGAAGATCGCAGCGTCGTCGTACTCCACCGGCAGCAGTTCTGGATCGAGATCATCAGGGCCTGACCCTAAGGGCTCCGACAATCCTACGAGCGTCAGAAGCCAGTCTCTGGCAGCGGCCATCAGCTCGCGATCTTCCGTCCACATGCCCATCTCGAGGCTTGAGCGAGAGCTTTTGGTGAAGTTGGCGGATCCGATCCACAGCTTCTCAGGGACGAAGAACAGCTGATCGACCACATCTCCCGAGGGATGTTCATCGGTCCAGCCCATACGCCCCAGCAGCATGATCTTCGCGTGCACGATCGGGACCAGCCGGTTGCCGACTCTGCGGAAGCCGATCTCACGCACTCCACCAATGTCGACTTTGTCGACCCACGAGGATGAACCTGGCCCGACAACCAGGGGACGTCCGTCTTGGCGTGGGGCCAGTTCAGCCAGCTCGGGATAAGCAGCCTGCGCCAGTCCACTCTCTTGCGCCAGCTTGGTGAGCATCTCCAGCCCGGGCCTTGTGTACTTGCCTTGCGGTTGCTTGGTGACCACCACACAAACGTTCGCCATGCGGCCGAGCACATCAATCAGCTCCGGGTCATCCATCCACATGGCGCACCCAAGTACGCCGGGGCCCCACGAGCGCCCAGTACGCCGACGTCGTGTCGCCTCGGCCAGGCTGGCAACAAGACTGGCCAGCACATCTCGACCAAAGACGGCTTCGCCACCTTCTGAGGTCCGGACCAGGCGGTCAGCACCATCGGGGAACCTCGGCTCGGAACCAGACACAGCGAACAGCCTAGGCCAACGGACGGCCCCGATTTCCCGTGTTGCTTGAGCAACATCAGCCAGCCAACTTTGTCAGCGCCGCGGCCCAGCTGGCCGAGAAGTCCTGCTTGACCTGCGACGCTCACAGGTGACCTGGCAGTGGTACCTGGACTGCTCTCCCTTAGCCGATCGGAAGCCGGCGAGCTCCTTCTCGACATCTCGGTGGCGCCCGCCTCACCGCGGCACACCCAGCACGACTACGTGCAGTTCGTCCTGTCTGCCGAGCATGCGCCACTTGGGGGTACACGGCCAAGTCGGAGCCGCTTCGATGGACTGGATCTCACGGCCGGCGAAGCTCGGCCCGGTGCGGAGAGCCGGACCAAGTGAGCAGCACCTGGACAGTATGCAGCCTCGGCGCCCGGGATAGGCCACGCTGTCGCTCATGGATTCTTTTACTGCAGCGATCACCATCGCTGCTTCGGTCACCTCGGGAGCGTTTGCCCTGGGTGGTGTCTGGTTGAGTCAGCGCTTCCAGAAGCGGCAGCGAGCGCGGGACCGCGCGGGCGCTGCCGACGCGAAGATCGAGGAGACGACGCGGGAGCTTCTCGACGCGGTGTCGGCGCTGCAGGTCGCCTTGTACGAATCGGTGCCCCGGTCGAACTCCTGGCAACCCAAGCTGACGATGTTCGGGCTGGCGTTCCTGGAGTTCGTCGCCGGACACAGGGCCGGCGGCGTGAAGCAAGGGATGGCCCAAGTGGGTCGGGTCGCAGTCGGCCACGGTGACCGCGACCTCGCCGCGGTTGATCGGATCCTGGTCCGGCTCGAGCAGGTTCTGGTGGCGACGAACAGGGTCGCCGTCCTGCCGGACTCTGAGTTCCGCACCGCCGCCCTGCGATTGAGTGAGGCCGCGAATGCGGCGATGCAGGCCTATGGCACGGATGCCCTGTGGCGGCCGAAGGCTGCCAAGGCCCGCAGGGCGAAAGTCGATGCCGAGCTGCTCGACGCGCTGGGACAACTGTTGACCACAGTGAACGATCGTCTCCATCCGGAACCGGCGCCGAACCCTCCGCGCTGGTGGCGTCGTACGACGCCATGGCTGAGCCCGCGGCGACGTGCAGCGAAGAAGGCAACTGCCATGACCTCGGCTGTGCCGATCGAGGTTCGGCCGGCGTAAAAGGGCTCTTCGCAGTTGAGCAGGCCGGCGCCACCTTCGGGGCGCACCGTGGTCCGCGAAGATTCGGGGTCGCTGGGTGGTTGTGGGCCGCTGGTCTCAGCTGGATG
>NZ_JBEZYF010000150.1:0-2898 GCF_040638415.1 Kribbella sp. NPDC026596 | reverse complement strand
AGGTACTACAGACTTGTGCTATACCAATCAACACCCCGGCGCATCCGCTTTAACCGCCCTCCGACCCCCCGCGCCGGCCCCCCACCCCGCTCGACCCGCCGGCCGGTTGTGTCAGGAGACGGAAACCCTTCAGACACAGAGAGTTCGGGCAAAGTTGACCCGGGCAAGCGTGTCGGCGACATCGCGGGGTGAGCTCACGCCGACGTGGGTGTTGTGGGTGCGGTTGCCGTTCTGCACGGTGATCTGGACGAAGCCGGTCGTCTTGCGCTCCTTGCAGAGCAGGAACAGCAGACCGAGCAGGCAGGCCAGCGCGAAGACGATGGCCAGGATGATCGCCCAGGCGGGGATCTTCTCCTCGGTCCGGGACATGTCCATCGCCGACCAGTTCGTCCCCTGGGCCGGCAGCACGCCGGCCGGGGTCACGATCCGGAACTGCTCGACCGAGATGTCGCCGACGGTGACGAGGACCGGGCCGGTCGGTAACGCCTGCAGTGGCAGCGATTGCGGCTGCTGGTGCGGTCCGCCGACAGGCGGCTGGTACGGCCCGGGCGGCGGTGTGAACTGGGTGGGCCCGAACTGGCTCGAGGGCGGCATGTAAGGCCCGGGCTGGGGCGCCGGTGCGGCCTCGTACTGCACCGGGAGATTCCGGGTCGGCTCCGGACTCTCGGGGCGGGGATCATGCGGAGAGTGAGGGGTTTCGGTCACCCGCCTAACCCTAAGCGTTCGGCATCCGGCGAGGGTGCGTGACCGCGAACCTGTGGAAAAGATAGCCTGCGAGGATTCCTCGACGTTCTCAGAAGGGACCGCGGTGAGCACTCCGACGCCTCCGGGCGACGATCAGAACGACCCGAACCGGCCGCAGGACACCCCCGAGACCCCGGAGCAGCAGCCGCCGAGTCAGTACGGTCAGCCGGGCCAGTCGGGTCAGCAGTGGGGCCAGCCGGGTCAGGAGCAGTACGGGCAGCCCGGCCAGGAGCAGCCCGGTCAATACGGCCAGGAGCAGCCCGGTCAGTACGGGCAGCCGGGCCAGTACGGGCAACAGCCCGGTTACGGCCAGCAGCCTGGCTACGGGCAGCAGCAGCCGGATCCGTACAACCAGAGCCAGGGCGGATACCCGGGCCAGCCCGGTCAGTACGGCCAGCAGCAGCCGGGGTACGGGCAGCAGCCGGGCCAGTACGGGCAGCAGTACGGCCAGCCGGGACAGTACGGTCAGCAACCGCCCGGTGCCTACGGTCAGTACGGCCAGCCTGGCGGTTACGGGTACGGTGCGGCCCAGCAGAACAACACACCGCAGGTGCTGTCGATCATCGGCATCGTCTGCTGGTTCTGCTGCAGCCCCGCCTCGATCGCGCTCGGTCTGATTGCCCAGGGCAAGTTCCGCGAGCAGGGTAAGTCGGACACCCTGGCCAAGGTGGCCTGGATCGGCGGCATCGTCTCCGTGGTACTGAGCGTGCTCGGCTACCTCACCGGAGTGATCGGCAACTACTGATCCACCACGCGCAGTGATCGTCGCCGGTGCCCGGGAACAGGCCCGGCGACGATTCAGTTCAGGTTGCGGGCGACGCCGTACACGACGAGCAGGGCGATCACGCCCTTGAGCAGCCAGTCCGCGGTCCGCGGGCTCATCGTCAATCGCGGCAGCCGGACCAGCCGGAGCGATTCGAGCGACCAGGCAAGCAACTGGTAGCCGACGGCAACACCGACGAGCGGGCCGAGGACGAGCACCACCGGGTTGAAGTGCCAGGCGGCGTCCAGATCGCCGCGGAGCAATGCGGCCGCCATCCTGGTCGATCCACACAGCGGGCAGTTCAGCCCTGTGGTCGCGTGCAGGATGCACGGAATGCCGATGTGCCCGCCGGACAACTGGTAGACGGCCGCCAGCCCGAAGCCACCCACTCCGACAGCGGTCAGGCCCCACACCCGCCGGTCCAGTGGCTGGACCGGCCCGGTCGGCCGGAGTACGACGCTCAGCGAAAGACTCACCGGACAACGGTAACTCTCATCCCGTGGGATCCGTGGCCTGGTCTGAGCCGTCCGACCACTAGCCTGCAAGTTCCCCTCAATAGTCATCAGTAGAAAGGACCGTCGTGAGCACTCCGACGCCACCGCCGGGTTACAGCCCGCAGGACCCTCAGCAGCCGGGTCAGTACGGCCAGCCGGGCCAGTACGGGCAGCCCCAGCAGCCGGGTCAATACGGGCAGCAGCAGCCCGGCTATGGCGCCCAGCCGCAGCCTGCCTACGGGCAGCAGCCCGGGTACGGCCAGCAGCCGGGCCAGCCAGGCCAGTACGGTCAGCCTCAGCAGCCGGGTCAGTACGGTCAGCAGCCGGGCTACGGCCAGCAGTACGGCCAGCAGTACGGCCAGCCGGGTTACCCCCAGGGCTACGGCCAGCCGGCAGGCTTCGGCGGGATCCCCGGCAACCTGGCCGCGTGGCCGAACCGGGTCGGCGGCTATCTCATCGACGCCCTGATCGTCGGCGTGCCGTACGGCATCGCCAGCGCGCTGGGCAGCGGTGACAGCTCCGCGCTGAGCATCCTCGCCCTGCTCTTCTACCTGGCCGGCATCGGTCTGGCGATCTGGAACATCGTGATCCGCCAGGGCAGCACCGGCCAGACCGTGGGCAAGCAGGTCCTCGGTCTGAAGCTGGTCGGCGCCGACACCGGCCAGCCGATCGGCGCGGGCAAGACCTTCCTGCGCCAGATCACCCACATCCTCGACAGCCTCGCCTGCTACGTCGGCTGGCTGTGGCCGCTGTGGGACGAGAAGCGCCAGACGTTCGCGGACAAGATCAACAACACCTACGTCATCAAGCTCTGACGTCGTACCGCGATCTCCCGGACGCCGCGCGCACTAAAAGCCGCCGGGTCCCCCCCCGAGAAAGTCACCGCAGGTTACCACC
>NZ_JBEZYF010000149.1:0-3579 GCF_040638415.1 Kribbella sp. NPDC026596 | reverse complement strand
GCGCTGGACCGTTTCATCGGTGCCGTCGGACTCGTCGCCGCGGTGGTGGTGACCGGCGTGACACTGCCCTGGACCGTGCTGGCGATCGCCCTCGGCGCCGCTGCCGCGGTTCTCGCCGGCGCGCTCGTCGTACGGCGTCGGCGTCCACTCCTGGCCGGTCGCTGGCCGTGGCCGTCGGCCAAGGTGTTCGCGCTCGGCGTCGTCTTGTCGATCGGGTACCAGGCCACGATCCTCGGTCTGCTGGTCGGGTCCATCGACGCCGTCGGCGGATCCGTGCCGCCGCTCCACCTGATCGCGGTCTTCGGGGCGAGCCAGATCGCCGGTGTGCTCCCCGGCGTCCACGGGGCGAGTCCACGCGACGGCGCCCTGGTCGCCGGCCTCGCGTCGATCGGGGTCTCCTGGACGGCCGCCTTCGGCGCTGTCGCACTCACCGCCTTGCTCTACTGGATTCCCGCGCTCCTGCTGGGCGGCACGTTCTTGTTCCTGCGCTGGCGCGGCTGGTTCACCGAGCCGGCACCGACGGCATCGTGACCCCGGAGCTCGTCGTCGCGCATCGCGCGGGCAACGATCTCGGAACTCTCCGGTCGGCCCTCGATCTCGGCGCCAACCTGGTCGAGGCGGACGTGCACGCGTATCGGGGACGGCTCGAGGTCCGGCACCGGAAGACCCTCGGTCCGTGGTGGCTGTGGGATCGGGGTGAGTTGGTCCGCCGCACGGACGTCCAACTGCTCGAGATCCGCGAACTGCTGGCCGCCGCGGCCGACGGCGATCCCCGCCTGCTGCTCGACCTGAAAGGGATCCATCCCCGCCTCGGCGCCCGCGTCGCGACAGAGCTGACCGAGGTCATGCCGGCCAGCACGGTCACCGTGTGCACACAGCACTGGTGGATGCTGTCCGCCTTCCGCGACCTGCCCAACGTGCGGCTCGTGCTGTCGGCCGGCAGCCGCCGTGGGCTGCGCCGGCTGCGGTCCCGGCTCCGCGGACGACCGGCGTACGGCGTCTGCGTCCACCGGCGACTGCTCACCCCCGCGATCGTCACCGAGCTCCGACGTGGCGCCGAGGTCGTCTTCACCTGGCCGGTGGACACCGATGACGCCCTGGCTGACGCGCGCCGCCTCGGCGTCGACGCGGTGATCGGGAAGAACCTGAGCGTCCTCGGCGTGGCCTGATCGCGGCGGGCCTCTCGAAAGGCCCGCCGGAACAGGACGATCGGCCCGGGCCAACCACTCTCCCGCGGGCAGATGCTCGAGGTGAGGACGGCGCTGTCCGCCGTCTCGCATGCCCGCTGAAGGGAGGCATCATGTCCAAGCCAGCAACCAGCGGCACCGAACCCGAGGTACGCCGGCTCAGCCGTGGCTCGAAGGGATGGTTCGGCTGGATGGCCGGGATGTGGGTGGTGTTCTTCGTCCTGCTGAACTCCGGCCGGATCGACGACGTCGCCACCTGGATCCGCGACCTACCGCTCCTGCTCGAGATCGTCGTCTGGGTGGTGTTCTTCCCCTGGGTGCTCGCCACGGCCGTGTGGACCAGCGACTGGTCCGAAGGCCTCCGCCTCACCCTCGTGATCCTGTTCGCCGCCGGCTGGACGATCGTCTCGATCCCCCGCCCCAAGCCAGTCCGGAAGAAGTGAGTCCGGGTGGTGTAGGTGACCGAGCCGCTCGCCCGGACAGGAACGACGAACGACGCCGTCCTACCGGACCGCGCCAGTACGCGGGCTTGCGGTCAGCTGCGCAGATGGATGTGCTCGTGAGTCATCTGCTCGATGTCGGCGGTGGCGGCGTCGAGCAGTTCGTGGGGCCAGGCTCGACAGCGCCCGTGCCACGGCGAGCTCGTCGCCGATCTCGGCGATATCGGTGTCGCCCGGGTTCCGGCGGGCGGTGCCCCGGCCGACGAGTTGGGTCTTGTCGTTGGTGTGCAGCCGGGCCTCCGCGTGGGTGGTCCGCTCGTCCTCGTGCTCGTCGATGAAGATCTCGACGCTCCAATGCCTGCTCGCGACCATGATGCCCGCCCTTCCGATCGATGGACCCCTCGAGGCCATCGTCCGAAGATGCCCGGACTCGCACCAGGGCCGTCCGGTCCACCTCGGCGGGAACTTCTGCCCTGGTGTGCGATCGCCGGCCGGCGTGTGCTGGAAGTGCACGAAGGGAGCCGGCCATGAAGGACATCGAGAAAGCCCGCACACAGCGCGACGCGAAGCGCACGGTGGCCAGCCGGCGAACGACCGGATCGGCACACGCCGAGCAAAGCATCGTCCGCCACCTCGGCGTCGAGGTCTACCGGGAGAGCCACCGCCGTGACAAAGAAGCGGAACAGCCGCCGGCAGAGCCGACCGACCAGCCGCCGGTCGACTGACTTCGCTCAGTTCACCGGAACTCGGGCCCGGGCAGCGGCCGGGTTGCGCATGCTCAGCAACGACGTACCGATGCCGTAGGTGAGGAAGTGCCCCTCGGGGAAGATCTCCACGATCCGGCAGTCGGCCAATCGTTCGGGCGGCACCAGCTTGGCCAACTCCGGCAACAGCGACGTGATGTAGCTGTGGCCGGCCGGGTGGACGACGGCACGTGCGTGGAAGCTGATCGTGGCCGGTGGGATCGGAGCCAGCAGGGACAGCAGTCCACCACGGCGCACCGGCACGGTCACGGCGACCTGGCCGGTCGCCGGGATCTGCAACGCCTTCCAGCTGTCCGGCGCGACGGCGACGTACAGCCGGCCTCGCCCGGTCGTGTAGACAACACCACTCGACCGAGGCTCGCCGTTCGGTGTCACGTGGCTCAGCACTGCGAAGGAGGCCTTGGACATTCGTCGCCAGATCTCTTCCCTGGCCGGTTGCCGGCGGTCTCCGTTGCCGACCGCAACCTTCTGCTCTGCCTGCCTGCCTGTTTTGGTCATCGAAGCCTCCTCGACTACTTCGAGTCTCCGGCGTGACCTGTGACTCGAAGCACCGGCGTCCGGCCCAACTCGCGTGGCTGGAGGACCCGCGACGCGGCAGCCGTTCAGAGCCCCTCAAGTGGGCCGTTCGGCGCCGTCCCTTGGGACCGATGACCCTGGGCCGGTCGCGTCACGCCGGGCGACGATCGACATCTGACACTGGCCTGGAGGGATCTCCGATGAACAAGTTCAGCGTCGACGACGTGGCGGGACGAGCAGTCGGTCCGCGGTCCGGTTCGCCCTGGGTGATGCTGGCAGTTGCGACCGTGGGGTTCGCGGTCAACTTCTGGGCCTGGGCGCTGCTGAGCCCGCTCGGACCGTTGTTCCGGACCCAGGGCACGCTCGGTCGGCTGACGGAGTCCGATGTCGCGTTGCTGGTTGCCGTACCGATGCTGGTCGGCTCGCTCGGCCGGATCCCGGTCGGTGCCCTGACCGACCGGTTCGGCGGGCGGGTGATGTTCCCGCTGGTCACCGCCGCGACCATCGTGCCGATCCTGTTCATCGGCTTCTTCGCCCTCGACTCGTACGGCGCACTCCTGGTCGGCGGCTTCTTCCTCGGCATCGGCGGCACGGCCTTCGCGGTCGGCGTGCCGTTCGTCAGCGCCTGGTTCCCACCCCAGCGACGCGGCCTGGCGGTCGGCATCTTCGGCG
>NZ_JBEZYF010000148.1:0-3772 GCF_040638415.1 Kribbella sp. NPDC026596 | reverse complement strand
GCCATCACCGTCGTCGTGCTCGCGCTCGTTGCTGCTGGCAACGTGTGGGGCCTCGGCAAGTGGTGGAGCAGCCTGGACTTCGTCCGCAAGTACCCGTGGCTGCGGTGAACAGAACGACCAGCCGGCACGCGGGCTGTCCGTTGGTCGAAGGTCCTCCGCACCTCGGTCCATCCGGCGGGTGCGGAGGGCCTGCGTGGCCCTGCCGATGTCGACGGGAACGCGACAGGCTCGAAGTGACAGAGAGGTGACAGAGATGAGTACGTGGACGCGGACCGGTCCGGTCGTGGTTGAGGTTGACGGTACCGCGGAGAACCTGCGGATCGTCGACTACGCGGTCGCGGAGGCGCTGCGGTGTGGCGTGGAGCTGGTGCTGGTGGCGCCGTACACGGCCCATGGTTCGTTCTCGCCGATGATGCCGGGCTATTCGCCGAAGCCGCCGGCTGAGCTGGCCGACGACGCGTTGCGCGCCGCGGTGGCGCACGTTCGGCACTGCAACGGCTATGCGATGGAGTTGGCCGCGGTGGCCGGTGAGGGCTCGCGGCTGCGGGTGCTGGCGCACGCGGCGCGGAAGGCGCGGATGCTGGTCGTCGGGCGGGCGCGCAGTCGTGGTCCGCAGCGGCTGATCAACACCCACGCCAGCCTGACGCTGGCCAGTCGGGCCGGCTGCCCGGTGGTCGTCGTACCGGCTTCGTGGAAGCCGTCGCTGGTGGATCGCAAGGTTGCCGTCGGCATTGATGGTACGGGGCTGTCGACGGAGGCACTCGAGTTCGCCTTCGGTATGGCGGCCGGCCGGGAGGCTGATCTGATCGTCGTGCATGCGGGTCTGCCCGCTGAGCACGCCTGGAACGACGAGGACCCCGAACACTCCTGGATCAGCCGGGCGGATCACCTGCTGTCGGAGACGCTCGCGCCGTGGACGAGGCAGTTCCCGGATGTGAGGGTGACGCGGTTCCTGAGCAGCCGTCAGCCGGCTGCCGCGCTCGTCCACGAAAGTGGTGAGGTCGGCCTGGTGGTGGTCGGTTCGCACAGCGGCCCGTTGCCGGTCGATCCGGTGGCGCGCCGTTCGGTGGCCGCGATGACCTGCCCGGTCGCGATCGTGCCTCATCACCTGACCGCCACCGAGCGTGAGCACGTGCCGAACCGGCGCGGCGAAATCGTCGTACCGACGTACTGATTCTGATTGGAGGAATTTGATCATGTCCGGGACGGTTCGTGGGCTCGTGGTGTACGAGTCGATGTTCGGAAACACCGAGCGGATCGCGCGGGCGATCCGCGACGGGCTGCGGCAGAGTGTGGAGACGGAGATCGTGCCGGCGTACCGGGCGCCGACCGTCATTCCCGCCGACGTGGGGCTGCTGGTGGTCGGAGGGCCGACGCACGCGTTCTCGATGAGCCGGGTTTCGACTCGGCGGGACGCGGTGAAGCAGGGCGACGTGGTGATGCCGGTGGAGGTCGGGATCCGCGAGTGGCTCGGTGCGTTGGCCGCTGACGCGAGGTCCGGACGCCTTGAGGTGGCGACGTTCGACACCCGGATCGCCAAGGTGCGCCGGTTGCCGGGGTCGGCGGCGCGGTCGGCGGCGAAGCTGCTGCGGAAGCTGGGCTTCCGGCTGATCTCGCCATCGGCGAGCTTCTTCGTCGACGAGTCGACCGGGCCGATCCGCGAGGTCGAGATCGAGCGCGCTCGCCACTGGGGCGAGGAGCTCGGTCGTCTGCTGACTCACTCCGCGACAGCCGCCTGAAAGCCTGAGGAGGGGTGATGATGCACGCGATGGGCCCCGACGTGGGCTGGATCCTCCTGGTGGTCACGCTGTGGGTGCTCGTCGCCGGTGGAGCTGTGTGGGGCGCGCTCCGGCTGATCCACCAGCCACGTCCGACGCCCACCAGCATCCCGTCGCCGCTCGACATCCTCGAGCGCCGCTTCGCCGCCGGCAAGATCAGCCGCGAGGACTTCGACGAAGCCCGCGCCCGCCTCCGCGAGCACGAACTGGATCGCTGAAGGCAGCGGAAGAGGGCCTCACCGTCAACCGTGACGGTGAGGCCCCCTTTCGCGTTCACCAGGAGCGAATGCGGCGGCCGGTGAAGCGGTGGGGTTCGATGGCCATGTACGACTCGCGGGTTCCGCCGGCCCATGGCTTCACCCGGTCACGGGCGACATCGATCTCCTGGCTGGTGACCGGGCGGACCATGCCGTGCACCAGGACGCTCCAGCCAACCTGCAGACCCTCGTCGGTGAAGTCGAGCTCGAACGCGATCGGTTCCAGGTCGTACTGCGCGACCACGCTGTCGGACGCGGTCCGGAAGATGATCAGGCCGTTGAGGTAGCAGTAGTTGACCGGGATGACCATCAGCTCGTCGGCGCCGCTGTACGCGATCCGGCCGACACCCCCCGCCTCGATGAGCTTCACGCACTCCTCCTTGCGCATCGGCTCGAGTACGGGTGCCAGCGGCGGACGCTGCGGGGTCCTCGGCTCGTGCGGGCCGGTCAGGTCGCCGATGCTGATATCGAGGGCAGCCGACAACTGGGCGAGTTCTCTGCCCGTCAGTGCGAACGGCCGGGTCTCGACGTGCACGATGCGCTCCCTGCTCAAGCCCGTCCGCTGCGCGATGTCCGCGATGCTGAGGCCGAGGCCGAGCCGGCGCTCCCGGATGCGGATGCCGAGGTCGCTCGGTGTGCCTACGGTCTGTGACCTGGTGTCCATCGGAGTCCGCCTTTCCTCTGTTTCGACAGTTCCAGCCAATCAGGCGGGCATCCCGGCGGGCAGGGCAAGATGTCCTGAAGGAGCAGGGCCGGTCGGCACCTTCGCGCCGAAGGTCCCGGGTCGGGCGGGACCGTTGCCCCTGGCACGTTCCTGGCGAGGGCGCGATGCTGGTGGGAGAGGCCGGAGGAGATGGTGATGACGATCAGGGTGTTTCTGCTGGACGACCATGAGGTGGTTCGGCTGGGACTGCACCAGTTGCTGGATGCGGAGCCGGACATCGAGGTGGTCGGTGACGGCTCGACCGCGGCGGAGGGGATCGCGCGGATTCCCGCCGTACGTCCGGATGTCGCGGTCCTGGATGTCCGGTTGCCGGACGGCGACGGGATCACCGTGTGCCGGGAGGTCCGTTCGTTGATGGATGATCCGCCGGCGTGTTTGATGTTGACGTCGTACTCCGACGATCAGGCGCTGTTCACGGCGATCATGGCCGGCGCGGCGGGGTATCTGCTGAAGCAGGTGCACGGCGACGCGCTGATCGAGGCGGTACGGCGGATCGCGGCCGGTGAGTCGCTGCTGGATCCGACGATGACGGCGAAGGTGCTGGAGCGGCTGCGTCACCCGGTCGTCGACGAGGATCCCAGGTATGCGTCGCTGACCGATCAGGAACGCAAGATCCTGGCCGAGATCGCCGCGGGCAAGACCAACCGGCAGATCGCCCAATCGCTGTACCTGGCCGAGAAGACGGTCAAGAACTATGTCTCGTCGCTGCTGCGCAAACTCAACCTCGAACGCCGCACCGAAGCCGCCGTCTTCGCCGTCGAACACGCGAACAAGCACCCGCAGTCCTAGGCGGCTCGTGGCACCGTCGATGCCTGCGACGACCTTCTTCACGGTCAGGTCCGCGTCCCCGGCCAGCGCCAGTTCCTGATCTCGGGCATGTCCTCGCCGTGAGCGAGGATGTAGGCGTGGTGCCCGGCTCGCTGGTCGATGAGCCACTGCCGTACGTCGGCGGCCCGCTGGCCGAGGCCGGGGACGCGGTCGATGACGTCGAGGGCGAGGTGGTAGCGGTCCAG
>NZ_JBEZYF010000147.1:0-4414 GCF_040638415.1 Kribbella sp. NPDC026596 | reverse complement strand
GCCGGGCCTTCGGCGCCGGCGGGTCATGGGGCTTTGACTCCCGGCCTTCCCTCGTCACTCCAGTCGCTTCGCTCCCTCCGCTCCTCAGTCCAGGCCGGGAGGCCCCATGACCAGTCCTGATCTGCTGGCCGGGCGCGAGCGGGCGTTGCGTGCGCTGGAGTTGTCGGTGAAGCGCAAGCTGGAAGGGTTCCTGCACGGCGAGATCACCGGCCTGCGCAGCGGTCCCGGCACCGAGCCCAACGAGGCGAGGCCGTACCAGGCGGGCCAGGACGACGTACGACGGATGGACTGGAACGTCACCGCCCGCTCACTGGAACCGCACGTACGGGCGCCGTTGGCCGAGCGCGAGCTGGAGACCTGGGCGCTGCTCGACGCGTCCGCGAGTATGGATTTCGGCACCGCGCTCAGCGAGAAGCGGGATCTCGCCATCGCCGTGGTCGGGGCGGTCGGGCTGCTGGCCGATCGTCCCGGCAACCGGCTCGGCGTACGCGTTGCGTTAGGCAACGAGCTGCGCCGGCTCCCGGCCGCGGGCGGCGCTGTGCAGCTCCGGCGGTCGTTGCGGACCTTGCTGTCGTTGCCTAGGGCAACGCCGGGCGAGTATCCGCGGACCGACCTCGGCGCCGCGATCACCCGGCTGAACCGTGAGCATCCCCGCCCGGGGCTGCGGGTCGTCGTGTCCGACTTCCATGAGGACAGCTGGGCGGAACCGCTGCGCCGGCTGGCTGCGCGGCACGAGGTGATCGCGGTCGAGGTGCTGGACCCGCGCGAGCTCGAACTGCCCGAGGTCGGCCTGCTCACGCTGGTTGATCCGGAAACCGGCCGGCGGCGCGAAGTCCAGACCGCCGGCAAGAAGCTGCGGCGCCGGTACGCCGAGGCGATGACCGCGCACCGTGAACAGACCACTCAGGCGATCCGGGCCGCCGGTGCCGCGCACCTCGTACTGCGCACCGACACCGACTGGGTCCGTGACGTCGCCGCCTTCGCCACCGCCCGCCGGCGGGCCGGCACCCGGCGGCACCCGACCGGGAGGACCGGTATCCGATGAGATTCGAGCAACCACTGTGGCTCTGGCTGCTGGTGCTGGTCGCCGCACTGGTCGCGGCGTACCTGATCGCCCAGCGCCGGCGGACCAAGTACGCCGTACGTTTCGCGACCCTCCCGATGTTGGAGAAGGTCGCCCCTACGCGGCCCGGTTGGCGCCGGCACGCGCCAGCCGTGGCCTTCCTCGCGGCACTGACCGTGCTGACGATCGCGATCGCGCGGCCGGTCGCGGACATCCGGGTTCCGCGCGAGCGTGCGACGGTGCTGGTCGCAATGGACGTGTCCAACTCGATGGCGGCGACCGACGTGGCGCCGAACCGGTTCGAGGTCGCCAAGCAGGCGGCGGTGGAGTTCGTCCAGGACCTGCCGGCGAAGTTCAACGTCGGGCTGGTGTCGTTCGCCCGGACCGCGACGGTCGTCGCGGCGCCGAGCACGAACCACCAGGCGACGGTCGACGCGATCAACCGGCTGGAGCTGAGTGACAGCACCGCGATCGGGGAGGCCGTCATGACGAGCCTGCAGGCGGTCCGGACGATCGATCCGGACGACCCGCCGCCGAGCCGGATCGTGCTGCTGTCCGATGGCGGCAACACGGCCGGACGGCCGATCGACGAGGCCGCTCAGGCTGCGGAGCAGGCCGGCGTACCGGTGTCGACGATCGCGTACGGGACGCCGCAGGGCACCGTGAACCTCGAGGGCCGGACCATCCCGGTCCCCGCCGACACCGAGGCACTGCAAGGCCTTGCCGACGCGACCAGCGGGTCCTTCTACGCCGCCGAGAGCGACGAGCAACTGCGTGACGTGTACTCCGACCTGCAGTCCTCCATCGGTTGGACCACCGAACCCCGCGAGATCACCAACCTGGTCGCCGGAATAGCCCTGGCCGCAGCCCTCCTGGCCGCCCTCGCCTCCCTCCTCTGGTTCTCCCGCCTCCCGTAAGCCTGAAGGAGCCAGCCATGAGCCCTCACCTCGGAAACCCATTCCGCGGCCCGGACTACGTCCCCGGCCCGCCCCCGGCTTCGCCGGCGCCGGCGGCGCCGGCGGCGTCAGCCGCCGCACCCGCGCGGCAGTCCGGGGCTCCGGCCCCGCCGCCCTCGTTCTCCGTCACCCCGGTTGCCGTCTCGGTTCCCCCCTCTCCGGCGGCGGCACCTCCGGCCGGGGTGACGGACTCCCCGCCACGGACCGGCGGACGCCGGGGCGCCGTCTTCGTCGGAACGCTGGCGCTCTCGATGGTCGCGGGTGGGCTGGCCGGCGCGGTGACCGGTTCGCGGGATCCGCAGTCCGCGGTGGAGTTGCCGCAGGTGGGGGCTCCGCCGGCGGCGGCGGAAGGGTCGATCTCGGCTGCGGCGGCGAGTGTGTTGCCGGGCGTGGTGTCGGTGCGGGCCGGGCGCGCGACCGGGTCGGGGTTCGCGATCGACCAACAGGGGCACGTAGTCACGAACGCGCACGTAGTGGAAGGAGCGAGCGATGTATCCCTGGTCCTGTCGAACGGACGTACCGTCGACGCGGATGTCATCGGATCCGACGAGGACAACGACCTCGCCGTACTCCAGGTCTCGGCAGCCGACACCGAGGGACTGCGTGCGCTCACGCTCGGCCGGTCCGCACAGTTGCGGGTCGGTGACCCGGTGCTGGCCGTCGGGTCACCGCTCGGGCTGGAAG
The DNA here is from genome assembly GCF_040638415.1 of Kribbella sp. NPDC026596. Taxonomy (NCBI): domain Bacteria; kingdom Bacillati; phylum Actinomycetota; class Actinomycetes; order Propionibacteriales; family Kribbellaceae; genus Kribbella; species Kribbella sp. NPDC026596. Next base: position 1,711 of record NZ_JBEZYF010000147.1, on the reverse strand, counting down.
GGACGGTGACCGCCGGCATCGTCAGCGCGGTCGACCGCCAGGCCCGCTTCGGCGACAACGGCACCCGGCAGTCGGCGATCCAGACCGACGCCGCCATCAACCCCGGCAACTCCGGCGGCCCGCTCGTCAACGCCGCCGGTCAGGTCGTCGGCGTCAACACCGCGATCGCGACCCTCGGCACCTCCCGTTCCGGCAACATCGGCATCGGCTTCGCCATCCCGGTCGACCGGATGACCACCATCGTCGAGGACCTGCTGGACTGAAAGCCGCCGGGATCGGACATCTCGTCCTGAGCGGGTGAGGCCGAGGCGCCGGATGGCCAGCACAGTGGGCCGGTAACGGCTCGACCAAACCCGGAGGGCGACATGGGGATGAGCAGGTTCGCGTGGCTGCTCCTGGTACCGGCCGCCGTGGGCTGCCAGATCACGACCCCGACCGCCGAAGAGCCTGCGCCCGTGCAGACCACGCCCGCGCCGACCACACCCGCGTCGCTCGACGAGGTCGATCGCGGGGCGATGAACAAGGACGAGCAAGACGCGGTCGACGCGGTGGACGGATTCTGGCGACGGCACTCGGCCGAAATCCTCGACGAGCCGTATGTCGCGCCGCGCGTCGCCGGTGCGTACGTCGGCACCGACGGACCTTCGTGCGGCGGCGAGCCGTCGGTGGCATTCAACGCGTTCTACTGTCACCCGGGCGACTTCCTCGCCTGGGACGAGAACCTGATGGCGGCCGGCTACAACCAGATCGGTGATGCCTGGGTCTACCTGATCATCGCCCACGAGTGGGGACACGCTATCCAGGCACGGCTGAACTCCGACCTGGTCTCGGTGCAGGCGGAGCTTCAGGCGGACTGTTTCGCCGGGGCCGCGCTGCAGGGTGCGGCGGACGACAGAGTGCTCGCCTTCGAACCAGGCGACGCCGAAGAGCTCGCTCAGACGCTCGCGGCGGTCGCGGACGATTACCCCTGGACGACGGAGCGAGACCACGGCAACGTACAGCAGCGAACGCGGGCGTTCAGTACTGGCGCCACCGGCGGAGTCACCGCCTGCATTCCGTGATACCCGGCGCGTTCAGGCCGTGCACCCTACAGTTGGAGGATGGTGTACTTCGGTGGAGTGCTGGGGCTGATCGGGATCCTGACCCTGGTATTCCGGGACGGGGATGTTGCCGGGCTGCCGGCCGCCGGGGTCGGCGGAGGTCTGCTGGTGCTGGGCCTCGGGATCGGCGCCCTGGGAGTGGTCTGGCGGCGGCGGGCGCGGCGGAAGAAGATCGCGCGGGGCGAACCGGTGCCGGAGGGGGACATCTTCCAACGGGCCCGGGCGCTGCCCCGGCTGCTGCGAGACGTCCGGCAGGGGACGTACGCCGACCTGCCGAGGAACCGGACGTTCCTCTGGGTGCTCGCGATCGTCTACCTGATCTCGCCGATCGACATCCTCCCGGACCTGCTGCCGATCATCGGTGTGACCGACGATGCCGGCGTGCTGGTCTGGCTGCTGACCAGCGTGTCTACCGCGACGGGTCTCTATCTCCACAGGGAACGAGAACGTCAGCGGGAAGGTCTGCCGGGTCGTCGGGATTTCGGTAGCGGCGGAGCCAGTCGGTGATGTCGGCCGCGGCCTCCTCGGGGTGCTCGTAGGCGAACGACTGCAGCGGATCCGTCGGCGCCGCCGGCTCGACGAGCCGGGCCGCGGCGGGCTCGACGAGCCGC
>NZ_JBEZYF010000146.1:0-4701 GCF_040638415.1 Kribbella sp. NPDC026596 | reverse complement strand
CTTGGTAGGTCCGCGGGTAATCCACCCCGCCGACCGGGCGTTGACTCGCCGACACCCTCAAACCCTACTGCACTCAAGCAGAGATGCAGGACATATGATCGATCTCGCGAGCGGGTCCCCGGGGACTTGCCGGTGGGCGAGGTGCTGCGTCTGCTGCTGCACTCCCCGGGGGCCCGCCACTAACGTCGACTGAGTGTTACGCGGGTGCCGTCAGGCGTTCATCTGGGTTCGGCAGGGTGATGGGTGCAACCGGTCGGCCGCTGACCGTTCGCCTGGGGATCGAGCGGCGTACAAACCCCAGGCCTCTGCCCACTGCCGTGCCCTTCCCCGCACTGCAGTGCAGTGCAGTGCAGTGCAGTTCAGCCCACCTGGAAGCGTTCCAGCACCGGCATGCGGAGGCGAGCCACCGCGATGGACAGGACCGCGGCCGCCGACGACCTTCGCCCGTACTGCGGAAGCGGCTCGGAGTCGGCGCCGGTCGCCGAAGTGGGTACGGACCCGAGAGCGTTCGCGGTGAAGGTGGCGACCAGGGCGTTCCAGTCGGTGGGGCGGTGGAGCATGCCGTGGGTTTCCGCCTCGACCGCGTAGACGGTGACCGGGGTCCCGGTGGCGCGGAGGCGGTTGGCGTACGCGGTGGTGGCGCGAGGGTCGGTGATGGTGTCGAGCGTGCCGTGGGCGAAGGTGACCGGCGGACGGAGTGCGGTCAGCGGCTCGCCGTCCGGGAGCCAGGGCGCCAAGGCCAGTACGCCGGCCACGCGGGGATGGTCGCCCGCGGCAACAACCGTGCGGCCGCCCATCGAGTGCCCGATCAGGACGACCCGGCGGATCACCGGCGGGAGCCCGTCCAGGACCGCGCGGAGGTCCACCGCGGGGTCCGCGGCGGCGCCGTTCCATCCGCGGTAGCGATACCGCATCAGCCCGATCGCAGCCTCCGGGACGGCCGACCGCACGGCTTCCGCGAACGGCCACATCCGAAGGATGGCACCGCTCCACAGGTGCGGGTCGGCCGAGGAATGCTCCGACCCGCCATGGGCGAGCAGGACGAGATCCGTCGCCTCCACCGGATGCCGGAGCAAGTCGACCCCAGGAGGGGTCACGAGCGGTTGTAGATGTCGGCGGGCTTGCGGCGGATGATCATCATGCGCTCGGGGTCGGGGAGTTCGGTGAAGCCGTAGCTGCGGTAGAGCTCGTGGGCGTCCGCGGTCGCCAGCATCAGGCGGCGTACACCGGCCAGGTCGGGGTGATCGATCAAGGTCGACACGACGAACTTCCCCAGCCCGTGCCCACGCTGCTCGGGGACGACGAACACATCGGCCAGCCACGCGAAGGTCGCCCGATCGGTCACCATCCGCGCGAAGGCAACCATCGCACCGTCGGACGCGTAGACCCCCAGGTTCAGCGAGCCCGCGATCGACCGCGCCACCACGTCACGCGGGATGCCCGGCGCCCAGTACGACGTACTCAGGAAGCCGTGCACCACGTCGACATCGATGCGGGCGGCATCGTCGTCGGCCTCGAACCCGTCGCGGCTCCACTTCACTTGTTCAGCACCTCCGTGATCGGCATCGACGAGTCGGCCGGCAGCCCCAGCGGCGACGGCGCCTTCCCGGCCCGCACGAGCTCCGAGCCAAGGGCCGCGACCATCGCACCGTTGTCCGTGCACAACCCAGGCCGCGGCACGCGTACGGCGATGCCCGCCGCGGTGCAGCGTTCTTCCGCCATCGCGCGGAGCCGGGAGTTCGCCGCGACCCCACCACCGATCAGCAGGTGCTCGAACCCACGGTCCTTGCACGCGTCGATCGCCTTGCGGGTCAGGACGTCACACACCGCCTCCTGGAACGCGGCGGCGACGTGGTTGACGGGCACGTCCTCACCATCGCGACGCCGCGCCTCTACCCACCGTGCCACCGCGGTCTTCAAACCAGAGAAGGAGAAATCGAACCGGTGCCGCTCGAGATCCCGTTGCGAGGTCAGCCCGCGCGGGAACGTCACGTACAGCCGATCCCCGCCGTCGCGCGCCGCTTTGTCGACATAGGGACCGCCCGGGAACGGCAACCCCAGCACCCGTGCGACCTTGTCGAAGGCCTCCCCCGCGGCGTCGTCGATGGTGCTCCCCATCGGCACTACGCCATCGGTGATGTCCTCGACCGCGAGCAGCGACGAGTGCCCACCGGACACCAGCATCGCGACGCAGCCCTTCGGCAGATCGCCGTGCTCCAACGTGTCGACGGCGACATGCGCCGCCAGGTGGTTCACGCCGTACAAAGGCTTGTCGAGCGACAGCGCCAGCCCTTTGGCTGCCGCCACTCCAACAAGCAGCGCACCGGCGAGACCAGGCCCGCTCGTCACCGCGACCGCATCCACGTCCGTCGGCTTGATCCCCGCCGTCTCGCACGCGCGCCGAATCGTCGGGACCATCGCCTCCAGGTGCGCCCGACTGGCCACCTCCGGTACGACGCCGCCGAACCGCGCATGCTCCTCGACACTGGACGCGATCGCGTCGGCGAGCAGCGTCTGCCCACGGACGATCCCGACCCCGGTCTCGTCGCACGACGTCTCGATCCCCAGAATCAGGGGCTCCACGCTCACCGCATCTGAACTCACACCGACTCCCGCCACCGCATGATCACCGCATCCTCGCCACCGGCGTAGTACCCACGTCGCCGGCTGATCTCCTCGAACCCGAAGCCGCCGTACAGCTCCACGGCCGACTCGTTGCCCGCAGCAACTTCCAGCAACACCGTCCGACCGGCACACCGGGCCAGTGCCGCCGTCATCAACTGCCCGCCGATCCCGGTACGCCGTTCCGCCGGAGTCACCGCGATCCGCAACAGTTCCACCACATCCAGAGCCACCGGCGGCACCAGCAGTACGACGTATCCGACCACCGAGCCCTCGTCCGCGACCAGGATCACCCGATCCTCGGCCAGCCGATCGAACTCGGTCGCCCACGCGACCGTACTCCACGCCGACGACCCGAAGCACACCTCGTCCAGCGCGACCAGCGCCGGCTGGTCAGCCGCGACAGCCGGCCGAATGGCGGGTCTCACTTCGGCAGCACACTCTTGGGGCCGGCGGACATCGTCACGTCGGGCCGGCGCAGGTACAGCGGCTCGGGTGCGACGACATCCAGCGTCCCGGTCGCCACACCGTGAGCCAGCACCTCGGCCGATGGGTATTCCACGACATCCACACTGTCCAAGCCGAGAGCCTCGGCGTAGAGCACTGCGCCACGCCCGATCACCGGCAACCCCGACAGCACATGCGCGACGTCGGCCGGGCGATCCACCGCCGGGCCTTCCAAGCGGCGACGGCTCCCGTCCGCGGCCGGACCGTCGTACACGGCCCAGTAGATCTCCTTGCGCCGCGCATCGGTCGCAACGGCCACCGGCAACGTCAACGACGACTGCCGCGCCACGACATCCAGGCTGCAGACGCCGAAGATCTCGATCCCGAGCACGTCGGCCATCGTCCGCGCGGTCACCAGTCCGACCCGCAGCCCGGTGAACGGACCCGGTCCGACGCCGACCGCGATCCCGGTCAGGTCGCGCGCCGTGATCCCGGCGGTCGCCAAGGCGTCCGCGATCGCGGGAGCGAGCAACTCACCGTGCCGCAACGCGTCCACCGTGGTCGACGACGCGACGATCTCACCGCTCACAGCATCCGCGAGGGCGACCGTGACAGCAGCGCTCGAGGTGTCAAAGGCAAGCAACATGTCAGTTCTTCTCCAGTACAGACACCCGTACGCCGGACGCCGCCCAGCGCGGACCCACCGGCGTGATCCGCAGTTCGCGCGTCTCGTCCGTGTCGTCGTCGCCCCGGGTCACCACGACGTCCAGCCGGTCCGGCGCCAGCGCCTCGGCCAGTCCGTGACCCCACTCGACGACGGTGACCGCGTCCTCCAGACTCGCGTCGAGGTCGAGGTCGTCCAGTTCGGCGAACCCGCCAAGCCGGTAAGCATCGACGTGCACCAAGGCAGGACCGCCGGCCAGCGACGGATGCACCCGCGAGATCACGAACGTCGGCGACGTGATGGCACCGCGCACCTTCAGCCCCACGCCGAGGCCTTGCGTGAACGTCGTCTTGCCCGCCCCCAGGTCACCGGACAGCACGAGCACATCGCCGGCCCGGAGCTGCCCGGCGAGCTCCTCGCCGATCGCCTGCATGTCGTCGGCCGTCGGAACGGTCAGCTCGAGCGGCATCGCCTTGGCGTAGATCAGGTTGTGGTCCTGCTGCTCGACGATCGCGTACCCACGCCGCCGCCAGAACTCCACGGTGTCCGGCAGTTCGACCCGAGCGACCAGATTCACCCGGCTCAGCCCTCGGCGTACGGCGGCCTCTTCGGCGCACCCGACCATCGCCGACGCCACGCCGCGGCCCTGGTGGCGCGGGTCCACCGAGACGCAGCGCAGGGTGAGCAGGTCACCGGTCTGCTTGAAGAGCAGTGCACCGGCCGGCGCGCCGTCGATCAGCACGAGCAGCCCGCCATGCTCCGCGATCGCGGCGGCCACCGTCGTGGCGTTCTCAGATAGCGCGGTGGCCGGCGGGTCAAGCGCCCGGCGAGCCGAGAAGGCGTGGTGGATCACCGCGACGATCTGGTCGACGTGATCCACCGTGGCGTCGACCACATGCAGGTCGGTCATGGGGCCTCCCGGCCTGGACTGAGGAGCGTAGGGAGCGCAGCGACCGGAGCGACGAGGG
>NZ_JBEZYF010000145.1:0-5100 GCF_040638415.1 Kribbella sp. NPDC026596 | reverse complement strand
CAGCGCGCCGGCTCCGGTGGGGGCGGCCGGGGCTCTGGGTTGGTCGGGCTAGAAGTCGCCGCCGCCGAAGTCGCCGCCTCCGAAGTCCCAGCCGCCGGAGTCGCCGCCGCCGCTGTCACCCATGTTGAAGTCGCCACCGTCGCCGCCGCCATCACCGCCGTCGCTGCCGTCGGCCATGCCGGCGTCGTAGCCGGCCGCGTAGTCGCCGTAGCCGCCACCGGCGAACATGCCGCCGAGCGCCGTACCCAGGAACAGACCGGTCGCGATTCCACCGATGCCGCCGAACATGCCCTGCGCGTACGGCGAGTAGGCCGGGCCGGCCTCCCAGTACGGCACCCGCTGCGGGCCGACCATGACCTTGCGGACGTCCGGATCGGCGCCGGCCTTCACCCGCTCGGCGTCGGCCGCACAGGCCGGAACCTCGCGCTGTGCGCCGCCGGGCGGTGCCCACAGGACGTCCTCGACCGACGGGCCGTGCTGCGGGTTGAAGAAGCAGGACGGGCGGCGCTGCGGCAGCGGCTCACCGGCGACCCGGGCGCGCACACACGCGGCGGCGTACCGGCCGTCCTCGAGGATCTCGATCACGTGCTTGATCTGGTCTGCCTCGGTGACCTGGCCGACCGCTTGCTTGGCCGACTCGTAGGAGTCCAGCGCGCGCTGGTAGTCCTGCCGGGCGCCGTCGCCGAGGTCCTTGCCGACCATCTCCAGATCGAGGTCTTGCAGCTCCTCGCCGAACCGGGTGATGTCCTCGTCGGCGGTGCGCTTGACCGACTCGAGCTCACCGGCGGTGATCTCGTGCCGCTTCTTGTTCTGCAGTTGGGTCCGACGGTACGAGCGATATGCCAGAACCGCGATCACCACGACTGCGATGATCAGGATGAAGTCCATGTCGGGCCTCTTCAAACTAGGGGCTTTACGCAGAGCCTATCCAATCCCGCAAGCGAGGTCTCGCCACGCAGGGTGACGCAATGCCGGGAAAGCGGTCACCCAGCGCGCATAATCGATGAGCGCCGCCCAGCGACCGTCGTATCCCCGCCGGAAGGCTGTTGCATGGCCAAGACCTCCCGACTCCTGACTCTCGCGGCGACGGGCCTCGCCCTGGTCCTGCCCACCACCCCGGCTCCACAGTCAGATTCGTCGTACCAAGAGATCGCACTCGACGGGCAGTCGGTACAGGCGGAGACCAAACCATTCGCGATGGTCGCCATCACCTGGTTACAGAGCACCTGGCCTGAAGATTCCGGCGCCGTGCAGGCCAAGGTCCGCGTGCAGCGCGACGGGCAGTGGACCGACTGGGAGCCGCTGCACGTCGAGGACGACCACGGGCCCGATCCATCGGCGCCCGAAGGAGTTGAGCGGGCCGGCACCGACCCGCTGTGGGTCGGCGACGCGACCGGCGTCCAGGCCAGCGCCGTGACGAGCAGCGGTACTACGGTCAGTGACGCCAAGGTGATCCTGATCCAGCCCGGCGTACTGGCCACCGACGCCGACGAACCGCAGGCGTCCGGTGTCATCGAGCCCGATGCGACCAGAGCGCCGTACCCGATGCCGGTGATGGTGAGCCGGAAGCGGTGGGGCGCTGACGAGCGGTTGCGCAGTCACAACGGAGCGGCCTGCGTGCGACCGAAGTACTCGACCACCGTGCTGGCCGCGTTCGTCCACCACACCGCCGATCGCAACGACTACACGCGAGCACAGGTCCCGGCGATGGTGCGCGCGATGTACGCGTACCACGTGAAGAGCCGCGGGTGGTGCGACCTCGGCTACAACTTCCTCGTCGATCGCTTCGGCCGCGCGTTCGAGGGCCGGTACGGCGGTGCGCAGCTGCCCGTGCTCGGTGCGCACACCGCCTCGTACAACGCGAACTCGTTCGGCGTCGCAGTGATTGGCAACTTCGAGAAAGCCACACCACCGCAGGCGATGCTCGAGATGACGGCCCGCGTGATCGCCTGGAAGCTGGACGCGAACTATCGGTCGCCGTTGGCAACGATCGTGCTCGACGGCAGCCGTCTGCACACGGTCTCCGGACACCGTGACACCAAGCCAACGGCGTGTCCGGGCACCGAGCTGTACAAGAAACTCGGTTGGCTGAAGCAACGAGTCAACACGCTGATCGGCGGCAGTGTCTCGACCCCGATCTACCGATTCGCCAAGAAGATCGGCTTCCGGTACGTCGGGCAGCCGTTCTGGGGTGAGCATCGGACGAAGCACGGCTGGGCGACGTACTTCGGCACCCGCGACGTCTTCTACTCCGTTGCCAGCGGCACCCATTCGACCATTGGCGTGTTCCGGTCCCGCTATCGGCGGCTCGGTGCCGGTGACGCGCGACTCGGCCTGCCGGTCACCGAGCACTACAAGGTCAAGGGCGGCTTGCGGCAGAAGTTCCAGCGCGGCTGGCTCGTCTACGACCAGCACACAGGCAAGGTCTACCCGCGGTACGGGAGAACGTCATGAAGAAGCGTGCGATCGCCATCGTCGTCCTGTCCTCCACTCTGATCAGCGCAACTGCGCTGGCAAGCCCGGTCGAGCCGAAGGCCGCCGTTCCCGACACCACGATCGCCGGCCGCGGCTTCGGGCACGGTCGCGGCATGTCGCAGTACGGCGCTCAGGGTGCGGCCATCGCCGGGAAGTCGGTCAAGCAGATCCTCGACTTCTACTACCCGGGAACGACCACGGGCAAGGCGACCGGGAGCATCCGGGTCCGGATCAGCGCGGACACCACCGACGGCGTCCGGGTCGGAACGGTCAACCATCTTCGCGTCCGCGACCTGGCCGCCGGCAAGGTGTACACGCTGCCCAAGGCCTCGACCCGGAACCAGTGGTCGATCGACCCGTACGGCGACCACGGCACGAAGGTCAGCTCTTTCGACGCGAAGACCCGGAAGTGGACACTGTGGAAGACGTTCACCGGCATGACGCAGTTCGAGGGCGCCGCGGTGATCGGGCTGGTGCTGCCGAGCGGAGCGGTCCGCCGGTATCGCGGCGAGCTCCGGGCCATCGACATGTCGGGCCGGCATTTGGACACGGTGAACGTCGTGTCGCTCGAGTACTACCTGCGTAGCGTCGTACCCCGGGAAGCCTTGTCCAGTTGGCGTCCGGCGGCCCTGCAGGCGCAAGCCGTTGCCGCGCGCACCTATTCCGTGTTCCACCGGAGCCGGGCCGCGCGGAAGGCGTACGACCTGTGTGACACCACGTCGTGCCAGGTGTACGGCGGCTATGACTCGGAGAAGGCGTCGACGAACACGGCGATCGCGGCGACCGCGGGGCAGGTGCGGCTCTACAAAGGCAAGCCGATCATGGCCGAGTTCTCCTCGTCGAACGGTGGCGCGACCGCGGTGGGTGAGGTGCCGTACCAGGTGATGAAGGCGGACGCCTGGGACGCGTATCCGGGCAACGGGAACCCGAACGTGAGCTGGACCGTGACGCGGACGGCGGCGGAGGTGCAGGCGGCGTTCGACGTCGGGTCGATCCGGAGCCTGCGGGTGCTGAAGCGGACCGGTATCGGCCCGTCCGGCGGCCGGGCGCTCACTGTCGAGGCGGTCGGGTCGAAGGGACGGCGGGTGCTGACCGCCGATCAGGTCCGGATCCGGCTGCATCTGCGGTCCGGCTGGATCGCGTTCCCGGTCGGTCCTCTTGATATGCCAACTGACCTGGCCGAGGACGCTGGTCGCTGAGCCATTGACGGCGCATCCCTGAGCCGGTTAGAACGTGACATCGATGTCAATCGCCACCGCCCAGGAGGAACAGGATCGATGCGCAGGAAAATTGGTATATCAACCCGGATCGTGGCCGGTGTGCTCGCGGTCGCCGTCCTCGGCTCGCTGAACATGTCCGCGGCTGACGCCGGGACGAATCCGGCGGCTCGTGCGCAGGCGTCGTACGACGCAATCAACAAGTACTTCGACGCGGGCCAGGGCCTGCTGCTCGAGGAGTACCCGAACACGCAGACCAACCCGTACTCGTACGTCTGGCCGTACTCGCAGGCTGCCATCGCGGCGGAGAACCTGGCCGGTGTGCCGGGCGCCGGCCGGAAGGCGTCGGAGGAGGCCGACCGGCGGCTCGCGGCGTACGAGCCGTACTGGAACGCCGGTACGACGCCGAAGGGGTACGACTCGTATGTCCGGCCGCCGCTGGGTCAGGGTGGGGACAAGTTCTACGACGACAACGAGTGGATCGGGCTGAACCTGATCCAGCGGTACAAGCGGACTGGTGACCGCGCTGCACTGGCTCGGGCCAAGGAGATCTTCACGCTGGTCGTGCACGGCTGGGACACCGATCCGTCGCATCCGTGCGCGGGCGGGGTCTACTGGACCCAGGCGCCCTGGAGCCAGGACCGCAACACGGTATCGAACGGCCCGGGTGCCGAGCTCGGTGCGCACCTGTACCTGCTGACGCGGGACCAGTCGTACCTGACCGAGGCGCAGCGGATGTACAAGTGGGCTCAGGACTGCATGCTGGCCCCGAACGGGTTGTACTGGGACCACATCGACCTGGCCGGCAACGTCGAGAAGACCCAGTGGAGCTACAACCAGGGCGTCATGCTCGGCGCCGGGGTGTTGTTGTACAAGGCAACGGGCCGGCGCCAGTACCTGAACGACGCCAAATCCGTCGCGAAGGCTTCGCTGGCCTTCTACAGCACCCAGGAGATGCTGGCCAAGCAGGGCGCGGCCTTCAACTCGATCTGGTTCAAGAACCTGCTGATCCTCGACTCGGTGGCGCCCGACCCCCGCTACCGAAAGGCCATGCAGGCCTACGCCGACTACAACTGGAACACCACCCGCGACCCAGCCACCAACCTCTACAACTTCAAAGCAGGCTCGGTAGAACTCCTCCAACAATCAGGAATAACCCAAATCCACGCCCTACTAGCCTGGCCCCGCTCAAAGTACGGCCTCCTCGCCTGACCAGCCCCGCCCGCCCCTAAGGGGGCGAGCAGGAGCAAGGACTGCTCACCCTCCGGGGACAGGCGGGAGGAGGAGAACAGGCTCGGATGCCTACCTGCTTTTAACCTGACTTGGGTCACCTGGACAGGTTTTTGGGGACCAGGTCGCGCTGACCTGCGGTGATCGGCTTGGTTAGTGTGCCGTCAAGGCACTAATT
>NZ_JBEZYF010000144.1:0-5268 GCF_040638415.1 Kribbella sp. NPDC026596 | reverse complement strand
CGTCCTCCTCCTGCGATGGGACACCAAGCCCTACAAGCGCATCAGGAGGACGTTCCCGCGCCCGGACCGACACGCAGAACGTCTTTCTATGCCGCCGTGAGGTAAGCGCGGTCACCGCGATCAAGGACCTAGGGGGTTGCGGACGCCCTCCGAGAGCGGGCCGGTTGAGCATCAGATGATTCGGGGATGTGCCGGACCGGGTTGTCAGGCAGGGCTGAGCGCCGGGCGGAGGCGGACCAGTCCCTCCGGCTGCATCTCGGCCCATTCGGCCATCTCGGCGGTGACCCGGAATAGTTCGGCCGTGATGAATGGTTGAGCCTGCGCATCGGCGCCGGTGCCGAAGGATTCCAGGCGCCACTCCCGCCAACGGGCCAGCAGGACGTCGTAAACCTCGTCGAGTTGAGCACGGGTGAACAGGCTGGGCACCACGCAGAGCTGATCTGGCAGGTGCGGGGACAGTTGCCGAGTGACCGCGTCGAGGTCGGTGGCGGCGACGACGAGGACTTCCTGGCCTGCGGAGGGACGGAAGATCACCCGGGTGACCATCGCCCCGGACGATTCCAGGTCGCCGTAATCCAGGTCCCAGGCCAGTGCGTCGCGCCGCCAGCCACCGGGTGGCCGCGGGCAGGGCGGGTCCGTCCAGTCCGCACTCGGCTCACGAGCGGGGATCTGCGGCGACTGTGCCTCGACCTCGATGCGCTCGTCGCGCCAGGTCCCGACGACCGAGACGAAGCCCGGGACTCGGTTCGGTCCGAAATCGGTAGGGACTGCCTCGGCGTCGGCCCCGATCAGCCGGATCGACCGATCTGACTTCCAGCCCGGCGGTTTGCTGATCAGATCATGGACGCGGGCCAGGTCCAGCCAATCACCGTCTGGACCGACCACGAACTGACCCCAGGTCCGCACCCGGTCCTCTGCCTCGAACACCAAATCCCTGGCCGCCATGAATACAGGGTCTCTCTTGTCGCACCAGCTGGTTCGGAAACGACCCGAAGCCGCCGGGCCCGCCCCGCCTCGACTGTGCCGCACGAACGCCCGGATCTGCCGCGCTCAGTGCGAACGTTGCTGGTCTCAGGGGCAAGCCGCCAGGCGGGAACATAGCGGCACCCGCCTGCTAGTGGCTTACGCTCCGGGAGTGCCAGAGCGGATCATGTACCTCCAGCTCAAGACCGGATACACCACCGATCGTGGGCCGGCTTGGATCGCTTGCGTCCGGTTCACGCGCAGCTGGCGGACTGCCTACGTCCATGGGAGAACCCTGCGCCGAGTCACGGGGATCCCAGAGGCCAACTTCGACTCGAACTTCTACGATGTCGACACCGGAGAAAAGTTCTGGATGTCAGGCCCGAAGCGCGACCGCACAGACGGCCGCTACTCCAACCAACAGCCGCTCGTCGACGACGACGCGCGAGAAGCGTACGAGGCCTTTCTGGCCGGCGCACCGCTACCAGGTCGGGAGAACGGCTAGCCGGTACAACGCACTCATCTGCCGCTGTCCGCTCGCATCGGCAGCCGCGCGGCACACCGCTTTCAGTCGTGCGGCCAGTTCGGCGAGCGGATCCAGCCCTCGCTCACTAGCCAGGCGGCCAACCACTGAACTTCGTCGTCGGGAGGAGTTTGAATGCGATGTTCGGATCGTCGGCTTCCACCTCGTATCCAAGCTTGATGCTGGCAGCCAGGTCGCTGGCCATCTGCTCGTAGTCCCCAGTCACGGTTGCATTCTCACCATTTTCGAACGTCCGGTCATGCCGGAGACAGGAAGGCGCGGTCATGCCGATGTGCGATCGGGCAGAATGACCGCCATGACCGCTCGACTCGCGACTGTCGCCCCCGATCTTGTCAGTCGCCTGGACTCACTCTCGGACGACCAGTTGGGCAATGTCGTCGCCGTTGCGGCGCGCGAGGCTGTCACTCGCAGCGGATTGGACGAAGCCACCGTGTCCACAGCATTGGACCTCATCGGCCCCGGGGAACCGGACACAAGCGCAAGGTGGGCAGTCGAGGTGATCGGGACACAACTGGACGAGCGGGCCTGGGACATCCAGGAGCTTGAGAACGACAGCCAGCAGTACCTGGATGCGTTTCAGCGAGCCCGAGCTGCGTGGGCGGTGTGACCCGGACCGACGGGTTGCGGCCGTCGAATCGATCTACGAGGCGCAGGCGACCCTCGGTTCCATCGATGAGCTGCGAAGGCTCCGCGCGCCACTTCTGCCACGGGGCATAGGCCACGACACACCAATGCACTCTCTAAGTAGCCGCGATCCGTTCGGCGACTAGGTTGTCGCCATGACCGATCCCGTTGACGATCGCACCGGTGCGATCGACTATGACGCCGCCCTCATGCTGGATGCCGAGGAACTGGCAGAGCAGGGCGTCGCAGCTGCCTATGTGGAGTTGTCGACGCGGCTCAGCGAACTCGGAATCGAGCCGGCGTTCGTCAGCGAGAGCGTTGATGCCGAGGCTGGCGCGTACGCCGTGCAAAGTGGCGGAACTAGCTACTCAATCTCCGGCCCGTCGATCCCCGCCTCGCACTGCTGGGGACTCGCGACGTATGCCCTCTTCGACATCGTGAACCGGCAATTGGCGAGGCACCGCCTCGCGTTGTACGCGATCAACGGCGGCAATGACCTGTTCGGCATCTTCATGACCCCCGCTCAGGCCGCACGCGCGCGAGGTGCCCTGCCGCGAAAGTCTGACTGGCCGTACATGCCGACCCATGAACCGGACTGGTTCGGCATGTATCACGACTGAACGGCGCGACAGGTTTACTGGCGTGGCCGACCGAGAGGGCCATCCTTCCGGGTTCTGCCCGGGGACCCGCCCGATGATGAAGCAGATCTGAGTCGCTCGGACATGCCGCATTCTGCGCGCTCATGCCGATGAGCGGTCGTCCACCGAGTGGCGCTTTGCGTCCGCACCCTTGACATATATCCATATGGAGATATGTTCGAGGGGTGGCTCGAGCCTCGACAACGTCGGATGTCTTCAACGCCGTCGGCGACGTCCACCGCCGCGCAATCCTCGATGTGCTGCTCACAGGCGAGAAGGCGGTCGGGGCGATTGTCGGCGACGTCTCGATGTCTCAGCCCCAGGTCTCGAGGCACCTGCGGGTGCTCGGTGAGGTGGGGCTCGTCAAGTGCCGCGCCGAGGGCCGTCGCCGGCTCTACCGCCTGGCCCCGGAGCAGCTTCAGCCCATGCAGGACTGGGTGGCCAAATACGAGCGGGCGATCAACGACCGACTGGATCGGATCGAGGACTACCTCGAAGAGCTGCAACGACAAGGGGACGACAGTGACACCTGATCGGCATGGTTCTGCAGTCATCACATTCCCGAACGAACTCGAGGTTGTCATCACTCGAGAGTTCGACGCTCCGATCGCTCTCGTCTTCGACGTGTTGACGAAGCCCGAGCACGTGAGCAAGTGGGGCGCGACACCCCCGGACCGGATGACGGAGTGCTCGATCGACCTGCGGGTCGGTGGGAACTACCACTCCTCCTTCGTGACCGGAGACGGAACCGTCTTCTCGTTCAGCGGGACATACTTGGAGGTCGAGCCGCCGGTCCGAACTGTGGAGACGTGGCATTTCAACTGCTGGCCGGATGTCGAGGCAGTCGAAACGATGGAGCTGCAGGAACGTGACGGAGTGACGACGTTCAATTGGAGACTGGCGTTCCGTGACAAGGCAGGACGCGACCACATGACCGGCTTTGACGGCCAGCAAGACAGCCTCGACGAGATGGAAGACATCCTCCGGTCACTTCTCGACCCCAGCCGAGCCTAACGAAGGGAACGCACGCTCATGCCGCATTCCGCGCGCTCATGCCGACGAGCGATCACGGCTCGACGTATGCTCCGCAGGTGCTTCATGAGTTGTGGGAGGACCCTGATGACGATGCCGGATACTCGCTGACGTTATGCCTCGCCGGCCCGAGAGGGGAAGCAGGCCGCTCATTGCTTTCGCCATCCGCTCGCCGACGTGGACCGTGGAGGCCGAAAGCCACTTCCAGGCGATGACTCTGTACTACGAGCACATGGGCTGGGGACTGTAAACCAGCCGAGACGAGCGGGATTTACCGACCTACGCCGAGCTTGGGTGGGAGGACGAAGGCGAAGGTTGAGATGCACACGCCGTCGCGGTCGCGGAAGCCGAGGGTCTCTCGTGCCGCTATCGGGGGCGGAGCGCCCGGATAGCCGCGGTCAGAGTTAATCGCTGCGCCATCCCGCAAGGGCCACGCGGAAACGATCCGGTGGGTACTTGCTGTCGATCCTGGGTTCTGGCGGGGTCGTCGCCCACGTGGAAGTCTGGAGTGCGGAGCGCGCAGTGCCGGTGCCGCCGGTCGGTGAAGCTCCAGGAGGTCACCCAATGAAGGTGCGACTACGCGGGTTCGGCTCCATCGAGGTTGAGGGGCGAGAGTACGACCACGACATCGTCATCGAGGGTGGCCGGATCCGGAAACGGAGGAAGGGGCCTTCGAAGCCGTACCGAGGCGAGTTCGGGCACACACCACTGTCGGCCGAGGAGGAACTCCCCTGGGGTGGAAGCCGGCTGATCATCGGCACCGGGGTCTACGGCTCGCTGACGATCATGCCCGAGGTCACCAAGGAGGCCGGGCGGCGGCACGTGGACCTCACCGCCATCCCTACAGAAGACGCATGCCACCTGATCGCAGACCTCAACAAGCGTGAGGTCCACGCAGTACTTCACGTCACGTGCTGACTGTGAGTCCAGCCCACTCTGATGCCGCAGACAGGGAACGTCCTGAACTGCCGAATTGAGTGCGTCAGACTGCGCGAAATCTGACATCCTTTCGCCATGAGATCGGACGGACGTGTACTGCCGGACGTGGGCGAGACGGCCGTGCTGCACGACCTGGGCTTGGTGCGTTCTGATGAGTTGCCCGACCTCGCGGCGCGCTGGCTCGCTACCGATCTCGTGGACACGGAATCGGTGCGGATGCTCGCAGGGCATGACCCAAACGATCCCTGGATGTTGGAGAGATTGCTCGCTCGCAGATTCCGTCGCCGAGGCGAATGCCGAGATCCAGTCCAGTCCTGCGGATCGACAGGACGTCGCCGTGGATTGGGTTACTTCCATATGGCGGGAGACAGGGAACACCCGCTGGGCAGTTGGAACGTTGGCTCTTCTAGGCGAGACGCACATGGAGTTCGACCTAGTGGTCCGTTTCTGAAGTTTGGTGACGGTTGGCTTTGGCGAGGACCTGGTCGGCGGTTTTGGTCCAGACGAACGGGTGGCAGCGGTCGTTCC
>NZ_JBEZYF010000143.1:0-5303 GCF_040638415.1 Kribbella sp. NPDC026596 | reverse complement strand
TACTCCAACGAATCGACCAGCACCAGACCGCCACACCGGCCCTCGCACAAGCCGCATGAACAACCCCGACGAACTTACGGCGCGGACCACTAAGCTTCGCTGACGCGCAGACGCCAGCGGCCGAAGTGGGCCAAACTTGGCATCATGAGGTGGGAAGTTCAGGCGGCACTTATCGGCGCGGTTGGTGTCGTAGTCAGCGCGGGCATATCGACGACCGCCGTGATCATCACGCAGCGCTTGGCTGACAAACGTCATGACCTGACCCGCGAGCAAGACCAACGGGCGGAGGCTCGGCGTCGCGCGGAGGACCTAGATGCTGAAGCTCGCCGACGGAACGAGGAACGGGAAGCAGAGCGGGCGCGGCGTGATGCGGATCTGCAAGCAAGCGACACCGCATATCAGCGCGAGTTGGACCAGGTTTGGCGAACTGAACGACGCCATGTCCACGGACAATTGATCAGCGCACTCGAGCGTGTCTGGCGGTCGTGCTCGTTATACGTCTATCAGGCAGGCCTACTGGACCCGGACGCCTTCCCGGACAAGGTCGGAGACAGGCTGGTCTCGGAAGAAGAAGCTGACGAGCTGAACACCTTGGTCGCCGCAGTTGAGTTGATCGGTTCCCCGACGGCCGCCAGCGCCGCCTGGTCAGCGAATGACGCGATCTACCAAATAACCATGGCTGCGCGCTACGCCACGCTGCGAGCGAGACACATAGATGGCCAACGGGCGCGCTTCAGAACATCCTTAGCCGAGTACAAAGCTGCTGCACGGCGGGAGCTTGGAGTCCAAGGCCCTGCGCCTAACACGGATGCTTCGCCTTCCTCCGTCCGACCAGGTCCAGCGGCAGAGGCGTAGCCGGATGATCTGCATATGTGCCGGTGGCCGTCGCGGCCCAAACCGAGGCGGCTCACCCGCCGGAACGGGCCGCGGAGGCGACTACTCTTGGCTCTGCTGAGGGCCTCCATAGCGGGTGTGGTCCGCGAAGGCGCGCCTTGATCCGTGAGAGTCCGATCTGGTCGCGCGATTGGGGTCCGGCCGGAGACGCTACTCCTGCGGTCGTGGGATCAATCGTCGTGCGAATTGGAGTCGACCAACGTCACACAGAGGGGTCAAGATCCCTACGATGTGAGGGCTCTGACGCCTAGAGGGGCTGCTTACTAAGGAACCATGGCCCCTTTAATCCCTGGGTGTGCCTCTGGCACAGGGTGGACCCCGAAGGTTACTTTCACTCAGCCTGTGCGCCAGGCCGCAAAGTCACCTGCCTGAGACTCTGGTCGACCTGTACAGGCGGGCGGACGATGGACTGGTGGGGGGCAAATCTGCGAGGTTCCCGACCAAGGCCACTGTGCGTAGGGTCGGCGGTTGGGCATGCTTCGTTGTCTTCGCGGGGTGCATCGCGACCATCGTCAACTACCTCGTCGACTTCATCCGGTACAAGGCAACCGGCAAGGTCTCCCAAGGCTGGACCCAGCAGGACTTCCAGTGGGGCCAGTTTGCTGGGCTCGAGTTCTTTCTCGTAGTCGGCGCATTCTTCTCGGGCGCGGGCGCCTTGATTCTGTTGTTCGATACGCTTGCCGACACGCATGCCACCCCGCCCGAGTACGACGTATGGGCGACGCTGGCGGGCCGAAAGACACTTTCGCCACTGGAAGAGAAGCGTAAACGCGACGCCGAGATGCTGCGGGTTGCTCAGTCAAACCCGCAGCTAGATGCCGTAGCACCGGTTATCGAACGGCTCCTTCGTGGTCCCCCATCGCGTGACGGCATCGAGCAGACGGAGCATGAGCGCAGTAGTCAGCGACGAGAGATCGAGACTGCCGCGGTGGCGGACGACAGGCGTGAACATGACCTCGAGGTGCTGCGGATTGCTCAATCAAGCCCAGAGCTAGTGCCTCGTCAAGCAACGTTGGGTAGGTAATCGGGTCGGCGGATCTTGGAGTCGACGGCGAAGTGTCGTTTGGGTTTGGCGTGCTTGTTGCGCCAGCGGATGTAGCCGGCGATTGCGTTCTCTTGGGCGGTGTGGTGGGGGTAGTCGCTGCCGTCGAGGGTGAAGTAGCGCAGGGCGGTGAACTCGCATTCGATCCAGTTCAGCCACGACGCGTTGCTCGGGGTGAACACCAGCTCGATCCCGTTGAGGTCGCACCAGTCGATGACCTCGGCCTTCTTGTGTGGCCCGTAGTTGTCACACACGACATACAGCTTCCCGGTCGGGAAGCGGTCCCGGAGTTGTTTGAGGAACGCGAGGAACTCCCGCCAGCGCTTGCGGTCTCGGAACCGGTAGAACATCTGCCCGGTGGCCAGGTCGAGTGCGGCCAACATGTGCCGCACCCCGCCGGTGCGGTTGAACGTGGCTCGCAGCCGGGCCGGACGAGCGGTGGGGAACCAACCCCTGCCAGGCCTCGGCTGCAGGTTGAGCGGGCCGAACTCGTCGGCGCAGATCACCCTCCCATCGGCTGGTGGATGGTCGTACAGGTCGAGGACGCGGGCCATTTTCTGGGCGAAGTCTGGGTCCTTGCTGGCCTTCCAGGTCTTGGTCGCCTGCCACCTGATCCCCGCGTCCCGCAGGATCTGGCGGACCGACTCGGCACTGATGGCGATGTGCTTGTGCTCGGCCAGGTACTCGACCAGCTTCGTGAGGCTCCACGTGATGAACGGGCGGCCAAGCTGCTGCGGCGGGGTCTTGGCGACCCGGCAGACCGTCTCACGAACCGGGGGGCCGAACCTCTTCGGTCGACCCCCGCTCCATTTTGGGTCCAACGCCGCGAACCCCTGCTCGTTGAACGCGTGAATCACCTCCCGCGCATACTGCGGCTTCATCGCGAACATGCCCGCCGCCTCAACGGCGCTGCGGCCCTGCACCGACGCCAGCACGATCCCGGCCCGGCGCAGCCGAACCCGATCCTTCGTGGTCCGCGTGATCCGCACCAAACGCTGCGCCTCTTCAGGTTCCAACGACCGCACGAACACCTCAGGCTGTCTAGCCATCACCACCTCCGACAGCAAGCCTTCAGACTCACCACCGGACCGGTCAACCCGACACGGGATACAACCCCAACGTTTCTTGGAGAGGCACTAGATGCCATAGCGCACATCGTTGACCGGCTCCTTCGCGACTACGAGTCGCGCGACCGCATCGAGCGTAGGGAGAGCGAACGTCGTAGTCGGCGCGTTGACTTAGCTCTTGTGGGCCTCGGTGCTGTGCTTGGCCAGCTCACGCAGGTCTTGTGGGCTCGGTACATGTGAATGTCTGATGGGCGCAGTCCAGTGGGCTCGGTGGAACCTTCATGCAACTCCCGACGTCGTGTCGTGGTGGCCGGACAATGGAGGTGCGGGTGAGGGGGCTGGCGCGGGGGCGGAGGCTCAGTTGCCAGTTCGTCGGCATGTGGCGGCTGGTCTCGCGATCATCGGGTTCCGCCTGGGTGGCTCGGCGGCGAAGACAGGCGCCCCAGCGCCGCCAGTAGCCGGTGCCGCGCGCCTAAGACGCGCCTTGGCCCACATGAGCCGTATCCGGCGGGCTGTCATCGACGGCCGACTCTCGGGCGATTTGAGGCGTCTGCGAGCAGGCCTGCCCAGGTCTGCTCGTCAGAGTCGATCGAGCAGCTGTGGAACAGTTTGTGGAACAGTTTGTGGAACGAACTGGCGGGTAACAGAGTCGCTGGAGTCGACAAGGGCCGGACTCAAGGTGGCTCCTGAGGCTCAAATCGGCCCCTGTCGATGCGGTCCGGCGGCCTTCTAATCCGTCAGTCTGGACTCGAACGCTGCCCGGTTGGATTCGTCAGCCACCGTCGCGGGTGGCCGGCGCCATGTCGACAAGCCACCACCACCCGATGCCGCAGTCTCCGGGGCCCGAACAGCCGGGTCGCGGTCGGCAGGCCCCCAGCATGGTTGAGCGTGGAATGCTTGGCGTATGAGCGATGATGATCCTGCCGCCTGTCGACCCCGAGGCCTGACCGACCATCCCGGGTGGCTCGGATGGGGCTATGGAGGTGGAAACCGCATCACCATGGCGATTCACGCGGACTGGCCCGCATATCCTTGCGAGCCACGCGGCGGACATGCTTTGTTCGACCTGGCTCAGTTCCCTAAAGGTACCCAATTCGAGCCCATCGATGACATCGATCGCTGCGTCTTGTTCAGCGCTTATGGCTTCGACCCGAATAAGCCGCCGCCCAAGGATCCGTGGTCGGATGACGCTTTTCAGGTCGCGATCTGGCACGAGGATCTGATACACCTTCAGAAGCTGGGCGTCATCACAGGTGTTACACCGATCAGCGAGCGAGAGTGGCAACTCCGCCGACGCATCGATGCCGGCTGGAGATGGGGACAGAAGCTCTACATCAAGGACGACCAGGGCAAGATGCAGCCGCTCGATTGGCCCAGCCTCCCCGAGACTCCTCATGAGGACGACTTCTACGACGGCGATCCATACCAATACCCGGCCTTCGAGGTAGATGGGAAAGACAGTCCTGTAACCGTCACGACCGCCGGTTGGGACGTCGCCACGCGGGAACTCTCGGCATCGATCGAGGTGCCGGAATCCTTGCCGGACCTGCGAAAGCAACTGGACCACGAACTCTACGACAGCGCAGTTCGCGAGGTGGGTATCGCCATCGAAGCGACCCTGCGTGAAGCCCTCGATCTCGACGACGGCTACGGCCAGAAGCTGGTAGGTCACTTCATTCACCACTTGAAGGATGACGTCTTCGTTCACAACACCGGGTTGAAGATGTACAGGCTTCGGCTTCGGACGTTCTTCAAGTTCGTCCGGAACCCACATGCTCATCACAAGATCTCGCTCCCAGAGCCGCAGGCTCTCGCCCTGATCGCGCACGCGCTCGATCTGCTCAACGACATTCAGCAGTTTTCAGACGAGATGAAATAGTCCCGCCCGGACCGTAAGCCTGGTGCGCTACTGCCTGGGAGCGACACGACGACCCCGAGCAGCAGCCGTAGCGCGCCTGCGCCAGTCACACCGACCCCGGTTCAGCGGTTCACGCCGCTGCCGGGGTCGGACCATTGACACGGACATCAGACCTGCGTAAGGAAGACGCGTGAACAACACCTTGAAGCATCAGCGAGCCGTCGGCGTTGTCTTGGAGCAGTTCGCACAACGTGGCATCTACCTGACGCCTCGAGAGAAAGGGAGCAGCTACCGGCTGGACACCAAGGGGCAGAAGCACCGTCTCCGGGTGTTGAGTCGATTCTCCAACTTGAGTTGGGTCAATCGGGTTAGTGCCTTGGGATCGGGTGATCCAGTGCGTCGAGGATCGCCTCTTGGTCGGGACTGAGGGCGGGTGGGATCG
>NZ_JBEZYF010000142.1:0-5442 GCF_040638415.1 Kribbella sp. NPDC026596 | reverse complement strand
CTCGCTCTGACCCGGCAGCCCCGTGATCGCCTCGGCGATCCGGGGCTGTCGGCGTTTCTGTTGTATCCGGCGCAGGACCGCCTACGCTGGCGAGGTGACACTCAGTCTGCAGACAGACCGGCTGCTCATCCGGGACTGGGAAGAAGACGACGCCGACGCCGCGCTGGAGATCTATGGCTCGGCCGATGTGGCGCCCTGGCTGTCGCCGGCGGTCGAACAGGTCCCTGACACGACCAGCATGCGGCTCCTGCTGCAGTCCTGGATCGAGGCCCAGCCGAACTTCGTCGTTCCCGCGGGCCGGTGGGCCGTCACCCGTCGCGACGACGGTGAGCTGGTCGGCGCGCTGATGATCCGCCTGCTCCCGCCGTACGAGGAGGATCTGGAGATCGGCTGGCAGTTGCGGCCGAGCGCCTGGGGCCACGGGTACGCGACCGAGGCCAGCCGTGAGCTGATGCGCTGGGCGTTCAAGGAGGGCGCGGTCGACGAACTGTTTGCCGTCGCCCGCCCGAACAACAAGCGCGCGATCGCCACGGCCCGCCGGCTCGGCATGCAGTGGGTCGGCGAGACCGACAAGTACTACGACCTCAACCTGCAGGTCTACCGGATCCGCGGCTCCGAGTTCAGCACCTGAACCAGCACTCAGGTCAGGCCGCCGGCGATGAAGGCGAGTGTGAGCTGCTCGAATCGTCGGCGGGTCGTGTCGGGGACGTCGCGCAAGGGGCCTTGTCCGGCAAGCACGGCAAATCCGTGCACCGTCGACCAGATCGGGTACTCGATGCCGTCCCGGCGTCCGGGCTCGAGCACACCGGCGACGACCAGCTCGTCGAGCACGGCCCGCAACTGTCCCAGCGGTGACAGGTCCCGTCCGGTCCCGTCGAGCGCAGCGGCGTACTCATGCTGCTGCGGTACGGCGAAAGCCGTTGCGAACAGCCCCGGTTCCTCGCGAGCGAACTCCAGGTAAGCAGAACCGATCGCGCCCAAACGGCGACCGGCGGCTGCGGCATCGCCATGCTTGCCGCGCACCCGGGCGACGCCGGCCGCCATCCGGTCGGACAGCTCGCGCATGGCCGCGGCGCAGACCGCGGCCAGCAACTCGTCGCGATCGGCGAAATGCCGGTAGGCGGCGTTGGGTACGACGCCGACCAGGCGGGTCGCCTCCCGCAGCAGCACCGCTTCCGGGCCGCCCGTCCGCGCCAGCTCCAGCCCCGCGGCGACCAGGCCGTCGCGGACCGCGCCACGCGCCCGCCGCCGTGTCACCTCCGGTGTCATAGGCAACAGACTAACAAGTGGACACTGTCCACTAAGTGTGTAATGTGGACAGTGTCCACTAAATGAGGAGGAGCAATGGATCACAACGACGCGGCGGCGCGGCCGCGGGAGCGCGTGCTGGTGACAGCGGAGCAGTGGTACGCCGGCGGAGAGCGGATTCCCTACGACCCGGATTCCGCCCGGGTGCTGCCCGGAGGCCCGATCCGGGTCTTTCAGCGTCTCGTCGGCGCAGATCCGGGCGTCGACGCAACCTGGCTCACGATGCTGCCCGGATTCCCGGACGGCTCGTACGGCTGGGCGCAGGTCGACGGGATGCTAGGTGACGACCTCGGTCCACGGCTGTACGTCGAGCCGGTCGGGCAGGGGGACTCGGATGCGCCGCGCAAGTACCGGTACTCCACGATGGAGCGCGCCGACCTGGTCGAGGCATTGTGGCGTCATCACGGCGTACGCCGAACCGTCGTCGTCACCTTCGACTACACGTCGCTGGCGTTGCTCGAACTGCTGCGCCGCAAGGCGTTCAACGCGGCGATGCTGGGGGCGCGCTTGTACTCGCGGAACTACACGCCCAGCGAGGAGGAGCTCGCCGAACTGCGGTCGGCGATCATCCGCCGAGACGGTGCGTTGTTCCTCCATGAAGCAGCGGGGTTCGTCAAGGAACACCGCCGCCATGCCCAACGCTGGGATCTCGCCGCTGCCGCCCGTGACCTGCCGGACGTCGCCATCTACGTCGGGGGCAGCGATGAAGACCCGTACGAGCATCGCCAGGTCGACGCAGCCAGGGCTCGCGTGCCTGGCGCCGACGTACTGACGTTTCCTGGCGGTCACCTGACCACGAGCGAGCACCCGGACCTGCTCGCCGCCGCAATCCGGGACATCGCCTCCCGTCATGGCGTCGGGCCTTCGAAGGAGCGCCGATGACCAAGCTGATTCCCTTGCTCGAGCGCAACGAGCAGTTCGCCCGTACGTACTCGCCGGCGACGCTCGGCCTGCCCGCCGTACCGGTGATCGTCGTCACCTGCCTCGACCACCGGGTCGATCCCGCGATCGTCCTCGGACTTCAACTCGGCGACGCGCCGGTCATCCGCAATGCCGGTGGGCGCGTCACGCCTGCCGTCGTCGACGACGTCGCCTATCTCTCGTTCCTCGCCGAGCAGTGGAGCGGCGGGGCGGACACGCTCTTCGAGGTCGCGGTCATTCATCACACGCAATGCGGCACCGGCCTCCTGGCCGACCCTGGGTTCCGCCAACGAGTCGCCGAGGCGACCGGCCTCGCCGAGGTGGCGCTGGAGGCGTCCGCGGTCGCCGACCCGCACATCACCGTCAAAACCGACGTCGAGCGGCTACTGAACTCCCCGTTGCTGTCACCCAAAGTGAGCGTATCGGGACACGTGTACGACATCGCCACCGGATGCGTCGTCACGACCGTCGATGCGAGCTACCCGCAACCCTGAAAAGTCCCCAGGTTTTGGCAGAGTTGAGTGGAATGGACTCAAGTTTGGATAGGTTGTATCCAGTGACTGTTGTTACGTGAGCTCGAAAGGCTGGAACCAGATGGACGTTCAGCGGTTGACGACGCTGGCCCGGGAAACCCTGTCGGTCGCGATCCGTCAGACCTCCGCGGCGGGCAACCCGACCGTGGAGCCCGTTCACCTGCTGTCCGCGCTGTTCGCGCAGCCCGAGGGGACCACGATCAGTCTCCTCGAGGCCGCGGGCGGTGACGTCGACGCCGTACGCCGCAAGACCGCCGAGCAGCTCGCTCGGCTGCCGAAGGCGAGTGGCGGCAGCGTGCAGGCGCCGAGCCTGTCGCCGAAGACCGGCGACGTGCTGAACCAGGCAGAGCAGCGGGCCCTCGGGCTCGGGGACGAGTACGTCTCCACCGAGCACCTGCTGATTTCACTCGCCACCGTCGAGGGCGCTGCCAAGACCGCGCTCGGCGTGACGCCGGACGCGCTGCTGAAGGCGTTCGACGAGATGCGCGGCAACCGCCGGATCACCTCTCCGGAGGCCGAGGGCACCACCAAGACGCTGGAGAAGTACGGCGTCGACCTGACCGAGCGGGCCAAGGACGGCAAGCTCGACCCGGTGATCGGGCGTGACTCCGAGATCCGCCGGGTGGTCCAGGTGCTCTCCCGCCGTACCAAGAACAACCCGGTCCTGATCGGTGAGCCCGGCGTCGGCAAGACCGCCGTCGTGGAAGGGCTGGCCCAGCGGATCGTGGCCGGTGACGTGCCCGAGTCGCTGCGTGGCCGCCGGCTGATCAGCCTCGACCTTGGTGCGATGGTCGCGGGTGCGAAGTACCGCGGTGAGTTCGAGGAGCGGCTGAAGGCAGTGCTGACCGAGATCAAGGAGTCGGACGGTCAGATCATCACCTTCATCGACGAGCTGCACACTGTCGTCGGCGCCGGTGCGACCGGTGACGGTTCGATGGATGCCGGCAACATGCTGAAGCCGATGCTGGCTCGTGGTGAGCTGCGAATGATCGGCGCCACCACCCTCGACGAGTACCGGACCCGCATCGAGAAGGACCCGGCGCTGGAGCGACGCTTCCAGCAGGTGTTCGTCGGCGAGCCGTCGGTCGAGGACTCGATCGCCATCCTGCGCGGTCTGAAGGAGCGCTACGAGGCTCACCACAAGGTCGCGATCTCGGACTCCGCTCTGGTCGCCGCGGCGACGCTGTCACACCGCTACATCAGCGGCCGCCAGCTGCCTGACAAGGCGATCGATCTGGTCGACGAGGCCGCGTCCCGGCTGCGGATGGAGATCGACTCGTCCCCGGTCGAGATCGACTCGCTCCGCCGTACCGTCGACCGGCTGAAGATGGAGGAGCTCGCGCTCGCCCGCGAGGAGGACGCCTCCAGCCAGGAACGGCTCGAGCGCTTGCGCGCCGACCTCGCCGACCGCGAGGAGGAGCTGCGCGCGCTGGAATCGCGGTGGGAGAAGGAGAAGTCCGGCCTGAACCGGGTCGGTGAGATCAAGGAGCGGATCGACGAGCTGCGCGGCCGGGCCGAGCGGGCCCAGCGCGAGGGTGACTTCGAGACCGCGTCCCGCATTCTGTACGGCGAGATCCCGGAGCTGACCAAGGAGCTCGAGGAAGCCTCCGCCGAGCCCGAGGTGACCGACGGCCCGGACGCGATGGTCAACGAGGAGGTCGGTCCGACCGAGATCGCCGAGGTGATCGCGATGTGGACCGGCATCCCGACCGGCCGGCTGCTCGAGGGCGAGACCGGCAAGCTGCTCCGGATGGAGGACGAACTGGGTCGCCGGCTGATCGGTCAGCGCGAGGCGGTCCAGGCCGTGAGTGACGCCGTACGGCGTGCTCGGGCCGGCATCTCCGACCCGGACCGGCCGACTGGTTCGTTCCTGTTCCTCGGTCCGACCGGTGTCGGCAAGACCGAGCTGGCCAAAGCGCTGGCCGACTTCCTGTTCGACGACGAGCGGGCGATGGTCCGCATCGACATGTCGGAGTACAGCGAGAAGCACAGCGTCGCGCGGCTCGTCGGTGCCCCGCCCGGGTACGTCGGGTACGAAGAGGGTGGCCAGCTCACCGAGGCTGTCCGCCGCCGGCCGTACTCGGTGATCCTGCTCGACGAGGTCGAGAAGGCGCACCCCGAGGTCTTCGACATCCTGCTGCAGGTGCTGGACGACGGTCGGCTGACCGACGGCCAGGGCCGTACGGTCGACTTCCGCAACGTGATCCTGATCCTCACCAGCAACCTGGGGTCGGCCTACCTGGCCGACATGTCGCTGGACGACAAGGCCAAGCGTGACCAGGTGATGGCCGTGGTGCGGCAGTCGTTCAAGCCGGAGTTCATCAACCGGCTCGACGAGATCGTGCTGTTCGACGCTCTGGGCAGTGAGGAGCTGACGCAGATCGTCGCGCTGCAGATCGCCGCGCTGCAGCGGCGGCTGACCGACCGCCGGATCACGCTGGAGGTCGACGAAGGCGCGATGGAGTGGCTCGCCATGACCGGCTACGACCCGGTCTACGGCGCCCGGCCGCTCCGCCGCCTGGTCCAGTCCGCGATCGGCGACGAGCTCGCCCGAGGCATCCTCAACGGGACCATCCGGGATGGCGAAACCGTCCAGGTGACACTCAGCGAGGCCAAGGACACCCTCGAGGTTGCCCCCGCCTGACATCGTTCAGCCGGGCCCGGTTTCTTCAACCGGGCC
>NZ_JBEZYF010000141.1:0-5686 GCF_040638415.1 Kribbella sp. NPDC026596 | reverse complement strand
AAATGTTAAGGGCCACCCCTTGTGGGGTGGCCCTTAACAGTGTGAATGTCCGGCGGCGTCCTACTCTCCCACGACCTCCCGGTCGCAGTACCATCGGCGCTGTCGAGCTTAACTTCCAGGTTCGGAATGGAGACTGGGTGTTTCCCCGACGCTATGGCCACCGAAACTCTATCAAAATATCAACCAACCACCTGCTACTAGCCACAAACCCCGTCGGGGTTTGGTGTGCTGGGGTTGACCGTATTTCGGGAACCGTACAGTGAACGCGAGATCTCTCGTTAATAGCGCAGCTTGAAAGTCTGTTTCCACATCGAGTGTGGTGTGTGACAAGCCCTCGGCCTATTAGTACCAGTCAGCTCCACACATTGCTGTGCTTCCACTTCTGGCCTATCAACCCAGTGGTCTACTGGGGGCCTTACCCGGTTAACCCGGTGGGAGACCTCATCTTGAAGCGTGCTTCCCGCTTAGATGCTTTCAGCGGTTATCACTCCCGAACGTAGCCAACCAGCCGTGCTCCTGGCGGAACAACTGGCACACCAGAGGTTCGTCCACCCCGGTCCTCTCGTACTAGGGGCAGCCCTTCTCAAGTCTCCTGCGCGCGCAGCGGATAGGGACCGAACTGTCTCACGACGTTCTAAACCCAGCTCGCGTGCCGCTTTAATGGGCGAACAGCCCAACCCTTGGGACCTACTCCAGCCCCAGGATGCGACGAGCCGACATCGAGGTGCCAAACCATCCCGTCGATATGGACTCTTGGGGAAGATCAGCCTGTTATCCCCGGGGTACCTTTTATCCGTTGAGCGACGGTGCTCCCACATGCCACCGCCGGATCACTAGTTCCGACTTTCGTCCCTGCTCGACATGTCTGTCTCACAGTCAAGCTCCCTTGTGCACTTACACTCGACACCTGATTGCCAACCAGGCTGAGGGAACCTTTGAGCGCCTCCGTTACCTTTTAGGAGGCGACCGCCCCAGTCAAACTACCCACCAGGCACTGTCCCTGATCCGGATAACGGACCAAAGTTAGACAGCCAGAACAACCAGAGTGGTATTTCAACGATGACTCCACCCGAACTGGCGTCCGAGCTTCACAGCCTCCCACCTATCCTACACAAGTTGTACCGACCACCAATACCAAGTTGTAGTAAAGGTCCCGGGGTCTTTCCGTCCTGCTGCGCGTAACGAGCATCTTTACTCGTAATGCAATTTCGCCGAGTCCACGGTTGAGACAGCGCCCAAGTCGTTACGCCATTCGTGCAGGTCGGAACTTACCCGACAAGGAATTTCGCTACCTTAGGATGGTTATAGTTACCACCGCCGTTTACTGGCGCTTAAGTTCAAAGCTTCGCCGGCCGAAACCGACTAACCTGTCCCCTTAACGTTCCAGCACCGGGCAGGCGTCAGTCCGTATACATCGAATTACTTCTTCGCACGGACCTGTGTTTTTAGTAAACAGTCGCTTGGGCCTGGTCTCTGCGGCCATCACCGCTTCCCTCAGCAAGTGAGGTAACGGATCCGGCCCCCCTTCTCCCGAAGTTACGGGGGCATTTTGCCGAGTTCCTTAACCATGGTTCACTCGATCGCCTTGGTATTCTCTACCTGATCACCTGTGTCGGTTTGGGGTACGGGCGGCTCTAACACTCACTGCGAAGTTTTTCTCGGCAGCATGGGATCATCCACTTCCCCTAAACGGGTCCGCCTCGGCTCTCAGGCTATGTGAGACACGGATTTGCCTATGCCTCGCCCTACCACCTTGCCCGCGGATCAGCTTGCGCCTACCATCGCCGCGGTTGGACTACCCTCCTGCGTCACTCCTCAATGCACCTACTACCACCTCGGGTCACCAACTCCACTCATCAACCCGAAGGTCTCCAAGCTTTGTTGGTTTAGCATCAGCGGGTTCGGTCGGGTCGTGTTAATGCCGGTACGGGAATATCAACCCGTTGTCCATCGACTACGCCTGTCGGCCTCGCCTTAGGTCCCGACTTACCCAGGGCAGATTAGCTTGACCCTGGAACCCTTGATCATCCGGCGGACGGGTTTCTCACCCGTCATTCGCTACTCATGCCTGCATTCTCACTCGTGCAGCATCCACAACTCCATCACTAGGCTGCTTCACACGCTGCACGACGCTCCCCTACCCATCCACACACCTGGACACCAACCGAAGTCGATGCCGAGTAATAGTATGAATGCCACAGCTTCGGCGGATTGCTTGAGCCCCGCTACATTGTCGGCGCGGAATCACTTGACCAGTGAGCTATTACGCACTCTTTCAAGGGTGGCTGCTTCTAAGCCAACCTCCTGGTTGTCTGGGCAACTCCACATCCTTTTCCACTTAGCAATCGCTTAGGGGCCTTAGCTGGTGATCTGGGCTGTTTCCCTCTCGACTACGGAGCTTATCCCCCGCAGTCTCACTGCCGCGCTCTCACTTACCGGCATTCGGAGTTTGGCTGATTTCGGTAAGCCGGTAAGCCCCCTAGACCATCCAGTGCTCTACCTCCGGTAAGAAACACGCGACGCTGCACCTATATGCATTTCGGGGAGAACCAGCTATCACGGAGTTTGATTGGCCTTTCACCCCTATCCACAGGTCATCCCCCAGGTTTTCAACCCTGGTGGGTTCGGTCCTCCACGCGGTCTTACCCACGCTTCAACCTGCCCATGGATAGATCACTCCGCTTCGGGTCTAGAGCATGCGACTAAAGCGCCCTATTCAGACTCGCTTTCGCTACGGCTACCCCACACGGGTTAACCTCGCCACACACCACTAACTCGCAGGCTCATTCTTCAAAAGGCACGCCGTCACACCCCACAAGGGAATGCTCCGACGGATTGTAGGCAATCGGTTTCAGGTACTATTTCACTCCCCTCCCGGGGTACTTTTCATCTTTCCCTCACGGTACTAGTCCGCTATCGGTCACCAAGAAGTATTTAGGCTTAGCGGGTGGTCCCGCCAGATTCACACGGGATTTCAAGAGTCCCGTGCTACTTGGGAAAACACTCGAGAGTCACTGTCTTACGCCTACAGGGCTATAACCCACTACGGCTCAACATTCCAGAAGATTCGACTTCAACAGCGATTTATAACTCTCTGACACCACGGCATTAGCATCTGAATGCTCCCACAACCCCATATACGCAACGCACGCCGGCTATCACACGCACATGGTTTAGCCTCATCCGCTTTCGCTCGCCACTACTCACGGAATCACTATTGTTTTCTCTTCCTGCGGGTACTGAGATGTTTCACTTCCCCGCGTTCCCTCCAGAACCCTATGTGTTCAGGCACTGGTAACTGGCTTTAGAATGCCAGCTGGGTTTCCCCATTCGGACACCCCCGGATCACAGCTCGGTTGCCAACTCCCCGGGGCTTATCGCAGGCTCCAACGTCCTTCATCGGCTCTTGGTACCAAGACATCCACCGATTGCCCTTAGTAGCTTGTCACAAAACAAAACAACAAAATTACGCTACAAAGAGATGCTCGCGTCCACTATACAGTTCTCAAAATACGGGCAGGAACACCAGCCCATGTCCACCACCTGCCAGGTAAGCGTTCCGCCCCAGGGAAACAACACACCCAGAAACAAGACACCCACACCAACGGTTTGATGAGAGCCGGCCCCAGCCACCCACCACACCCCAACTCGCAAGAGCTCAGTGTGATTGTGACCCAGAAAAACCAGTACAGACCTCCGAAGAGACCTGGCCCGATTCCTCAGGACCCAACAGCGCGCCTCGATGATCCACTCGGCCCCGTCCGCGTTCCACACCCACCAAAGTGAGTAGTACTAGCATCAGCAGCTCCGCTGCACATCTAATGGTCAATGTTCCACATTCCGAAGCACCGTCGCCCCGAGACACTCGCTCAGGAAACGACGAATGGACAGGCACCCCTTACGGGCTTGCCTGCCGAATGCTCCTTAGAAAGGAGGTGATCCAGCCGCACCTTCCGGTACGGCTACCTTGTTACGACTTCGTCCTAATCGCCAGCCCCACCTTCGACGGCTCCCTCCACAAGGGTTAGGCCACCGGCTTCGGGTGTTGCCGACTTTCATGACGTGACGGGCGGTGTGTACAAGGCCCGGGAACGTATTCACCGCAGCGTTGCTGATCTGCGATTACTAGCGACTCCGACTTCATGGGGTCGAGTTGCAGACCCCAATCCGAACTGAGACCGGCTTTTTGGGATTCGCTCCACTTTGCAGTTTCGCAGCCCTTTGTACCGGCCATTGTAGCATGCGTGAAGCCCTGGACATAAGGGGCATGATGACTTGACGTCATCCCCACCTTCCTCCGAGTTGACCCCGGCAGTCTCCTATGAGTCCCCACCATAACGTGCTGGCAACATAGGACGAGGGTTGCGCTCGTTGCGGGACTTAACCCAACATCTCACGACACGAGCTGACGACAGCCATGCACCACCTGTATAGGACCCTTACGGACCCCGCATCTCTGCGAGATTTCCCTATATGTCAAACCCAGGTAAGGTTCTTCGCGTTGCATCGAATTAATCCGCATGCTCCGCCGCTTGTGCGGGCCCCCGTCAATTCCTTTGAGTTTTAGCCTTGCGGCCGTACTCCCCAGGCGGGGCGCTTAATGCGTTAGCTGCGGCACGGAGGACGTGGAATGTCCCCCACACCTAGCGCCCAACGTTTACGGCGTGGACTACCAGGGTATCTAATCCTGTTCGCTACCCACGCTTTCGCTCCTCAGCGTCAGGTAAGGCCCAGAGAGCCGCCTTCGCCACCGGTGTTCTTCCTGATATCTGCGCATTCCACCGCTACACCAGGAGTTCCGCTCTCCCCTGCCTACCTCTAGTCTGCCCGTATCGGAAGCAGGCTCGGAGTTAAGCTCCGAGTTTTCACTCCCGACGTGACGAACCGCCTACGAGCCCTTTACGCCCAATAATTCCGGACAACGCTCGGACCCTACGTATTACCGCGGCTGCTGGCACGTAGTTGGCCGGTCCTTCTTCTGCAGGTACCGTCACTCTCGCTTCGTCCCTGCTGAAAGAGGTTTACAACCCGAAGGCCGTCATCCCTCACGCGGCGTTGCTGCGTCAGACTTTCGTCCATTGCGCAATATTCCCCACTGCTGCCTCCCGTAGGAGTCTGGGCCGTGTCTCAGTCCCAGTGTGGCCGGTCGCCCTCTCAGGCCGGCTACCCGTCGAAGCCTTGGTAGGCCATTACCCCACCAACAAGCTGATAGGCCGCGAGCCCATCCCCAACCGCCAGAACTTTCAACCACAAACCATGAAGTCCGCAGTCATATCCGGTATTAGACCCCGTTTCCGAGGCTTATCCCAAAGTTGAGGGTAGGTTGCTCACGTGTTACTCACCCGTTCGCCGCTCGTGTACCCCCGAAGGGGCCTTACCGCTCGACTTGCATGTGTTAAGCACGCCGCCAGCGTTCGTCCTGAGCCAGGATCAAACTCTCCGTTGAAAAATATAGACAAACCGGAAAACCGGCGAGTCAACAACATCGAATGATCCTTTGAATCAGAAACAAATCAAACTGACTTGAATCCAGAAATATTTCAAAGGAATCCGACACAGACAACAAACAACCCCCACCAAAAACCTCCAAGAGGCCCTGGCAGAACATCATCCGAAGCCCATGTACGGGGTTAATGCTAAATTTCGGCATTGACTTTCGGCACGCTGTTGAGTTCTCAAGAATCGG
>NZ_JBEZYF010000140.1:0-5868 GCF_040638415.1 Kribbella sp. NPDC026596 | reverse complement strand
CTCACATCGTGGGGCCCTCGTCGCTCCAGTCGCTTCGCTCCCTCCACTCCTCAGTCCAGGCCGGGAGGCCCCATGACCGCGCTCATAACCGCGACCGTCCAGGTTCGGGACCTGGTACGCCGATACGACGATCGCGCCGTACTCGATGGGCTGGACCTGGATATCGCGCCGGGTGAGTTCGTGGCGCTGCTGGGGAAGAGTGGATCCGGGAAGAGCACGTTGCTCCGGGCGTTGGCCGGGTTGGACTCCGATGTGGCCGGCTCCGGGGAGCTCGTCGTACCGGCCAATGTGTCCGTAGTCTTCCAGGACTCGCGGTTGTTGCCTTGGGCAAGGGTGTTGGACAACGTCGTCCTCGGGCTGCCGGGTGCTTTCGACCGCGGCCGGGAGAGTCTCGAGGAGGTCGGGCTCGCCGGGCGCGAGAAGGCCTGGCCGAACGAGTTGTCGGGCGGTGAGCAGCAGCGGGTCGCACTGGCGCGGTCGCTGGTGCGCGAGCCGGAACTGCTGCTCGCGGACGAGCCGTTCGGGGCGCTGGATGCACTGACCCGGCTGAAAATGCATGTGCTGCTGCGGAAGTTGTGCGCCGCCCACCAGCCCGCCGTACTGCTGGTGACGCACGACGTCGACGAGGCGATCGTGCTCGCCGACCGGGTGATCGTGCTCGACGAGGGCCGGCTGGTCGCTGAAGAGGTGGTCGAGCTGGGTGCGTCCCGTAGCCCGGCCGATCCAGGATTCGCCGCGGTCCGGTCGCGGCTTCTCGACGCGTTGGGAGTTTCGTTGTGAGCAAGCAGTTGCATCTGAACGCGTTCCTGATGAGCACAGGGCACCACGAGGCCTCCTGGCGGTTGCCGGAGAGCGATCCGTTCGCCAACACCTCGGTCGAGCACTACCAGGGGCTGGCCCGGACCGCGGAGCGCGGCAAGTTCGACTCGGTGTTCTTCGCGGACTCGCCGGTGCTGCTCGGGGACGTTGGCCGCCGGCCGGCCGGGACGCTCGAGCCGACGGTGCTGCTGACCGCGATTGCGGCGGCGACCTCGCGGATCGGGCTGATCGCCACCGCGTCGACGACGTACAACGAGCCGTTCAACCTGGCCCGGCGGTTCGCCAGCGTGGACCACGTCAGTGGTGGGCGCGCGGGCTGGAACGTCGTGACCACGGCGGGTCCGGAGGCGGCCCGGAACTTCAATCTCGCGGATCAGCCGGCGCACGCCGAGCGGTACGAGCGGGCCGCGGAGTTCCTCGAGGTGGCGTACAAGCTGTGGGACTCGTGGCAGGACGACGCGGCGGTCGCGGACAAGGCGGACGGCGTGTGGGCGGTGAACGACCGGGTGGTGCCGATCGACCATGTCGGGCGGCACTTCCAGGTGCGAGGCCCGCTGAACCTGCCGCGGTCGCCGCAGGGGCACCCGCTGATCGTGCAGGCCGGGTCGTCGGAGGACGGCAAGGGACTGGCGGCGCGGTACGCCGAGGCGGTCTTCACGGCCCAGCAGACGCTGGAGGACGCGCAGGACTTCTACCGGGATCTGAAGGCGCGGGCCGCGGCACTCGGCCGCGATCCGTCGTCGGTGAAGATCCTGCCCGGGATCGTGCCGGTCATCGGTGGGACGGTCGAGGAGGCGCAGCGGCTCGAGCGTGAGCTGGATTCGCTGATCCGGCCGGACTACGCGCGGCTGCAGCTGGCGAAGACGCTGAAGGTCAAGCCGGAGGACCTGCCCTTCGACGAGCAGTTGCCCGCGGATCTCCCCGACGAGGACGAGATCGAGGGTGCCAAGAGCCGCTACACGCTCATCGTCACCCTGGCCCGGCGCGAGAAGCTGACCGTCCGCGAACTCATCGGCCGCCTCGGCGGTGGCCGCGGGCACCGCACCTTCACGGGTACGCCGGAACAGGTGGCGGATGCGATCCAGCACTGGTTCGAATCCGACGCGGCCGACGGCTTCAACATCATGCCGCCGGTCCTCCCATCCGGACTGACCACGTTCGTCGACGAGGTGATCCCGATCCTCCAGGCGCGCGGTCTGTTCCGCACCGAGTACACAGGCACGACCCTGCGCGACCACTACGGCCTGGCTCGCCCGGTAGGCCGCAGCAAGGCGCTGCAGGAGGCGACCGCCTGATCCTTGTGCCGGCCCTGTCAGGTGGCAGGGCCGGCACAAGCTCAGTCGACGCGGACGACCAGCTTCCCAACGGCTTGGCCGTCCTGCATGATCCGGTGGGCTTCGCCGATCTGATCCATCGTGAAGACCCGATCGATGCGGATCGGGAGTTTGCCGGCCGCCACCAGGTCGACGTACTGCTGGAAGGCCTCTGCGGGGAGGTCGCTGCTCTCGCCGCCGTACGCCGCCAGCCGGACGCCGTTCGGGAGATAGCCGATCGGGTAGAAGTCGGGGATCGTCCAGTTGTCGCTGAGCATTCCGGTGAAACACACCGTGCCGTGCACCGCGGTCGCCTTCAGGGTGTCCGGCAGGACATTTGTGCCGACGAGTTCGAGGGCCGCGTTCACCCCGCCGGGCAGGATTTCCCGGACCTTCTCCGCAACGTTGCCATCGTCAACGATCGGGTAGTCGACCCCGAGTTCGCGCAACACCTCGGTGCGCTGGGGATTGCGCGTCGTCGAGAACACGGTCAGCCCGTGCTCCTTCGCCAGTACGGCGGCTGCGACCCCGACGGACGACGTACCGCCGCGGACCAGCAACGTCTGCCCGGGCTCGATCGCCAGGCCGGTGTGCAGCGAACCGTGGGCCGTCTGCAGCATCTCCGGCAGCGCGCCGAGCGTGGCCCAGTCGAGGTCCGTCGTCACCGGGATGACCGACGACGCCGGTACGACGGTGTACTCGGCGTACCCGCCATCGAACTCGCGGCCCATCCCGCCCATCATCGCCACCACCTGCCGGCCCGGCTCGAACTCGCCGCCCGGCGCCGCGTCGACGGTCCCGGCCGCCTCGATCCCCGGAATCACCGGGAACCGCGCGTTCGTCGCGAACCCCGCGCGCAGGTGGTACTCCGACCGGTTCAGGCCGAACGCCTCCACCTTGATCCGGACCCATCCGGCTGCGGGCTCCGGGACGGCAACCCGTCGTACCCGCATGTCCTCCGGCGCACCCGGACCGTCCAGCACGATCGCCCGCATCTCCATGCGCCCATCCTCGCTCGGCCGGGTGATGAGAAACCGTTTTCCAACGATCGGCGTGCCTCCGTGACTTCCTCACCTGACGGGGTGACAGAGTTGTCCATATGGGACAGAGCTTCCTTGGAAAGACGCGCCCAAGAGTGGTGGCCCACCGTGGCGCCAGCGAGATCAGTCCCGAGCACACGCTGGCGGCGTACCGCCGGGCGGTCGACGTGGGAGCCGACGGTCTCGAGTGCGACATCCGGCTCACCGCGGACGGACATCTGGTCTGCGTGCACGACCGCCGGATCGAGCGCACCTCCAACGGCCGTGGTGTGCTGTCCACGATGAGCCTCGAGGAGCTCGAGGCGTTCGACTGGGGTTCCTGGAAGACCCCGTGGGTGGATCTCGACGATGAGGCCGAGCTGCCGAGTCCCGACATGCGGAAGGTGTTGACCCTCGACAAACTGCTCTCCACCGTGCGCGACGCCGGCCGTCCGGTCGAGCTGGCGATCGAGACCAAGCACCCGACCCGGTACGCAGGTTTGGTCGAACGCCGCCTGATCGAGGCCCTCGACCGCTACGGCTGGGCGCATCCGAAGGTGGGCACGGAGTCCCCGGTGCGGGTGATGAGCTTCTCCTGGCTGTCGCTACGCCGGCTGCGGACGATGGCACCGGGTCTCCGAACGGTCCTGTTGATGGACCGCGTACCGCTCCGCTTCCGCGACGGTTCGCTGCCGACCGGGGTCTCGTACGCCGGTCCCAGCCTGGAGATCGTCACCGCGCACCCGGAGTACGTCGATCGCGCGCACAAGCACGGGCACCAGGTCCATGTCTGGACCGTCAACGCCGAGGCTGACGTCCGGCACTGCCGCGACATCGGCGTCGACGCGATCATCTCCGATCGGCCCGAGGCCGCGCTGAAGACCCTCGCCGAACCCGTCAAGCCGCCGGTTCCGACGGTCACCTACCCACCTCGGCGCCGCGACCGCCGGCAGTCCTAGCCGGCCGCGGAAGGGGTAGGACGCCGCCCGAGGCGACGAAGTTTGTTACACATCACGGGAGTTTTGTGTGGCGCGTGTCACGCAGTGCGGATACGTAGCGGAGTGAATGCGGGCCGTTATTGCAACGTTCATTTCTGTCGATTTCGTCTCGGTTTCTTCGGCTTTACGCGTGTGTGGCAGTCGGCTATGTAACGGAATACTTGCGATGGTTTTCCGGAGCCGGAAGCTGGGCAGATGTGATGGTGGCTGTACCGATCATCGAGGAGACCCTGCTTGTCCTCTGCGACCTTGCCCGCCGACGTGAGCGTTGTGGACGTCGTACTGCCGCACGACGTGTCCGCGGTAGCCGACTCCCGGCGCCGTCTGGCCGCATACCTGAAGCGCTACCGGGTCGCTGTAACCGCCTCCGACGACGCCCAGCTCGTCCTGTCCGAGCTGCTCTCGAACGCGATCCGGTACGCCCCGCCGTTGCCGGCTGGTGAAGTCCGCGCGGCCTGGTGGATCGACAAGGCCGGCATCCACGTCGAGGTGACCGACGGTCGCGGCGACACCGAACCGCAACGGATCAGCGACACCCATCCTGAGTCGATCGGCGGCCGCGGTCTCGCGATCGTCGACATCCTCACCTCGACCTGGGACGTGCGCACCGCCGCCACCCACCGCACCGTCCACGCGATCATCCCGAACTGACCGTCGTACCCCCGGCGGGTTGGCCGTGGGGCGTGGTCGGCTGCCAGACTGCGGGGTTATGGGAAAGAAGTCGCGGCAGCGCGCGAAGAACACGACGACCGTCACGCTCGATCCGGCCGACCTGGTGAACGTCGGCCAGCGGGAACCATGCCCGTGCGGTTCGGGCAAGCGGTTCAAGCAGTGCCATGGCCGGGAGCGGGCGCAGGCGGCGGACACCTTCGTGGTGCGGCCGTTCGAGGGCCTGCCGTCGGAGTGTGACCTGATCGCGTTCCGCGAGATCGTCCCGTCGGGTACGGCGGAGATCGTGCTGACCGCCGACGCCGGCAAGGATGCCGCGGGCAAGGTGGTCAACCTGGTCACCCTGCTGCCGATGGCGATGCCGGGCCTGGTCCGCGACGACGAGTCGATCTGGATCGGCCTGCAGACGCAGGCGTCGTCCGGTGACCCGAGCCGCGACCTCGGCCACGCGATCACCGCCGCGCTGCACACCGAGCCGGGCAACCCGATCCAGCTCGGCGACCTGATGAAGGAGGGTCCGCGGCTGCAGGACCTGATCGACACCTCGAAGCCGATCGAGGTGAAGGTCCACGAGGGCTTCGACTTCTGGGTCGGCGAGAACGTCGAGGACCCGACCGGCGAGGTCGCCGCGGGCCTGGAGCGTGCGAACGCGGCTGCTGCCCCGACCGTGCGGCTGGAGTCCGTCGAGGGCGCCTACTGGACGCAGATCGGCGACCGCCGTTACCTGCGCTGGGTGCTGCCGCACAGCGAGGACACCTTGCTCGACGCCCTCGCCCGCCTGCACGCCGCCGGCTCGTCCGCCCTCATCGAAGGCAGCCGCCTGATCGGCTCCTTCCGCGCCCTCGGCGTCCTGGCCCCCGTCTGGGAGCTCCCCGCCGACACCGAAGCCGCCGACGTCGAGAAGCCCGCCGCCGACTTCGCCGTGGCCCTGGACAAGGCCCTCGCCACCGAGGCCCCGCTGACCACCGAAGAACGCGCCGCCAAGGCCGGTCTCTCCAGCCGCCAGCTCACCATCCGCTGACCACCGAGAAGCCGAACGCCCGGGTGCAC
>NZ_JBEZYF010000139.1:0-6346 GCF_040638415.1 Kribbella sp. NPDC026596 | reverse complement strand
ATCTGTCACCCTCCGGGGTTTCCTCGTGCTTGCTCGCGGTGTGTCCACCGGTCTGTGTCATGGGGCCTCCCGGCCTGGACTGAGGAGTGGTGGGAGCGTAGCGACTGGAGCGACGAGGGAAGGCCGGGAGCCAAGGCCCCATGACCACGCCGGCGCCGAAGGCCTGGCCAAAAGAATGGTCATGATGCCTGCTCCGAGGTGACGCGGCTCCGGCCGCTGAACGCCAGCGGTTCCGGAGTGACGAGGTACTGCGGCACGCCGCTCGCGTCGAGCCGGAACGGAGTGTCGTGCCCCGGGTAGACCAGGTCGGCGAGCTGCGCGACCCGCTTGACCGAAGCATCCGCCCGGGCTTGGTCGTACGGACGGCCTGAGGCGGCGCCCGCGCGCAGCACCTCGGCGGTGGGCACGGCGTCCGCGCTCAGGACGGCTGTTCCGGCATCGGTATTCACGGCGAGGCCGATCGATCCCGGAGTATGTCCCGGCAGATCCAGCACCTGCACACCGGGCAGCGGCTCGTCGCCGTCGCCGGTCGTGTGGACGTCCAGGTCGTCGAGGATCCTCCGGGCCCACCGCGGCGTACCGAGGTCTGTGGCCGGCGGGTCCGCCAGGTTGCGGAGCTCGTCGGCGTGCAGCAGCACCCGTGCCTCCTGGAAGAAGTCGACGTTCTGGATGTGGTCCCAGTGTCCGTGCGACAGCACGACCGTGCCGATGTCGGCCGGTTCCAGGCCGCGCGCGGCCAGAGCCTCGAGCAACCACCGGCGCCGGCCGGCGTGCCCGCAGTCGAACAGCAGGCGTCCCGCATCGCTCTCCACCAGGTGGATGGAGCAGAACGCGGGGCTGCCCTGTGCGGTGCGCAGCGAATAGCCGTTCAGCAGAGTGGTGAGCGTCGGTGTCATCGGCTCCTCGTCGACAAAATCGATGGGTGGAACAGCAGCGCCCCGCGCCGGTTTATGAGCACGCAAGGCCCGGGGCGCTGCTGGCTCAGGCGAGGACGAGCGGTCCGGCGTCGATCAGCAACGACGGGACGACCACGCTGTCCATGAACGTCTGATCGCCGATCTCCCGGATCGCGCCGACTGCCAGTACGGCGTTCAGCACCTCGTCCA
Source organism: Kribbella sp. NPDC026596 (assembly GCF_040638415.1). Classification (NCBI taxonomy): domain Bacteria; kingdom Bacillati; phylum Actinomycetota; class Actinomycetes; order Propionibacteriales; family Kribbellaceae; genus Kribbella; species Kribbella sp. NPDC026596. Next base: position 5,240 of record NZ_JBEZYF010000139.1, on the reverse strand, counting down.
TCCGGAACGTGAAGCGCAGCTGCGGGTGCCATGCGACCAGCTTGCCGTCTTCGGCCCAGTAGGTCGCGTCCCGGGTGGTCCCGGTGACCAGCGTCTGCTTCGGGTGCAGCACCCGGAGGTAGTCGAGCCGGTTCACGACCAGCCCGCTGCCGCACTCGGCAAGCAGCTCGTCCTCGGTGACGTCGCCCGCGTCCAGCAGCAGGTGCGACGGCACCGGGTCGCCGCCGAACCGCCAGCCGTCGGGCACCGCATGACCGGTCGGGACGCCGCCGGTCAGCTCGGCCCGGCGCCGATCGGAGACCACGCCGGTGAGCACTCCACTGTCGATCAGCGGAGTCCGCCGTCGAATGTTGCCTTCAGCATCGAAGCCACTGACCAGCCCGGCGGAGTCGGTCGCGTCGTCGACGAGGGTGAGCTTCTCACTCACCACTTGCTGACCCATCCGGCCGGCCAGCACCGACCGGCCGCTCGCATAGTGCTGTGCGCCGAGAGCCCAGTGGCCGAACGTGGCGATCAGCGTGTTCACCGCCGACGGCTTGAGCAGCACCCGGCAGGTGCCGCGGAAGGGCTCGCGCGCCGGCAGCGGACGCAACGCCTCCCGCAGGCGTCCGGGAATGTCGCCGATCGGGATCAGGTCGGCGTCGCGATGCACCAGCTTGACGCTCGCGGACTGCCCGTCCTGCTTGGCGATCGCCTGGATCGATACCTTGGTCAACGTCTCGGACCGGAACAGGCCGGCCGAGTCCGCGACGACCCGGTCCAGGACGTCGTACCGGATCGCTCCACCGAGGCGCGCGGACTGGTCGAGGCCGTCGCGCACCGTGGTGAACCACTCGTGCCGTACGGCGGGATCGCAGTCCACGATGGACTTCGCGGGCTCGACCACCAGCTGCTCGAGGTCGGGCGTCGTACCAGTGTCGGCGGCCTCAGGCGCTTCCGGCTGATCCGCTGGGGCCGGGAGGTCGGCGAGGGCCGCGGTCAGCCGGTCGGCGAGGACCTGTACGGCGATCGGGTCGAGCGTCTCCAGAGTTCCGCCGGCGGTACGGCCGTCGCGGTTCACCTTGACCCGGACACGCAGCCTGCGTTCGCTGTGCTGGGCGGTGATCTCGGACTCGGCGTACCGGAGCAGTTCGGCGTTCTCCCCGAGGACGTCCAGCCGGGTCCCCGGGCCGAGGATGTCAAGCGCCTGCTCGATGTCTGTCCGCTCGATGCTCATCGTCCCACCTGCACGTTCTGGAAACGTCCCGGCACGGTGCCGTGACCGACGTGAGCCACCTGCAGCGGCTCACCCTTGTTACACGACGGGACGCCGTGCACCTTCCACTCGTCCGGACCACCGAGCGCGTCCAGACCGGCCCAGAACTGCGGTGTGACGCTCTGGTAGCTGCAGTTCTTCAGCAGCCGGCCGAGCTTGCCGTCGCGGATCTCCCAGCCGAGCTCGGTGGTGAAGCGGAACGACATCCGCTGGTCGTCGATCGAGAAGCCGCGGTTGGTGTCGACCAGGATGCCGCGCTTGGTACCCGCGATCATCTCCTCCAGCGAGGACTCCCCCGGCTCCAGGCAGATGTTGGTCATCCGCACCAGCGGCAGCCGCTGCCAGCCGTCGGCCCGGGACGCGCCGGTCGGCTGGTCGCCGAGCGCCGCCGCCGACTCGCGGCCGGACATGTAGCCGAGGAAGATGCCGTCCTTGATCAACTGGGTGCGCTGGGCCGGCACACCCTCGTCGTCGTACCCGAACGAGCCGAGTCCGCCAGGGATGGTGGCGTCGGCATACGCCGAGACGATCGGCGAACCCCAGCGGAAGTTGCCCCGTCGCTCCGGCGTCGCGTACGTCCCACCGGCCAGGCTCGCCTCGGTCCCGAGCGCCCGGTCGGCCTCCATCGGGTGGCCGGCGCACTCGTGCAGGACCATGGCCAACTGGTTGCCGCCGGCAATGAGTGTGGTGACCTCGTCGGGGCACTGCGGCGCGGTCAGCAGCGCGACCGCCTCGGATGCGACCCGGGCCGCGTTCTCCACCAGGCCGAGCGATTCGACGTGCTCCCAGCCGGCGGTCGCGAAGTCTCCGCGCTGGCCGCGGATCTGTCGCGGGACGCCCTGCGGGAACGACCGGCGCTGCAGGTCGTCGCCGTTGCCGGCGTTCACCATCAGACCGCCGCCACTCTCGGTCAGCGTCTGCTCGATCAACGCACCCTCGGTGTTCGCGAACACCTTCTCGTCGCGATAGAAGTCGACCGACGCCTCGATCTGCTGGACCAGCGGACCGGCGGTCGACGCCTCCTTCACGGTGGCGGACAGCAGGTCGAGCTTGGTCGACAGCGGAACCTCGAAGGGGTCGATCCGTTGCGGCGACGACCAGGTCGCCCGCGTCGTGACCGGCTCGCCCAGGGCGACGTGGCCGCCGCCACCAGCGGCGCGAGCCTGACCGACCGCTTGCGCGATCACGCTGTCGAGGCCGTTCGGGTCCAGACGGTGGGTGGCGGCGAAACCCCAGTGGCCGCCGATCAGCACGCGCAGCCCGAGACCGAGGGAGTCGTCGTAGCCGACCTCACCCGGGCCGTCGAGCTCGACCAGGACCTGCTCGTGGGTGCGCCGAACCACCCGGATGTCGCCGTACTGAACGTCCGCGGGCAGCAGGGCCAGCACGGTCTCGGCAGTGTCGCGCATCACGGGGCGCTCACCTGCTCTGGTCGGAAGGGAGTCACGGTGGGACCTCCGGTTCGGGGACGGATGGATCGGCGCCTCCGTCTCACCGTAGCAGATGCTACGAGATTCTGAATAGAGGTCGTGAGCACTGCAGAACCGGGGAGGCAGACAGCGATCGGCCCCGGCTCGCGCGGACGCAAACCGGGGCCGATCGTCAACAGGGACTGGGTTTTCAGCGCTTCTTCGGCCGGACGTCGATGGCCAGGCTGATGCTGAACGCGGCGACGACCAGCGCGCCGCCCAGCAGGGTCAGCCCGGTGTCACCGAGCAGGTCGAGCGTCATCGCGGCGTACAGGACGACGAGCGCGAGCACCACCGCGACCGCGATCTTCCAGTCGTCGCCGATGATGAAGTCGTACCAGAACTGCCCGAAGGACTTGAGGAACTTCATTTCTTCACCTCCACCGCGAAGTCGGCGGCACCCACGGGCGCCGGAGTGGCCGGCTTGCGCAGCACGGCGACGAAGACCCGGCTGAGCAGCAGCCAGGCGGCGATCAGGGCCAGGATCATCAGGTCGTGACCCGGCCAGTCGAGGCTCTCCCGGCCGTCGCGGAAGATGCCGATGCCCTCGACCGCCCAGTAGGTCCCGAACGACGCGAGCAGCAGGCCGACGCCGTACTTGAGCAGGTTCTCGTTGATCATCGACAGCGGCCGGCGTAGGGCCACCGCGATCCCGAGCACGATCACCACGGCGGCGATCGCGCCGAGGCTGGCGGCCGGGATGTTGTTCGCGTTGAGGCCGAAGGTCAGCACGATGAACACGACCTCCATGCCCTCCAGGAACACGCCCTTGAACGAGACCATGAAGGAGAACATGTCCAGGCCGCTCTTGCTCTGACCGGCCGCCTTGGCGGCCTCCACTTCCTCCTTGTAGATCGCGTCCTCGTCGTGCACCGCCTTGCGTCCGGACGATCTGAGGATCGCCTTACGGAGCCACTGCAGACCGAAGATCAGCAGCAGACCGCCGATCGCGAGCTGCAGCGCCGACTCCGGCAGCCAGTTCGCCAGCGCGTAGCCGGCCGCCAGGGTCACCACCGCGAGCGCGCCGAGCGCCGCGAAGGTGCCGACCAGCGCCGACTTCCAGCTCCGGGTGTACCCCATCGCCATCACGATCGTGGTCGCTTCCACCATCTCCACGAAACACGCGACGAACGTCGCGATGATGAGCCCCCACGTTGCCGCGTCCATCTCTCACTTCCCTCTTTCAGATGAAACATATGCTGCACGAAACGATAGTTACAAAGTTCTTGTGGTGTCAATGAGCGGGCAGTGGGTGAGACGGGGCCGGATCTGGGCATGCCGAAGCACCCGAGGGGATCAGGGAGTCACCTCGGGTGCGTCGGCAGGGAGGGTCAGCTCAGCGCGGCTGCCAGCGTGCTCGACGAGATGTTGCCGCCGCAGGACACCACGGCGACGCGTTGGCCTTCCAGTTCCGTACGACGGGCCCGCGCCGCCGCGAACGCCATCGCGGCGGATCCTTCGATCAACTGGTGTTCGGTGTCGATCACCATCCGCAACGCGGCGCTGATCGCGTCCTCACTCACCAGTACCCAGTCGTCGACCAGTTCACGACACAGGTCGAACGTGATGCTGCCCGGCTCGACGCTGCCCGCCGTACCGTCGGAGAGCGTTTCCTGGGCATCGATCAGGACGATCTTCCCGGCCCGCACCGACGCGGCCATCGCGTCGTCGCGCACCGGCGACGCGCCGTAGACCCGGATCCCGGGCAGGTGCTTCTTGAGCACCGACGCGACCCCGCTGATCAGCCCGCCGCCACCGACGGCGACCACCACCGCGTCGAGCCCCGAGCCGGCCAGCTGCTCGAGGATCTCCACCGCGACCGTGCCCTGCCCGGCGATGATGTCCGGGTCGTTGTACGGCGGTACGTAGGTCAGGTCGTACTCAGCCGCATACGCCCGCGCCTTCGGCTCGAGCACGCCGGAATCGTTGCCCTCGGCCCGGATCTCCAGGCCGAGCCGGCGCAGTGCGGCAACCTTGCTCGGTGACGCGTTCTCCGGCAGGTAGACGATGCCGTGCCCGCCCAACGTCGCGAGCGCGTTGCCGACACCGAGGCCGTGGTTCCCGGTCGAGGCGGTCACCACCCCGGCCTGGCGCTGCTCGTCGGTGAGCGTGAGGATCTTCGCCATCGAACCACGGGCCTTGAACGAACCGGTGCGCTGCAGGTGCTCGCTCTTCACCAGCACCTCGGCGCCGAGTTCGTCACTGAATGCGCCGTACCGGACGAGCGGCGTCAGCGGCAGGTGCTCACGCAGCTTCGGTGCGACCAGTTCCGACCGCTCGGCGGCTTCCGCGGGGCTCAACGTCATGCAGTACTCCTATCCGGTTGCCACTGAGAGCTGAGCACGCAGCCCGGCCCGCAGCGGGATACACATCGGTTTACCACTGACCGGGTGGGGCACGACCTTGGACTCCACCCCGAACACGTCGCGGATGGTGTCGCAGGTGAACACGTCTTCCGGTGTGCCCTGGGTGACCAGGGCGCCGGATTTCATCACGAAGACGTGGTCGGCGTACTC
>NZ_JBEZYF010000138.1:0-6610 GCF_040638415.1 Kribbella sp. NPDC026596 | reverse complement strand
TGAGGCGGGCGGTGTGGAGGGGGACCGGGGGGGTGTTTACATACTGCCGGGATTCCACCCACCCCGCCCCCCCCCGCCGGGGCGCGGGCGCCTGGTCGCTGCGACCGCGGCCGGGTGCGCCGGTCAGTACGCCGATGACCTGGGACCGGCTTGCCGAGCTGGACGACCCGCGTGCATTCAACCTGCACACGGTTCCGGACTACCTCGCCGACGGCGATCCCTGGGCGGACATGGACGACACGGCGTACCCGCTCGATCCGTTGCTGCGTCTGTGGGAGGAGCTCCCTGGCGGAGAGCTGAACTTCCCACCCGACTACCCGAAGATGCCGGGAGAGCCGCCCCGCGTCCAGCCGAGCAAGAAGGTTGCCGAGCACTGGGACGAGCAGGGCAACCGCATCGCCCCGGACTGACACTTTGCCCGGCTGTCTCGTCGAGAGGGCGTCAACAGACACCACGGCAAGGAGAAACACACTATGGACGCCCGTTTCAACTACGCGGCCAGCACGATCGGACCGAAGTTCGTCAAGCACATCGTGTCGGCGAGCACCGCGGTCGCGGGTTCGTTGCCGACCGCCACCCTGGAGCTGGTGCAGCTCCGGGTCAGCCAGATCAACGGCTGCGCGGTCTGCATCGACATGCACACCAAGGACGCCACCGAGCACGGCGAGACCGCGGTGCGGCTGAACCTGGTCGCGGCCTGGCGCGAGGCGACGGTCTTCACCGAGGCCGAGCGTGCGGCACTGGAGCTGGCCGAGGAGGGCACCCGGATCGCCGACGCCGCGGGTGGCGTCAGCGACGAGGTCTGGGCGAACGCGGCCAAGCACTACGACGAGGACCAGCTCACCGCGCTGGTGTGCACGATCGCCGTCATGAACACCTGGAACCGCCTGAACGTCATCACCCAGCAGCCGGCCGGCGACTACGTGCCCGGCCAGTGGGGCTGACGGTCAGATCGTTCGCAAGGCCCCGCCGTCGACCGGGATGATCGTCCCGGTGATGTAGGAGGCGGCGGGGGAGAGGATGAAGGCGGCGACCCGGCCGAACTCGTCGGGGTCGCCGTAACGGCGCAGGGGGATGGTCTTCTCGGAGGCGCGCCGGGCCGCCTCCGGGTCGCCACCCTTGCCGTCGAGCTCCTTCAGGCGGTCGGTGGCGATCCGGCCGGGCATCAGGCCGTTCACGCGGGTGCCGTTCGGGCCGAGCTCGTCGGCCAAGGTCTTCGCGACCATCGCGAGACCGGGACGCAGGCCGTTGGAGATGGCCAGACCGTTGATCGGGGACTTCACCGACGACGACAGTACGAAGGCGATCGACGTACCGTCCGAGCCGGTCCGGGCGACCGCGCGCGCGATCCGCAGGCCACCGAGGAAGACGCTGTCGAACGCCGCCCGCCAGTCCTCCTCGTCGGAGTCGAGTGCCGTGCCCGGCCGGGGACCGCCGACGCTGATCAATGCGCCGTGCAGAGCACCCCACTTGGCAATCGCGGTCGCGGCCAGCCGCTCGGCGCTGTCCGGGGTGGCGTTGTCGACCGGGATGCCGACCACGTTCTCGCCGAGCTCGGCGGCGGCCCGGGTGATCGCCTCCTCGTTGCGGCTGGAGATCACCAGCCGGGCGCCTTCGGCAGCAAGGGCTTTCGCGGTGGCGAAGCCGAGTCCGGCGCTGGCGCCGGTGACGATGTAGGTGCGATCGCGCAGTCCGAGGTCCACGCCTCCATCCTGCCTCACCACCGTCCGTCGCGCACCTCGACGGTTCGTGGCCGACGGCAAGAACATGGCAAGAACTAGTACGCCGACCGGCGCAGTGGGGACTCGGCCGTGGTCAGGTGCCAGGCGGTGTTGACCAGGCCGAGATGCGAGAAGGCCTGCGGGAAGTTCCCGAGCATCCGGCCGGTGGCCGGGTCGTACTCCTCCGCGAGCAGTCCCACATCGTTGCGCAGGGCAACGAGCTTCTCGTACAGGTCCCGGGCCTCGCCGACCCGGCCGATCATCGCCAGCGCGTCGGCCAGCCAGAACGAGCAGATCAGGAACACGCCCTCGTCGTCGTGCAGCCCGTCGTCGGTGTGCTCGGTCAGGTACCGCCGGACGAACCCGCCGGACGACAGTTCGCGCTGCACGGCCTCGACGGTCCCGACCACCCGCGGGTCGTCCGCCGGCAGGAACCCGACCTGCGGGATGAGCAGTACGGCGGCATCGAGCGCCCTGCTCCCGTAGGCCTGGGTGAACGTGTTCCGGTCGGCGTCGAACGCCTTCGCGCACACGTCGCGATGGATCTCGTCGGCCATCGCCCGCCACTGCTTGTCCGGACCGCCCAGTCCGTATCGTTCGACCGCCCGCGCGGCCCGGTCGAACGCGACCCAGGCCATCACCTTGGAGTAGGTGAAGTGCTGCCGGCCGCCACGGACCTCCCAGATGCCTTCGTCCGGCTGGTCCCACACGTCGCTGAGATGGCGCATCAGCCCGCGCTGCACTGCCCACGCCTCGTCGCTCGACCCGATCTGCGTTTCGCGGGCCAGCGCGAGGACGTCCATCACCTCGCCGAACACGTCGATCTGCAGCTGATCCGCGGCCGCGTTCCCGATCCGTACCGGCGCCGACGCGCCGAATCCGGGCAGCCAGTCCGCCTCGAACTCCGACAACCGCCGCTCGCCGGTCACGCCGTACATGATCTGGAGGTCGGCGGGCGATCCGGCGATCGCGCGGAGCAGCCAGTCGCGCCAGGCGACTGCCTCCTCGGTGTAGCCGGACCGGAGCATCGCGGCCAGCGTCATCGTTGCGTCCCGCAACCAGCAGAACCGGTAGTCCCAGTTGCGCTGCCCGCCCAGCGACTCCGGCAACGAGGTGGTCGGCGCCGCGACGATGCCGCCGGACGGCCCGTAGGTGAGTGCCTTCAGTGTGAGGATCGACCTCGTGACCTCCTCGCCGAACCCGTTCGCACCTTTGCTGCGGGCGATCCATTCGGTCCAGAACGTCTCGGTCGGCTCCAGCGCCGCGAGGGCGTCGGTCGGCTCCGGCACCGGGTGGTGCGACGGATGCCAGGTGAGCACGAACCAGGCCCGGTCCCCGGCCGAGACCCGGAAATCGCCGTACGTCGCGAAGTCACGCCCGTGCTGGTGGACGTCGGATCGCAGCGACACCGCGTCCGGACCCGCGATCGCGACCACCTGGCCGTGCAGGTTCCGCACCCACGGAACCACGTGACCGTAGTCGAACCGCAATCGCAGCTCGGACCGCATCTCCACGGTCCCGCTGATGCCTTCGACGATGCGCACGATGTCCGGCGCGGCATCGCGGGGCGGCATGAAGTCGATGACCCGGACCGAGCCGGTGTCCGTCGACCACTCGGTCTCCAGGATCAGCGTGTCGTCGCGGTAGTGCCGGCTGCTGACCGCGTCGGCATCGCGCGGGGCGACCCGCCAGTGGCCGTTGTCGTCGGTGCCGAGCAGGGCCGCGAAGCAGGCAGGTGAGTCGAAGCGTGGAAGGCACAGCCAGTCGATCGAGCCCTGCTTGGACACCAGTGCGGCGGTCTGCAGGTCCCCGATCAGTGCATAGTCCTCAATCTGCCGCGCCGGCACGTGCTTCCGGGCGTGGCTCCGCGGGGGACTCGGGTGCTGCCCCATCGCCTGCTGACTTGCCACCGTGACCTTCCTGTCTGGAGAAGTAGACCAGTCCGCCGAGCGCCAGCAGCGCGAAGAAGAACCACTGCAGCGCGTAGAAGAAGTGTGGCCCGTCGTCGATCTCCGGTCCCGGGAACGCGCCGAACGCCGGGTCGTTGGCCGGTTCCTGCTTGTCCACGGTCAGGTAGCCGTCGTACAGGTTCAGCCCGAGGACCTTGGCGAAGTCCGGTCCGTTGATCAGTCGCGCCGTACCGTCGTCCGGCGTGCCGCCGGTGGTGCGGCCGCCGCGTTCGCTGCGCTGGAGCCGGCCGGTGATCGTCACCTCGCCGGTCGGTGTGGCGGGAATGCTGAGCGGCGCGAGCTCGGCGCCTTGACGGGCCAGGAAGCCACGGTCGACCAGCACGGCCTTGCCGTCGGCCAGGCGCAGCGGGGTGACGATCTCGAAGCCGGGCCGGTCGTCCACGTTGCGGTAGCGCATGACGATCTGCTTGGACGCGTCGAACGTGCCCGTGACGACTGCCGTCCGCCAGGCATGCTGGTCGCCGACCACGCCCTGCGGGCCGACGATCTGGTCGATCGGCGCGGGCGGAGCGGCCAGGTTGGTCCGGGTGACGTCGTTGCGGGCCTTGCGCTCGTCCAGGCGGTGCAACTGCCAACGGCCGAGCTGGACGCACACCCCGGCGAGCACGAGGACGGCCAGCGCGGCGGCGATCCAGCGGACATTCATCAAGCGACCCACAGCTCGAACTTAAGCCATGCCCTGAAACTATCCGCCGCCGGCACGTAGGCTGGGGGCGATGACAGCAACCGAAGAGGCGACGCAGTTGGGTCTGGCGGACCGGCACGGCCGGGTCGCCACAGACCTGCGCGTGTCGCTCACGGATCGTTGCAACCTGCGCTGTACCTACTGCATGCCCGAGGAAGGCCTGGACTGGCTGCCCAAGCCGGACCTGCTCACCGACGACGAGATCGTCCGGCTGGTCTCGGTCGCGGTGACCCGCCTGGGTGTGCGGGAGATCCGCTTCACCGGTGGTGAGCCCCTGCTCCGGCGTGGTCTCGTCGGCATCGTCGCGCGTACGACGGAACTCGCACCACGACCCGAGGTGTCGCTGACGACCAACGGGATCGGCCTGGCCCGGCAGGCGCAGGCCCTCAAGGACGCCGGCCTGGACCGGGTGAATGTGAGCCTGGACACGATTCGGCCGGACACGTTCGTCCAACTCGCCCGCCGGGACCGACTGAAGGACGTGCAGGCCGGGCTCGAGGCGGCGCATGATGCGGGGCTGACCCCGGTGAAGGTGAATGCCGTCCTGATGCGCGGTGTGAACGACCAGCAGGCGCCCGAGCTGCTGGAGTACTGCCTGGAACGTGGCTACGAACTGCGCTTCATCGAGCAGATGCCGCTGGACGCCCAGCACGGCTGGAACCGCGCCACCATGATCACCGCGGACGAGATCCATCAACAGCTGGACGAGCGGTTCGGCCTCACGCCGGTCGACGCGTCGACTCGGGGGAGTGCGCCGGCGGAGTCATTCCTGGTCCGCGGCGGGCCGCAAACCGTCGGCATCATCGCCTCGGTCACCCGGCCGTTCTGCGGCGACTGTGACCGGGTCCGGCTGACCGCCGACGGTCAGGTCCGGGACTGCCTGTTCGCGCGCACCGAGTCGGACCTGCGGACGGCACTGCGGTCGGGGGCCGATGACGACGAGCTGGCCGACCGCTGGCGACGGGCGATGCGGAACAAACTCCCCGGTCACGGCATCAACGACCCGAGCTTCCTGCAACCGACCCGGCCGATGTCCGCGATCGGCGGCTGAGCGCCATACCGGACCAATCCGGCGGAGCCTCATACTGGCCCAATCCGGAAATGTACTTTTTCGGTGCGGGCTAACGCGCTGAGGAGAAAGGCTCGACCTCCCGCAGGAATGACCGGCGGGCCAGGAAGTCGGACAAGCTGTCCTTGTGCTCGTCGCAGGCCAGCCACGTCTTGCGCCGGTCAGGAGTGTGGATCTTCGGGTTGTTCCACAGCAGCGCCCAGGTGGCCGGCTGCCCGCAGCCCCTGGCGGAGCAGACGGACGGAAGCGCTTCCTCGGTCACCTGTTGGCCTATTCCTGATTACTCAATAATCAAAAGACTGGGGAAATGAAGCGACGTCGGACAGCCACGGGGGGAGCCGTCCGACGCCGCATCAAGTCTCTGAATTTCACTCATGAACTTCAGAGCACGCGGGAGATTCTGACACGGATGCTGCCAAAGTTTCCAGTCCCGGCGAAGATCACTTTTCGGTGTCGTTGTCGCGGTCCGGATCCGGCGGTGTGACGACCCCCGGCTGCGACCCGATCGCAGGCCGTTGCGGCGCCACGAACGCCGCCCCGCTGTCCACCGTCGTGGTGCGCTGGGTGTTGGCCAGGACGACCGCGATGTAGGGCAGGAACACGGCCGCGACGATGAACCCCCAGCGCCAGGGCGACGGGGTGATCACGGCGAGCACGAAGCAGACGATCCGGATCGACATCATCCAGGCATACCGAACGATCCGGCTGTCCAGATCCGCGGATCGGCCCGGCTGCGCACTCGTCACCGAAATGACGGTCTCGCCGCTCCGTTCACGACGTCTCGACATCTATCCTCCTCACCAGGAACAACGGTACGCCGCGTCACCCGCTCCGGCGCAGCCAGGATGGAGAGGAACGTCTCATGACCGATCGCACCTACCGAGTCACCGAGATCGTGGGCACGTCGAAGGAAGGCCTGAACCAGGCGATCACGAACGGGATCCACCGGGCCGGCGAGACGCTGCGGCACCTCGACTGGTTCGAGGTGACCGACATCCGCGGCCACCTCGCCGACAACCAGATCGATCACTACCAGGTGACCATGAAGGTCGGCTTCCGCCTCGAAGACGGCTGATCCCCGCACGCATCCGCGCACAACCCTCCAACTCGGTGGATAACCACTGAGCTGGAGGGTTGCCCACTGAGAATCTGAGGGGGCAACCCT
>NZ_JBEZYF010000137.1:0-6635 GCF_040638415.1 Kribbella sp. NPDC026596 | reverse complement strand
CGGTCGCCGAGTATCTTGTAGTGACACAGACTGCCGACCCGGCAGACGCTTTGTGTGATGCCTACTGCGTTCCGCAGCCTGGTGTGGTACGCCTTCATGACCGAGGAGCTCGCGCTTATGCCTGACGACATCAGCCCCCTGATCCGAACGGACATTCCACACTCGGCACGGATCTGGAATTACTGGATGGGGGGCAAGGACCACTTCGATGTCGACCGTGTCGCGGGCGACGCGGGAGCGGAAGTCGATCCGGACATTGTGACGATGGCTGTGCAATCTCGGCAGTTCCTGGTGCGATCTGTGCGCCACCTGGCTTCCGAGGCCGGCGTGCACCAGTTCCTCGACATCGGAACTGGCCTGCCAACGATGCAGAACACCCATGAAGTCGCTCAGAGCGTGGCAGCTGACTCGAAGATCGTCTACGTCGACAATGACCCGATGGTCCTTGCGCACGCCCGCGCATTGTTGACCAACACCACGCCCGAGGGAGTGACCACCTACATCAACTGTGACTACCACGAGCCCGAGCAGATCGTTGCCGAGGCCAAGAACGTGCTGAACTTCAATCAGCCGATCGGCGTCATGTTCATGGGCGTGCTCGGCCACGCTCACACCTACGATGACATGCGCCGCATCGTTTCCACGGTGATGGATGCCGTCCCTTCGGGGAGCTACCTCACCTTGTGGGATGGCACCACCGACAGCCAGGCATACGTAACGCTTTGCGAGAACTACGCCAAGACCGGTGGTGTTCCCTACGTGCCCCGGCCGCGGGAGGAGATCCGCGCAGTGTTCGACGGACTGGAGATGGTGTCACCTGGCTTCGTATCGATCACGCAGTGGTGGGCAGACGAAGACGACCAGGACCTGAGCGAAGCGCGACCGATCTCCGCCTACGGCGGTGTCGCCCGAAAGCCGTAGCCAGGTCTGCATTCAGTACCTGAACCGCGCCTACACTCCGGTTACCACGAACGAGCCGACCATCCAGCAATGTCAACAGCAACTACCGGCTACGCATCGTCTTCCCCGGCGGTGCGGCATGCATTGGTGGTTCTCCATGGAGGTTGATCGTCAGCGCCCGTCATGGCCTTGGGGTCGCACCATTCCCAGAACTGGTCCCGCGGGATGCCGTGCCGGGCGGCGACAACATCGACCGGATCTGCGGTGGCCAGCGCTTCCTGGGTGATCTCGGCGGCTGCGTGGTGGCCGATGTGTGGCGTTAGGGCTGTGGTCAGCATGGCCGCGTCCGCGTCCACGACCAACTCGTCGACGAACCCGGCGACCGCGCTACACCACTATCGGGGACTCAACTCGAACCCCTGGATATTCCACCGAATGTCGAATGAATCGTCCGGCCTACCGGTAACTCGCCTGGCTAGGGCTTGAGCCTGGCGGGGAACGGTGTGAAGTCGGGGAAGAAACATGCCAAGAACGACGCGACAATGGTCGATGGTGGTCCGTCGATGTCCGGGCGACCAGGCACTGTCGGTTGATCACGAGACTGAACAGCGCCGCCTCCGAAGCGAGCCGTCTGCTCCGTCACTGCTCCGTGGGGTGTTGAGAAGTGGCGAGCAGTGGTGGTCATTGGTGATCAGCGAAAGCGCAGGTCACGCGGCAGATCGGCGTGAATGGCCGATCTGCCCCGTGAGCGGGAGGCATAATTCCCACTTCCCCCGGGGGCCGCAGCGCGTCTACCGTCAACACTGTGGAGGGGGTCGACGATCTCCTCGCGACCGGGCAGAAGTCACTCGGCGACGGGGACTGGACCGCGGCGCGGGCCGCGTTTAGCGCGGCGGTTGACCTCGAGGCGACCGCTGCGGGTCTGGCTGGCCTCGGCGACGCGCAGTGGTGGCTCGGGGACGCGCGAGCCGCCTTCTCCTGCTGGGAAAGGGCCTACGCGCTCTCCCGCCGGACCGAACCCGCTCAGGCGGTCTTCCTGGCCTTGGGTCTGAGCATTCTGTACGACGCCAACTTCGGCGACCGCGCTGCGGCCCAAGGCTGGGGCGCGCGAGCTGTCCGGGTTGCAGCCGAAGTCGGCGATCCAGTAGTGACTGCGTGGGCGTCGTTGGCCCGTGCTGATTCGGCAGACGGTCCTGGGCGGGTTGCGGCCAGGTCGGAGGCGGCGTACGACGTCGCCGCGCGGGCCGGCGATCGCGATCTCGAGTTGTGTGCGCTCAGCCTCTGGGGCTCGGCGCTGATCGACCTGGGCCAGGTCCTCGAGGGCATGGCCTTGCTGGACGAGGCACTGGCCGGCGCGCTGGGTGGTGAAGGCGCACGACCCGACACCGTGGTCTTCACCAGCTGTCTGCTGATGCGGTCGTGCGTGCGTGGCGGCGACTTCCTTCGCGTTGTGCAGTGGACGAGATCGCTGGACAGCTTCATTGCGCGCTACGGGTGTCCGTACCTCCACGCGACCTGCCGAGCGTCGTACGGCGCCGTACTCGTCTCCACTGGCGATTGGCCGCGAGCCGAGAACGAACTGACCGCCGCGACCGAGCTGGCGCGTGACGCGATGCCCGCGGTCCAGGCCGAGGCGGCAGCGTTCTTGGCCGATCTTCGGCTGGGGCAGGGCCGGGTTGGCGAGGCACGTCGGCTGCTCGCCGGGTTCGAGAACCACACCGTCGTCCAGCCCGTCCTGGCAGCGTCGTACCTGGCCGCGGGGGAGGCGGCGACGGCGGTGTCGTTCGTACGACGTCAGCTCGGGCGGACAACTCCTCTGGACGAGGCGCGCCTGCGTGAAGTGCTTGGCGCCGCCTGTCTGGCAGCCGGTGACATCCCGGGCGCTGCTGCGGAGGCTGAGCACCTGTCTGCACTCGGTACGGCGACCGACAGCGGTCTGATCGCAGCACGCGCGGCCCGTCTCTGTGGACGGGCTCTGCTGGCTCAGGGGAAGTCACGTGAGGCGGTGGCTCGGCTATCGGCGGCGCAGTCCTGGTTCGGCCTGTTGGAGATGCCACTGGAGGTTGCGCGTACTCGGATGCTGCTGGCGGATGCCATGGCTGCTGACGACCCCGCTCCTGCCGTTGCGGAGGCGCGGATCGCTCTCGCAACCTTCGAGGATCTGGGAGCAGTTGCTGACGCGGACGCAGCCGCTTCCTGGTTGCGGTCGGCTGGTGCGACCGCGGCTCGTCTCGGTCCCAGAGGCCTTGGCCTGCTGACGAAGCGGGAGCACGACGTACTCGCGGCGCTGGCCGAAGGCTTGCCCAATCCGGAGATCGCGACCCGCCTCTACATCAGTCGCCGGACTGTCGAGCACCACGTGGCCAGCATCCTGTCCAAACTCGGCGTACGGAACCGGACGGAGGCGGCCGCCTACCTCACCCAGGTGAGCGAATAGGCGAGTTCACCGATGCGTGGCCCGATCTCCCGGCGCGATGCTGCAGCAGACAGTTGGGAGATCACCATGAGCGAGACATTGCTGGACCCGGCCCGCCTCGAGACCTTCGGCCGGCAGATGGGCGAGGTACTCAACCACGGCACCCTCGCGCTGATGATGAGCATCGGCCATCAAGTCGGCCTGTTCGACGTGCTCGCGGAGTTGCCGCCGTCCACCAGCCACGAGATCGCCGGTGCGGCCGGCCTGCAGGAGCGGTACGTCCGTGAGTGGCTCGGTGGCATGACCGTCGCAGGTGTCGTCGAGTACGACGCTCAGGACCGCACGTACCGACTGCCGCCGGAGCATGCCGCCTTCCTGACGCGCGCGGGCGGTCCGGACAACCTGGCAGCGGCGACCCAGTTCCTGGTGCTGCTGGCCGGCGTCGAATCATCGCTCGTGGAGTGCTTCCGTCGGGGCGGTGGCGTTCCGTACTCGGCGTACACCGAGTTCCATCGCCTGATGGCCGAGGACAGCGGTGCTGTCTTCGATTCGGCGCTGCTCTCTGCGATCCTGCCGCTCGTGCCCGGGTTGCCTGCCCGGCTGCAGGACGGCATTGATGTGGCCGACATCGGCTGCGGTAGTGGGCATGCCATCAACCTGATCGCCGCTGCCTACCCGCGCAGTCGGTGCGTCGGCTACGACTTCTCCACCGAAGGGATCGCCGCAGGCCGGGCCGAGGCCGCCGCGTTGGGACTGGAGCACGCGGAGTTCGTCGTACGTGATGCCGCCGAACTGGCGGAGACCGAGCGGTTCGACTTCGTCACCGCCTTCGACGCGATCCACGATCAGGCGCACCCCGCGCAGGTCCTGGCCGGAATCGCGGCGTCGCTGCGACCGGGCGGCGTCTTCCTGATGGTCGATATCCAGGCCTCCAGCAATTTGGAGGACAACGTGGACCACCCGTTCGCCACGTTCCTGTACGGCGTCTCGACCATGCATTGCATGACCGTGTCGCTGTCCCTCGACGGCGACGGGCTCGGAACGGTGTGGGGCGAGCAGAAGGCTCGGCAGATGCTGGCCGACGCCGGCTTCTCATCCGTCGACGTCGCCCACGTCGAGGCCGATGCCTTCAATGCCTACTACATCGCCCGCAAATAGACATTGCGCTGGTCCCTGCCGTTCAGCGCATGAAGTACGGCGAATCCTTGACGTGACCGGATGATCGCCGGAGGGTGACGAAGAGAGCGCTCCACTCCTTTCTCGCCCAAGGAGAACGTCATGCGTTTGAGTACTTCATCTCATCGCACCTGGGCCGCGTTCGTTGCCGCCGTCCTGGTGCTGGCACTGGTCTCCGTCCCATCCTCGGACGCCGCCCCCGACCGGACGCCGTACTCCGTCGATGCCTCGGGCCGCACGCTGATCCACAACAGCGGGCAGGCCTACCTGAACGCCAGACTTCCGGTCCGGACGCGGGTCGAGGACCTGCTGCGCCGGATGACGCTGGAGGAGAAGGTCGGTCAGATGACCCAGGCCGAGCGTGGCGCCGTCACGAACGACGCGACGCTGGTCACCACCTGGCGGCTCGGCTCAGTACTGTCCGGCGGTGGCTCGGTGCCGACCCCCAACACGCCGCAAGCCTGGGCGGACATGGTCGACAGGTTCCAGGCTGCCGCCTTGCAGACCCGCCTGCAGATCCCGATCCTGTACGGCGTCGACTCCGTGCACGGCCACGGAAACCTGCTTGGTGCGACGGTCTTCCCGCACAACATCGGACTCGGGTCGAGCTGGGATCCCCAGCTGGTGCAGCGGATCGAGCACGTGGTGGCCGAGGAGACCCGGGCCACCGGACCGCAGTGGGCGTTCGCGCCGTGTGTCTGCGTCGCTCGTGACACCCGGTGGGGTCGCACGTACGAGAGCTTCTCGGAGAGCCCCTGGCTGGTGAGCCGGTTCGCGGCCGCGATCGAAGGATTCCAGGGCACGAACCTCGCCGACCCGGATCGGGTCCTCGCCAGCGCCAAGCACTACGCGGGTGACGGTGACACCGAGTTCGGATCAGCGGCCGGTGATTACACGATCGACCAGGGCATCACGGTGACGAACCGCCGGGACTTCGCCCGGTTCGACCTCGCTCCGTACGTTCCCGCCGTACGCACGTACGACGCCGGCACCGTGATGCCGTCGTTCTCCAGCATCGACTGGACCGAGGACGGTGTCGGCAACCCGATCAAGATGCACGCCAACCGCGAGCTCATCACCGACGTCCTGAAGGGCAAGCTCGGGTTCGACGGTTTCGTCATCTCCGACTGGGAGGGGATCCACCAGCTCCCGGGTGACTGGGCGGCACAGGTCCGGACCGGGGTCAACGCCGGTATCGACATGTTCATGGAGCCGAACGCGTACCAGTCCTTCGAAACCACGCTGCTCGACGAGGTACGGGCCGGCCGAGTGTCGCAGGCGCGGATCGACGACGCCGTACGGCGGATCCTGACCAAGAAGTTCGAGCTCGGTCTGTTCGAGAAGCCCTACACGGACCGTAAGCATCTCGCCGACGTCGGCTCGGCACAGCACCGTGCGCTCGCGCGGCAGGCCGTCGCCGAGTCACAGGTGCTGCTGAAGAACTCCGGCGGCCTGCTGCCGTTGAAGAAGAACGCCAAGGTGTACGTCGCCGGCCGCAACGCCGACGACATGGGGAACCAGGCGGGTGGCTGGACTCTCAGCTGGCAGGGGGCGTCGGGGCAGCACCGGATACCCGGCAATACGATCCTCGACGGCATCCGGCAGGTTGCTCCTCAGGCACAGGTGACCTATAGCAAGGACGGTTCGGCACCGACGGCGGGTAGTGATGTGGCTGTCGTGGTCGTCGGCGAAACTCCTTATTCGGAGGGCTTCGGCGACGTCGGTGGTCCACAGTGGGCCTTCGATCCTGAGGACGCCGGAGTGCCACGTGAACCGAAGAGCCTGGATCTGCAACCGGTGGACAGCGCGGTCGTGGACAAGGTGTGTGGGGCGATCGCGAAGTGTGCGGTGCTGGTCGTCTCCGGCCGCCCACAGGTCATCCCGCCGGCGCAGCTCGGCACGATCGACGCCCTGGTCGCGTCCTGGCTGCCTGGCTCACAAGGCGAAGGCGTAGCCGATGTGCTGTTCGGGAAGCGCCCCTTCACGGGCAAGCTCTCCCACAGCTGGCCGCGCAGTGCCGACCAGGAGCCGATCAACGTCGGCGACGCGAATTACCACCCGCTGTACCCCTTCGGGTGGGGACTCCGCACCAAGGGTCACTAGCTGCTGACCCCAGCGCGTCGCGGTCAGCTACTTGCGTAGC
>NZ_JBEZYF010000136.1:0-6994 GCF_040638415.1 Kribbella sp. NPDC026596 | reverse complement strand
ACTTCACTCCTACCTCCGGATCGTGGCTCAACCTCGTCGAGGTCTGGTTCGGGATCATCGAGAAACAGGCCATCCGCCGCGGCACGTTCGGCTCGGTCAAGGACCTCAACGCCAAGATCCGCGCCTTCATCGACGGCTGGAACGACCGCTGCCACCCCTTCGTCTGGACCAAGACCGCCGACGAGATCCTCAAGAAGGCCAACCGTCCGCAGACTTCAGAAACGCTCCACTAGTGCCGAAGGTTGTGAACCAGCGTGCTGCAGCGGCTCGTCGAAGCGCCTGAGAACAGCCGCCGGGCTGTTTGCCACGCGCGCGTGACCAATCGATGCCGGCGATGAAGGTCCGGGCGCGGGGGCACGTCGGGACTTTCGGCCTCTGTGCTCGCGGATGGAGGCGGCGCACGCTGGAACGATGATCGTCACCACCAGCCTGACAGCCAGCTCGCCGCGTGAACCCTGGTTCCGCCATCACCCGGGCGTGGCCCTTGCCGTCGCTGGTGCGCTCTACGTCTTGGTGTTGTTGCTCCGGGTGCTTGCCGGTCAGCCCGCTGACACCTATTCCATGCTCTTCGCCTTGCCAGTGGCCCTGATCGCCATCGCCTTCGGACTGCGCGCCGGTGTGGCAGGGGCGTTGGTCGCCGTGGCTCTGATCGTGGTTTGGATTGTGGTGAAGGATGTGACTCTCAGTCCTTCCGGATGGATGTCACGCGTCCTGCCGCTGCTGCTCCTCGGCGTCCTGCTCGGCGATGCGTCGGACCGGCTTCGCCGCTCTGAAGCGGAGAAGCGGCGTCTGGAATCCGCAGCGCTGTTGTATCGCCAGGCGATCGAGATCAATGACTCGATCGTGCAGGGCATGGCCGCGGCCCGATGGTCACTCGAGGCGGGCCGCGTGGATGCCGGTCTGCAGACCCTTGAACAGACGCTGACGGAGGCGCAAGAGCTGGTCTCCGGCTTGATCGGCAGGGCCGGCATGGGCGCCGGTGAAGCCACCGGCATCGCTCCGGTCGCCCCACTCAGCCCCGGCGCCGAAGGTGCAGGTCCTGCACGGTAGTGCCCTGTCACTTCGGCGCGTTGGTCAGCGTGAGCTGACGGCGGTGGAAGTCGTAGTGCTGGGTGGGGAAGTGGTAGACGTCGGCCAAGGTCATGTAGTCCTTGAAGAACGGATCCCACCGCGTGGGGTAGTGCATGCCGCGAGCCAGATCGGCCTCGGACTCGGCGTCGAGCCGCTGGTGCAGCTTGGCGACGACGTGGTCGAACATGACTACCATCCGCGCCGGGCTGACCGCGTGCCCGGCGGCGTACGAACCGAGGAAGTTCACCTGATCGAACGGTCGGGTCGCCGCGTTGAGTAGTCGAGCATAGGCACGACTCGCTCCTTGCGGCAGTCGACCGAACACCCGCACGAGCCGCAGCAGGGCGCGGATGATCAGATAGCCGAGCAGCATGTGGAACAGCAGTTGGCGGTTGTTCCAGCGAGTTCCGTTCGTTGCCCTCAGCAAATCGGCCCGATCGGCCGACTCGACCAACCGGCGAAAGTCCGCACGAGCCCGTTCAAGCTCCTCGTGCACCAGCTGCCGCTCCATGGTTCATATCAGCACTGGTCCGGCTGCAACACCAGATGCTGCTACCGGGCGGCGTTCTCGCGGGCGGCGACTCTGTCGCGCCAGCCTGGGGTGCGCAGGGACAGGTAGCACAGGCCGGCGACGGGGACGGGGATCCAGAATTGGAACAGGCGCCAGGACACGACGGCGAGTACGGCGATACCGCCAGGGACGCCGAGGCCGATGAGGCCCGGGATGAGGACGCCTTCGATGATGCCGAGTCCGCCAGGTGTCATGGGCAGGACCGCGAGCAGGCTCGCAATGCTGTAGGCAAGCAGCAAGGACGCGGGGTTCATCAGGTGCCCAAAGGCAATCAGGAAGAACCAGAGAGCTGCGGCGTCGAGCAGCCAGTTGAGTGTGGCCCAGGTCAGGAAGGATCTGCGGACCTCGCGGTCCGACAGCAGGTCACGCAGCTGCCTCGCGATCTCGCGAGCCCGGGGTCGCCAGCGTCGGGGGAGCCGGCGGAGCGCGAAATTGAGGACAGTTGCCGCACCCGCAGCCATCCCTGAACGCTTCTGGGTGGCAACGACGCCGCAGGCGGCGAGGACGGCGCCGATGAGCCAGATGATCAGGTACGGCGCGGTCGGTCCGGAGAACAGCAGGTTGGGAATGAGGGCAACCCAGAGGATCGCCGCAAGCGCCACCGCACACCCGACGCCCTGGACTGCGATTGCCGCCGCGACATCGGTCGGCGTCGCGCCACCGGAGACCAAGAGCCGATAGCGGAGCGCCGTCGTCGTCGCCCCGCCGCCCGGCACGATGTGCCCGATGCCATAGCCGGTCAGATCGCTGCGTACGATCCAGCCGAAGCCTGCTGGTCTCGACCTCAGAACGCTGCGGGTACTCAGCGAGTAGCTCACCAGACTGATCGCCTCGAACGCGATTCCGGCGGCTACCCACCATGGATCGACGTGTCGCAGCAGGCGAAGTGATTGCTCGGTGCCGGCCATTCTGGGCAGTACGACGTAGTCGACGACGGCGATCAGGACCAGCAGGCCGACCGCGCTGCGGCCCCAGGCGAGCGCCATCGTCCCAGTCCGCCGGGTCGCCGTGCGCCGCTGGGATCCGGAAGTTGTCGACTTACTTGCCTGCGGCAAGAGATGAGCCATTGCCGGCTGCTTCGGCTCGCGCTGTCTGCAGGGTGGTGGCGATTTCACGGGACCAGGTGCGGATCTTGTTCCAGTCCCGGGTGTCGCCGATCAGGTGTTCGAGGTCAGCCCGGCGGGACAGGCGTGCGGTGATCGCATCGGCCTGGAGTTCACCGGCAAAGGTCTTGACCGGTGCGGCCTGGATGAGACGTGCCAGCCGAGCGACGTCGGCCGGGAGGGGCTGGTCGTGATTCTTGCTCGGACCGATCGGGCCGCTGTGGAAGAGCCAGACCGGCCGATTGCGGAGTTGCCGCTCGTGGTGGCGGAGGAAGCGAACGACCTCGGGGCGCCAGCGGGCCTGGTAGATCGCGCTGCCGACGATCACGGCGTCGTACTCGCTGACGGCCAGGACGGCGCCGATCTCGTGGACGTCGACCTGGTGGCCGGCGGCCCGGAGCTCGGAACCAATGACTGCCGCGATGGTCGCGGTCGCGCCCATCTTGGTGCCGTAGGCAATGAGTACCTTCTTGGACATCACACATCTCCTTCCTTCAGCACGCGGACAGGTCCACGTGCCACTCGCCATGCGAGTCGAGGTCCGCCGCGAACCAGATGCCGCCGATGGTTCCGTCGCGGTGGGGTTCGGTTCCTTCGTGCTGCCACACGATCTTGGGCGCCTTGGTGAGCACCGTTCCACTGCGGCTTTCGCATCCGCCGTTCGCGCTCTCGATGTAGAGGATGAGCAGCGCGGCACCAGGCGTATGCACGGTCGGCGACGGAGCTGGCGATCGAGGCGTCGTCTTACTGGTGACGGTCTTGGTCGGTACGATCGGCGCTGCTGGACCGGCCGTGTCGTCGTGCGCGCGGGTGATGACCGCGATCGTTCCGATGACGAGCGCGACCGTGAGGACCGCCACAACCGCGAGTACCACGCGCCCACGACTGTGCCCGGGGGACCTTTGTGGTCCGGAAGACGGACTACTCATAGTTTCATCGTGGTTCCAGTGAAGCTCCCGTTTCAGGGCCGTCGGACCCGGGCGAGAGGGTCACAAGGTCCGTCCACTGGAGTTCAGGTTCAGGCGTCCATCGGCCTTAAAGGTGGAGTGCGGTTGCGAGGAATGCGGTGACTCGCTGTTCCCACTCGCCCGGATGGGTTCGCAGAGCATCGGTGTGTCCTGTGTCGGGGACGATCCACAAGTCGACGCTGCCGGTGGCCCCGGACTGGATGTAGCGGTCTGCGTTTCCTTCGTCGGCGCGGTCGCCGGCGGCGATGAGCAGTACCCTTCGTGGGGCGGTCGCAGCCACCGCATCGCGCAATGCCGGCGGTTGATCGGCCGCCGTGAGGACGTCGGTGATGCCGTAGGTCAGCCGGTCCAGACCCTCTTGGAGGGTGCCGCGCCAGCCGAACTCGTCGGACAGCCACTCCCGATCGGAGGTTGCTCGGTGGGTCGCGCCCTCGGCGACGACAGCACGGATCCTCCGGTCACCTGCCGCTGCGCCGATCGCTTCCTCGCCGCCCATCGACAACCCGACCGCCGCGATCAGCTCGTCATCGACGTCCGGCCGGGTCTGAAGGAACGACACGGCCGCGGCGACGTCTTCGTCGCCGTACCAGCCGAAGTCCATGGCGCGTCCGCCGCTGCGACCGTGACCGCGCGCGTCCAGGAGCAGTACGCCGTACCCGTGATGTGCCAAGACGACAGCGTGATCGAGCAGGCTCGAGCGGGTCGAGCCCGCCCCATGGAGCAGGACAACGGCCGCGTGGTTTCGGGACGGGATGTACCAGCAGGCGAGCGCGACCCCGTCAGCCGTCGGGAACCTGACTTCGGTAGAGGCCAGGCCGCGATCTGCCGGAGTGGCCGAGCCGACGGTCGTCGGCGGCACGTTGGTCGCCGCAACCGCCTGTCCGATCGACAGCACTGAGGCGGCCACCGCGGCGAGCAGGACAGGCACCACCAGGATGCGGCGCCAGCTCCGCGCGACGCGCACCAGTCCCACGCCGCCGAGAGCGAGCAATACCAGCCCTGCTGCAAATCCAGCCATACCCAGGATCGTGACGGGATGGAGGCCGGCCTTCGCCAGGTACGGCGGGCCGAGGCCGATCCCGACTCCGAGCACGAGACATCCGGCACTGAACACCAGGATCGCTCGGACGATCTGCAGACGGGGTTCGCCTCGTCCCATGTCGCGTCACCTCCGCCGTCGATTCCTCGCGACCAGAATGGGTCGCAGCCCGGTCGCCACAAAGAGCCCGAGTGCCGGTGACCTGAGCGAGCAACCCGCCGGTCGATGGACCTCCTCCGAGTCAGCGGTCAGGTTCGGTCGGCTGGTCGCCTTTGGGCTCGGCCGGTGCTTTGTCGCGGTCGCGGCGCTCCTTGTAGAGCTCGACTCCGAGGTGGCGCACGATGGCCTGCCCGGAGGACGTCGATCCGGTCGTCCGCCGGCTGGCCACG
Source organism: Kribbella sp. NPDC026596 (assembly GCF_040638415.1). Classification (NCBI taxonomy): domain Bacteria; kingdom Bacillati; phylum Actinomycetota; class Actinomycetes; order Propionibacteriales; family Kribbellaceae; genus Kribbella; species Kribbella sp. NPDC026596. The sequence goes on along the minus strand of NZ_JBEZYF010000136.1, from coordinate 1,853 downwards.
GTGCGCTGCGCATCGCGCTGTGTACGGGCTTTGTCGATGTCGGTCATGGCCGGCTCCTCTCTCGCAGTTCCAGCACACGCCGGCCCGCGATCGAGCGACAGAGCAGAAATTCCCGGTGAGGTGGACCGGACGGCCCTGGTGTGGATCCCGGCGTGCTCGGAAGATGGTGCTGAGGCGTTCATCGATCGGAGGGGTGACCATCATGGTCGCGAGCAGGCATTGGAGCGTCGAGATCTTCATCGACGAGCACGAGGACGAGCGGACCACGAACGCGGAGGCCCGGCTGAACACGAATGACCAGACGCAGCTCGTCGGCCGGGGTACCGCCCGCCGGAATCCGGGGGACACCGAGATCGCCGAGATCGGCGACGAGCTCGCGGTGGCGCGGGCCTTGTCGAGCCTGGCCCACGAGCTGCTCGACGCCGCCACGGCCGATATCGAGCAGATCACTCACGAGCACGTTCACCTCCGCCGCTGACCGCAGGTCTGGGCGACGGTCCACCTCGGCTGAACCACCAGCTGAGGTGGCCAGCCTCGCGCCGAGAGCTGACGCGCTCAGTCTGCGCTGAGGACGCTCAGGTTCTTTCCGATCACTCCGTCGACGCCGAGGCGACGGGCGTCGGCCAGCGCGTCCTTGGTGTCGACCGGCCAGGTGAGGACGCGCTCGGCGCCGTCCCGGAGCTCGGTGACGATCTCGGGGGTGAGGAGTCGCCGGTGGACGCAGGCGCCGTACGCCGGTCGTCCGCGGAGCCGGGACCGCAGTCGGCGGAGTCCGCGGCGGCTCCCGGCCGACAGTACAAGTCGCACGTTGGGCAGGTCGCGGAAGGCGGAGAGCATCCACCAGTGCTGTGTGCACACGGTGACCGTGCCGGCCGGCATGACCTCGGTCAGCGCTGTCGCGACGCGGGCGCCGAGGCGGGGATGGACACCCTTCAGGTCGAGCAGCAGACGGGGATCGCCGTCGACAGAGGCCAGCAGTTCGCGGATCTCGAGCGGTTGCACCTGAGCGCGGCGGACCAGTTCACCCCGATCCCACAGCCACCACGGACCAAGGCTCTTTCGGTGCCGGATCTCGAGGCGGCCCCGATAAGCGTGCACGTCCGCCTCGACCAGGTCGGCGCCGAGATCGAGGGCCGACCGGAGCGTTTCGAGGTTGTTGCCCGCGCGGTGCGCGACGATGAGCTCCCGAGTCACGGCGCCGTAGCTTGTGGCTCGGTGAACCAGCCACGCCAGCGCAGGAACAGGCAGCTGCCACCCAGCAGGAGAGCTGGAATCCAGTAGAGCAAGGCGGTGAGTGCGACAGCGCCGAAGGCGGCCGTCCAGGAGACCCCGATCGACGCGAGGCCGGCGACCAGGGCGCCATCGCGTGGACTCGCACCGTGCACTCCGGGCAGCGCGCCGGCGATCTGGCTCGCCCCGAAGACCGCGACCAGTTGGAGCGGCGGCACGGATCCGCCGACGGCGTCGATGGACCCGACCAGCAGACCGAGGATCGTGGCCTGGTACCCGATCGACAGGAGCACGCCGAGCGCGAACACCTTGGCCGACGGCCACGGCCAGCGACCGGCCAGGAGTGGACGCCGGCGCCGTACGACGAGCGCGCCGGCGAGAACCGCGGCAGCGGCACCGAGGGCGATCGCCAGCACGGTCCAGGGCAGTGTCACGCCGGTCACCACCACCGCGGCGACGAGTCCGACGGCACCGATGAAACGGTCCAGCGCAACCTCGGCGACCGCACTGGACCGCCGTACTCCGATTTTGTCCAGCCGATGAATACGCCACAGATCCGCCCCGGCATGCCACGGTGAGATCAGGCCGAGGATCTCACTCTCCGCATAGGCGCGCAGATGCCA
>NZ_JBEZYF010000135.1:0-7606 GCF_040638415.1 Kribbella sp. NPDC026596 | reverse complement strand
ATGCGACCGAGTTTGTGTTTCCCCCGGCGCGAGAAGAACATTAGCCCATCTGCGCCGGAGTTCAAAAACCGGGGTCCACCGGACGTCGACGTACCGTCATCGCCTGGTCACCTTCGGACTGCCCGGCAGGGCCGGATCGCCTTAGCACTAAGGTGATCCGCGGAAGGAGCACCACATGCGTATCTGGCTCAACGGCACCCTGCAGGGCGACGAGGCGACGGTCTCGCCCCTGGATCACGGGCTGACCACCGGTGACGGAGTGTTCGAGACGATCAAGATCGTCGACGGCCGCCCGTTCGCGGTGACGCGGCATCTCGAGCGGCTGGTTCGCTCCGCGGTCGGTCTCGGCCTGCCCACGCCGGACGTCGCGCGGGTCGAGGAGGGCATCGCCGCGGTCGTGCAGGCCGATCCGGACATCCCGTTCGGCCGGCTGCGGATCACGTACACGGGTGGTGTCTCACCGTTGTCGTCCGATCGCGGTACGTCGGGCCCGACGATCCTGGTCGCGACCCAGGCGATCAAGCGACCGTCGCCGACGTCGGCCATCGTCACCGTGCCGTGGGTCCGCAACGAACGCAGCGCGGTCGCCGGCTTGAAGACGACGTCGTACGCCGAGAACGTGCGCGCCCTCGCCTACGCCAAGGAACGCGGCGGCAGCGAGGCGATCTTCGCGAACACCGTCGGGACCCTCTGCGAGGGCACGGGTTCGAACATCTTCTGCGTGTACGACGGTGAGCTGGTCACGCCGACGCTGGAGTCCGGTGCGCTCGCCGGCATCACCCGTGCGCTCGTCATCGAGTGGTTCGGCGCAATCGAGCGCGACGTACCGCTGGAGCGGCTGTTCGAGGCGGACGAGGTCTTCCTCACGTCGACGACACGCGACATCCAAGGCATCCACCGCGCGGACGACCGGGACCTCCCCGCCCCGGGCACCGTCACCGCCCAGGTCGCCAAGATCTTCGCGGACCGCTCCGCCGACGAGCCCAATCCCTAACGGACTCAGTCAACGTGAACCGCAGACCTGGCGGACGTTCCTAGGCGTCTCGACGCTGCTCAACCATCGGGTCGAGCAGCAACTGAAGGACAGGGCCGGCCAGTCGCACCCGCAGTACGAGGTGTTGGCGCGGCTCGCCAACGCACCCGACGGCGAGCTCCGGATGACTGAACTCGCCGGCGTCGCGTTGACGTCGAAGAGCGGCCTGAGCTACCAGGTGACCCAACTGGAGAAGGCTGGTCTCGTACGGCGTTCGTCGATGCCTTGAGCAAGCAGGATTTCGCCAGACTCAGCACCGCTTTGGATGCCTTGGCCTTCAGCCTCGGTCTGACCGGCGACGTGGTGACAGCCCTCAAGCCAAGCGAGTAGCCAGGCGGCGCGACGTACGGACTCCCCCGGCCTACCTAAGGATTACTCCCCGGAGGCTTTGCGGCGTTCGCGGTAGGCGGCGACGTGCAAACGGTTGCCGCAGGTACGCGCGTCGCAGTACCGCTTGGACCGGTTGCGGGACAGGTCGATCAGCGCGTCGTCGCAGTCCGGAGCCTCGCAGCGACGGAGGCGTTCACGTTCGCCGGCGGAGATCACCTGGGCCAGCGCGATCCCGCACTCCACCGTGATCCGGCACGCCAGCGACGCGCCGTCCCGCGAGTAGTGGATGTGCCACGGGTGCCCGTCGTGATTCGTCAGCCGCGGCGTCGTCGTACCGCGCGCGACGATCGCGTTGATCATCGCCGCCGCCGTCGCGTCGGAGTCCGTGGTGAACACCGGTGAGAACAACGGCCGCAGATCGCGGACCTCGGCCAGGTCCTTCTCCGTCAGCGTGTCGACCGCACTGAACTCGCGCTCGTGGACGAACTTCTCCAGCTCCTCGATCGTCTCCATCGTGTCGACCTGGCTGTTCGGTCCGGGCAGGGTATTGACCAGCCGGACCAGCGTGCCGAGCGCCTGCTCGGTGTCGTGCGAGAAAGTCACAATCACGTCTCCAACGCGACGGGGTCTCCGTCCTGCAGCAAGAGTAGCCCGGCCGGATTAGATCGTCGCTCAATGATGCGCTAAGGTTTCACCCGCAAGGCACCAAAGGCAACAACAGCACCAACTGTACGGGCGATTGGCGCAGTGGTAGCGCGCTTCGTTCACACCGAAGAGGTCACTGGTTCGAACCCAGTATCGCCCACCCGAAGTACGCGCAGGTCAGAGCGGGAACCCAGCACCAGCCGGGTCCCCGCTCTCGTAGTTTCAGCCCTCGTCAGGCAGCGAAAAGGCAGCAAGAGCCCCTAGGACCCGCTCTTGGGAGCCTCCCTGCACGTGGGTGTAGATCGCGAGTGTCGTCGTCGGCCGCTCGTGCCCCATGACCCGCTGTACGTCGGGAACCGGCACACCCGAGGAGATCAGCCACGACGCGTACGAGTGCCGGAGGTCGTGGAACCGCAGCCCACCTTCGGCGTGGCGCGACACGGCCTTCACAGCCTGTGCCTTCGTCTTGAACAGCTCGGTCTCGTCCCCGGCCGGGGTCGGCCAGGTGCCCCTGAACTTGTCGGCTTCCTCTACAACCCGGCCGAGCAGTCCGGCCAGGACGAGCGACGGCCGCCAGATACGCGCGCGGAACAGCGTCCGACGCAATGGGGTGCTTCCTCCCCCACCCGTTAGACCACGATCGTATGTAGACGGTAGCGGTCGCGGCGTCCAACCTGTGTTGGACCCTCTGCGAGCACGAGTGAGTGTCAACAGGCTTCTGACTGACCGTTGACGGCTGAGGCGATCGGATCCAGAGGCAGTAGGAAGGCAGCGAGCGGCGCGGTCGCACGCCCATGGCTCGGGGTAGGTAACAGCGGAGGCTCGTCGGAGCAGTGTCGCAGCCCTTGGTACGCGCCATCCGCCTTCACACCGAACAGGTCACTGGTTCGAACCCAGCATCGCCCACGCAGTCGATAGGCGATGACAGGCACATGCCGAAGACTACGGAGATTCCGGGAGTGAAGTCCTCGCCTGATTTCGAGCGCGGCCAACGCGGCGGAGCCACCACGGTGACGATGTTCGTCGCAGAATCTGTCTCGGGTTTCGCCAGGTCCTTGACAATCGGCGAATTGGTCTGTACCGAAGTTGTTGAGGTCATTGGACCCCGACGAGTGGCACCCGGCGAGGTATTGGTTATGGCAAGTTCCGCGAGCTCGGGCAGCGGGGACGAGGCGGATTGGGCCGCTCCGGCCCCCTCGCCATCAGCGAAGCTGCGACCGGGCCGGGTGTGGTACTGGGTGGCCCTGCTGGTCTTTGTTGCCGGGTTGGCCTGGCTTTTGCTCGGACTGGTCTTGCTCAACAACCGGATCGACTCCTTTGAGCGGGTGGCAGTGCCCGGGCAGGGCGAAGTCAGCCTGGATCACAGCGGGAGCTACGTGATCTATTACGAAGGACCGGGGGCCGCCGCTGGCAACGTCCCCGCCTTCGATCTCACGGTGACACCAGTCTCAGCCCCCGCAGAAGTGCAAAGCCTCGAGCCTCATTCCGGGTCGGTGACCTACAGCTTCGGCTCTCGGGAAGGGCGTGCAGTCTTGACCCTGGAGGTCACCCAACCCGGTAAGTTCCTGATCAAGGCGCCTGGTGCGCCTGCGGTCGCGGGCGGCAGCTGGCTCGCGGTCGGCTCCAGCATCGCCGGGGGCATCGTGCGCGTCGTCGTGCCGAGTGTCGTGGCCATGTTGGCGGCGGTCGGTGGCGCGATCGCGGTCGCCCTCGTCCGGCATTCACGGGCCAAGCGCGCCCGGTCGCCAGCGCCCTGAGGCCGGTTGGCTGCAGAGCAGCGAGAAGGCAGCGAACGCGGTGGTGCTCGTCGTCGATGCCAGGTGGCGGCAGCATCAGCGGAGGCCTCCGGAGACCAGTCCGGAGCTCCTGGTACGCAGGATCCGCCTTCACACCGACGAGGTCACTGGTTCGAACCCAGTATCGCCCACGCATCGACAGGCGACTCGTGTCCGCGGAAAGCTCGGACCGGGTCGCCTGCGTCATTTGTGCGGCTGCGCTTCGCTTGCCGCGAGCGGGGGCTCCGTCACCCGCACCCCCCTGGGCCTTCGCTTCGCTCGGCTACTGCCGGCCCTGAGGTCGGGGCTGGATCGACAGCCCTGTGGGATTGCTCGCAAGCCCCTCGCGCGGCAACCGGCTGGCGTGGGGTGGCACAGGAACTGGTGGGCTTGGACAGGTTATTGCTTGTCTTCGGTCACCAGGAGGGGTGCAAACCCCCGGCGAACGGCTCATCGTGTTGGGGATCAGCTGGCCACGGGGACGCGGCCTGCGGTCGCGGGGTGTCGTGGCTGTTAGGGGGTTGTGCGCCAGTTGGGGAGGTCGGCGAAGTGGACGTCGTAGCGGTCTTGTTCGGGGAATAGGGACTCGAAGACTGCTTCGCCGCGGCTGATGGCGGCTAGTTGTTCGAAGTAGCCAAAGCGTTCTATGCCGGGGCTGAGTACTACGAAGACGTCGGCCGTTTGGCCTTCCGCTGCGCCGAAGACGTGGTTGTGCCGGGCGGGATGATGACTAGGCCGCCCTTGCCCGAGCGACTCCTTCGATCGGATACAACGGATCCACCATGTCGATCGTCCGCAGCCTGAGCAACGACAGGAGCTACCCAGAGGGCTTCAGGAGCGGCGCGTCTCGGGTGAAGTACTGGAAACCGGCGCTGTAGTAGAGGCCGCGGGCGCTGGGGTGGCCCGGTGCGCCCAGGCAGACGACTGTCATGTGGTTGGCGCCGGCATCTCGGGCCAGGTGCATGCCGTGCAGGAGCATTGCTCTGCCGAGGCCGCGGCGGCGGTAGTCGGGATGTGTTCCGACTGGCTCGAGCCAGCTCTCACCGTCGCTTGCATACCCCTTGCCCCAGGTCCAAGCCAGCTCTCCGTACGACGAGCCGCTGTTCACCAGGTCGGGACGGACAGCCGTAATCCGCTGCGCCAGGTCCTGCATGAGCTGCAAGTCCGCGAGGCTCACGCGACCGAAGTCATCCATGATGCGCACTGTGTCAGGGCTCCGCGAAGCCGTCGACCCGTTTAGGCGTTGTCGAGGCGGTCCATGACGTCGGCGTCGAGCTGGAGGTCGAGGGCCTCCAGTGCCTCGTCCAGTTGGGCGACGGACGAAGGGCCGAACAGCGGGACGACGTTCTTGTGGAGGAGCCAGGCGAGGATGACTTGGTTCGGGGTGGCGTTGAGGTCTTGAGCTACCTGGCGTAGGGCTTCGTTGCGGGTGTAGGCCGTGGGATGGGCGTAGCCGCGCTGCGCTGAGAAAGGCCGGGTGGGGTTGGTGTAGGAGCCGGTCAGGAGGGATTGGTAGGCGACCAGGGTGACGTCCGGGTGCTCCGCCAGGTAGTCGAAGTGCTCGATGCCGGCGTGCTGGAAGTGCGGGGTGCCGTGGCGGCTTACGCCTTGCAGGGAAGGCGGATTGGGCCAGAGATAGGTGTAGTGCTGCTGGATGACGGAGTACGGCGCTACGCCCTGAGCGGCGGCCAACCCGCGGGCTCGGTCCAGGCGCCAGGCGGCGTGATTGCTGCAGCCAAACTGACCTACGGTGCCGTCGGCTACTAAACCGCCGAAGGCGGCCACGGTCTCGTCCAGCGGGGTGGTGCGGTCGTCGATGTGGGCGTAGTAGAGGTCGATGCGGTCGGTGCCCAGCCGATCCAGGCTCCCCTTCACCGCGGACTCGACGACTGTCGAACTGAGGCCTTCCCAGTGCGCGTCGCCGGGGTCTCCGGGCTTGGTCGTCCGGGCGCCGCACTTGGTTGCGATCGTCAACTGATCCCGATTGCCCCGGGACTTCATCCAACTGCCGAGGAACTCTTCACTCTCGCCGCCGTGCCCGGTCCACTGGTTGTAGTTGTTCGAGGTGTCAATGAAGGTCCCGCCGGCCGCGACGAAGCGGTCGAGGATCGAGCGCGCGGTCTCAGGAGGCGTCGAACTGCCGAAGTTCATCGCCCCAGGCACAGTGCGCTGACAGTCCGGCCGTTGCCAAGAGTCCTGTATCGCATGGAGCCAGGCTGCCTCCTAGAGCGCACTCAAGGTCAAATGAGCCAGGCGCCGGATTCCATCAGGACGCGGTCCTTGAGTTCGTTGACTTCGCGCCAGGCCTGGATCTTGGTGGGGGTGGCGCGGAAGTACAGGTAGTTCGCGAGCGGACGCGGATCGAAACCGGCCTTCTCGGCGAAGGCGTCGCCCTCAAGCTCGGCGAGGTCGCCGGCGCGCAGCGTTTCGGTGGTGGCGGTGATGTGGACGACGTCTCGGGTGTGGCCGAGAGTCAGGAGGAGCGTGGGGTTCTTCTGGAGGTTGCGGGCAGTGGGGTTGCCGGCCGCGGTCGAGAGGAGGAGAGACTCGCCGTTCCAGAGGAAGGACAACGGCATCAGGTACGGCGTACCGTCCGGGGAAGCCGTGGCGACCCAGGCGTCGACGTCGTTCTCCAGGAGGCGGAGAGTGTCCTGCTTGCGTACCGACAATGGGCGGGCCGGGTCCGTCATGGTGGCGCTCCTCGGGATCTCGTGTCACATGTGGTGCGGGTGGTCCGTCAATCGGATGACGGCGCCGGGCCGGGAAGTGTGACAGTACGAAGGATGTGGTCGGGATGGGTCAGGACGACTGGCTGGTGGCCCGGTTCGAGGAGAACCGGGAACGCCTGCACGGCGTCGCCTACCGGATCCTAGGCTCCGCGCCCGAGGCCGAGGACGCGGTGCAGGAGACGTGGATCCGGCTCAGCCGGTCCGAAGCCGGCTCGATCGACAACCTCGGTGGGTGGTTGACCACGGTGGTCGGCCGGATCTGCCTCGACATGCTGCGGACGCGCCGCGGGCGGCCCGAGCGGCCGGTCGCCGATCACTCCCCCGCGCTCGCGGACGACGCCGTACCCGATCCCGAACTCGAAGCAGTACAGGCGGATTCGGTCGGTCTCGCGCTGCTCGTCGTACTGCAGACACTGACGCCGGCCGAACGGCTCGCGTTCGTGCTGCATGACATGTTCGCGGTGCCGTACGACGACATCGCGCCGATCCTGGGCAAGTCACCGGCCGCCGCGCGGCAGCTCGCGAGCCGGGCGCGGCGGAGAGTGCAAGGTACGCCGGAACCGGCCGGACCCGACGCGATCCGGCAGAAGGAGATCGTCAGCGCGTTCCTCGCAGCGTCTCGCGGTGGGGACTTCGCGGCGTTGCTCGAGGTGCTCGACCCAGACGTCGTACTGCGTGCCGATGCGGCCGTCGTGGCACTTGGCAATTCGGCGATGGTGTCGGGCGCGGCGGCGGTCGCGGAGACGTTCTCCGGACGCGCGCAGGCAGCCAGGCTGGCCTTGGTGGACGGGCTCGCCGGGCTGGTGTGGTCGTATCGCGGCGAGCCGCAGGTCGTCTTCTCCTTCACCGTCACCGACGGCCGCATCACCGCGATCGAACTCCGCGGCGACCCCGACTATCTCCGCGACGTCGACGTCGCATCGCTGAAGGCCTGAACGGTGTGGCGAGTAGACAAACAAGTGGGGCTGTTGGGACGAATGATGTGAGATTCACGCTCGGAGCGTCCGCATCGCGACACCCTGGAATCCGGTTTTTGGATGGGCGAAAAGTGCGCTACTGTTCTGCTCTCGCACCGAGCGGAAACGCCGGAGCGA
>NZ_JBEZYF010000134.1:0-7607 GCF_040638415.1 Kribbella sp. NPDC026596 | reverse complement strand
CTTGCGGGCACAGATCCGGGACCTGATCGGTGGACGGAGCTGGCCGCAGATGATCCTCCGGATCGGCTATCCAGCCCAGGCAGAGGCACACACCGGCCGCCGCCCGTGGCGGGACGCGACGGGCTGGGTCGGTCTCGAGCCATGAACGACTGGATCCACCGGTTCGGCGGCTACGATCTCGCCGACGAGCGGCGGCGCGAGGCACTGTGCACCGTCGGCAACGGGTACTTCGCCACCAGAGGGTGCTGGGCAGGTGCCGTGGCCGACGAACACCACTACCCAGGGACGTACCTGGCCGGCTACTACAACCGACTGGCCGACCCGCTCAACGACCATGTGCTCGAGAACGAGAGCCTGGTGAACCTGCCGGACTGGCTGCCGCTGACGGCTGCCATCGACGACGGCGACTGGCTCAGTCCCGACAACTGCGAGGTGCTCGAGCACGATCAGGATCTGGACCTGCTGCGCGGCGTCCTGACCCGGCGGTTCTGGCTCCGCGATCCGCACGGCCGGGAGGTCCGCGGTGTGGAGCGGCGCTTCGTCAGCATGGCCGAGCCACACCTGGCCGGCCAGACCCTGGCCGTCACCGCCGTCAACTGGGAGGGCCGGCTACGACTCGGAACCGCGGTGAACGGCGCCGTCTGCAACGCCGGCGTCGAGCGCTACCGGAAACTGTCCGGCCGGCATCTGACCGACGTGTCCGCAACGGTTGCTGACGGCAACCTCATGGTCGCGGCGACGACCTCGCAATCACGCCACCGGGTTGCCGTCGCGACGCGAACCATTGCCGCCCACAACGGATCGCCACTCACGGACTGGACCTCACGGACGGACACAACATCCGCGTTTGCCGAGGTCGTCGTCCCAGTCCGGAGCGGAGACGTCGTCACCGCCGAGAAGGTGGCCGCGCTCTGCGGGTCGCGTGACCCGGGGATCTCCGAACCGCTGCTGGCCAGCCGCACCGCAGTCGCGAATGCGCCCGGCTTCGACCAGCTGCGCGAAGCCCACCTGCTGGCTTGGTCACACCTGTGGCGTCAGTTCTCCCTGGACCTCGAGGAGCCGTTCGACGGCACCCTTGCCGCAGTCCGGCTGAACCTCTTCCATTTGCTCCAGTCGGTCTCGCCGCACAGCGCCGACACCGACGCCGGCGTACCCGCTCGCGGCCTGCACGGGGAGGCGTACCGGGGCCACATCTTCTGGGACGAGCTGTTCGTCTTCCCGGTGCTCACCTTGCGCATGCCGTCGCTGACGCGGGCACTGCTGCTGTACCGGTACCGGCGGCTGCCCGCCGCCCGACTAGCGGCTCGGCAGGCGGGCTATCCGGGAGCCATGTATCCGTGGCAGTCCGGCAGCGACGGTCGTGAGGAGAGCCAGCGGCTGCATCTCAATCCGTTGTCCGGCCGCTGGAGCGAGGACGCGACCTTCCGGCAACGGCATGTCGGCCTGGCGATCGCCTACACCATGTGGCAATACGTCGAGCTGACCGGCGACCTGGAATTCCTCGGCGACTACGGTGCCGAGGTCATCGTCGAGGTGGCGCGGTTCTTCGCCGGCCTGGCCGAGTACGACCAGGGTCGCGACCGTTACGTGATCCGCGGTGTGGTCGGACCCGACGAGTTCCACACCGGCTATCCCGATCAGCCGGCCGCCGGGATCGACAACAATGCCTACACGAACGTGATGGCCGTCTGGCTGTTCGGCGTGGCCGCCAAGGCCCTCGATCTACTACCGGACTGGCAGCGCACGCAACTGGTGGAGTCCCTCGGCCTCCGCGCCGAGGAACTGAGTCACTGGGACGAACTGACCCGCCGGATGTACGTCCCGTTCCACGACGGGGTGATCAGCCAGTTCGAGGGATACGAGCAACTGGCCGAGCTCGACTGGGAGCACTACCGGGCCGAGTACGGCGATATTCGCCGGTTGGACCGGATCCTCGAGGCCGAGGGACACGACGTCACGGCGTACCAGGTCTCCAAGCAGGCCGACGTACTGATGCTGCTGTACCTCCTGCCCCGCCGGGAGTTGCGCGAGCTGATGGAAAGGCTCGGCTACCCGCTGACCGCCGAAACTATCCGCGCCACAGTCGAGTATTACCTGGCCCGCACGTGCCACGGCTCGTCGCTCAGCGCGGTGGTGCACGCCTGGGGGTTGGCGATGCTCGATCCCGATCGGGCCCTGGGCTTCCTCGAACAGGCGCTGCACAGCGACGCCGGCGATCCGAGCCGGACCGGCACGACCGCGGAAGGCATCCACCTCGCCGCGATGGCCGGCGGCGTCGACCTGATCCAGCGCTGCTTCACCGGTCTGAGCACGGGGAACGGCGTACTCCGCTTCGGACCACACTGGCCGGGCAGACTCGGCACGCTCCGGATGGTGCTGCGCTACCGCGGACACCGGCTCGTCGCCGAAGTGTCCACCACCGGGCTCACGCTCACCGTCGACCCCGGCCCGGGCGCCCCGATCACCGTCCGCTGCTTCGGCCGGACGCGGCAACTGAAGGCTGGTGAGTCCTGCACCTGGTCCCGCCGCGGAGTCCGTCCATCCGGCTGATCAGCTTCGCGGTCGGCGGCCGTGGACGAAGTAGGCGATCGGCACCGCACCGACCGAGTTGATCAGCGTGATGGCGACAGCCCAGCCGACCTCCATGCGCCGAGCCGACCTCCCCGGCAAGGGAAGGTCGGCTGGGCTCGCGCCGCTCAGCGTGTGTCGCTCTCCGCCGAGGTCGGGGCCACGGCGACGCGGCCTGCTTCGAGGCGCGCGATCGGGATGCGGTACGGGGAGCACGAGACGTAGTCCAGGCCGGCCTCGGCGAAGAAGGCGATCGACGCCGGGTCGCCGCCGTGCTCACCGCAGACGCCGACGACCAGGTCGGGGTTGCCGCTGCGTCCCTCGGCGACGGCGATCCGGACCAGCCGGCCCACGCCCACGACATCCAGCGACTCGAACGGCGAGACCGCGAAGATCCCGGCGTCGAAGTAGCGCGGGAAGATCGATGCCTCCACGTCGTCGCGGCTGAAGGCCCAGGTCAGCTGGGTGAGATCGTTGGTGCCGAACGAGAAGAAGTCGGCGGACCGGGCGATCTGCTCGGCACCCAGCGCCGCCCTCGGCACCTCGATCATCGCGCCGATCCGGGTCGGGACCGTGCGGCCGGTTCGGGTCGCCACCTCGGCGAGGACACCTTCGATCTCCTGCCGCACGAGGTGCAGCTCAGCTTCGCCGGCCACCAACGGCACCATGATCTCCGGACGCACCGTCTTGCCCTCCCCCGTCACGATGGCGGCCGCCTCGGCGATCGCCCTGGCCTGCATGGCGAACAGCCCCGGGATGACGATCCCCAGCCGGACACCGCGCAGCCCCAGCATCGGGTTGCTCTCGTGCATCCGCCGGACCGCCGGCAAGAGGCGCTCCGCGTCGACATCGGGAGTGCCGGTAGCCCGGCCGACGGCCGCGCGCACCGACAGGTCGGTCAGGTCGGGCAGGAACTCGTGCAGCGGCGGATCGATCAGCCGCACCGTCACCGGCAGGCCGGCCATCGCCCGGAAGATCCCGACGAAGTCGTCGCGCTGGAGCCGCAGCAGTTCCTCGAGCACTGTCTGCTGGTCCGAGGGACCTTCGGCGAGCACCAGGCGCTCGACGAGCTTGCGACGCTCACCAAGGAACATGTGCTCTGTCCGGCACAGCCCGATGCCGCCCGCGCCGAACTGCCGGGCGCGCTCGGCGTCCGCGGGAGTGTCGGCATTCGCGTGAACGCCGAGCCTTCGACGGGCATCCGCGTGCCGCAGCAGCCGGTCGACCGCCCGCACCAGGTCATCCGCCTCGGCGAGGCCCAGGCGACCCTCGAAGTACTCCACCACCGGCGAGGCGACGACTGGAACCTCCCCGTGGTAGACGACGCCCGAGGTCCCGTCCAACGAGAGCACGTCGCCCTCCTCGATGACGACGCCGTCGGCGGTGACAGCACGGCGCGCGACCGGGTCCACGGACAGACTGTCGACGCCGCAGACACAGGTCTTGCCCATGCCGCGAGCGACGACAGCGGCGTGGGAGGTCTTCCCGCCTCGGGTGGTGAGGATCCCCACCGCTGCCAGCATGCCGGGCAGGTCGTCGGGGTTCGTCTCCCGGCGGACGAGAACGACGTGCCGGCCGTCGGCGGCGAACCGCTGTGCCGCCTCGGAGTCGAAGGCCGCGACCCCGACCGCGGCACCCGGCGAGGCGGGAACACCGTGGGCCAACTCCGGTACGCCGTGCCGCTCGCCGAACCGTGGAAACATCAGCTGTCCGAGCTGGGCGCCGCTGACGCGCAACAATGCCTCGTCGAGGGTGATGAGGCCCTCGTCGACCAACTGGACCGCGATCCGGAACGCCGCCCCAGCGGTACGCTTGCCGACCCGCGTCTGCAGCATCCACAGCCGGCCACGCTCGATCGTGAACTCGATGTCACACAGGTCGCGGTAATGCCGTTCCAAGGTGGTCATCGCGGTCAGCAGTCCGGCATGACTCACCGGATCGATATCGGCCAGCCGGGCCAACGGAACGGTGTTGCGGACACCTGCGACAACGTCCTCACCCTGAGCATCCTGCAAGTAGTCTCCGTACTCCCCCGTCGCACCCGACGCCGGGTCGCGCGTGAAGGCGACACCGGTGCCGCTGTCCGGGCCACGGTTGCCGAAGACCATCGCCATCACGTTGACCGCCGTACCGAGGTCGTCCGGGATGTGCTCCTGGCGCCGGTACAAACGAGCCCGCGGTGTCGACCACGAGCCGAAGACAGCGCGGACCGCGAGGTCGAGCTGCTCCGCCGGATCCTGCGGGAACGGCCGACCGGCGTGATCGGCGATCACCTGCTTCAGCGCCGTACAGGCACGTTCGATCGCCGGGGCCGGCAGCTCCTCAGGAGTCCCGACTCCCCACTCGGCGTACTCCGTGGACACGGCCGCCTGCAGCAGCTCATCCGGTACGTCGAGGACTGTGCGCGCGTACATCTGCAGCAGCCGCCGGTAGGAGTCCCACGCGAAGTGCTCGTCGCCCGAGTGCTTCGCCAGCCCGTGGACCGACTCGTCGGTCAGCCCGATGTCTAGGATGGTTTCCATCATCCCGGGCATCGAGAACTTCCCACCCGAGCGCACCGAGATCAGCAGCGGGTCGGCCGGGTCACCCAGCCGGCGGCCCATCACCTGCTCGAGCCGGCCGAGGTGTGCCGTGATCTCGTCGGCCAGGCCGGCCGGCAGATCCCCGGTCGCCAGATAGGCACGGCACCCCGTGGTCCCGATCGTGAATCCCGGTGGAACCGGGAGACCCAGCCGGGTCATCTCCGCGAGATTGGCGCCCTTTCCCCCGAGCAGCTCCTTCTGGTCCATGCTCCCCTCGGCGAAGTCGAAGACATAGCGGCCGGTCGTCGGCATTGTGGTCATGTGTGTGCCACCTCCCTCTCTCACGGTCCTGTCCCCCGCGCCGCGGGCACAGGGCCGAAGGTCCCGTTCGAGGACCAGTCCGCCGCGGTCGCGGTGAGTGGTTAGGGTGCAGGCATGGGGAGCAGCGTCTACATCGCGTCGGTGAAGGGGTCCACCGGAAAATCCACGGTCGCTCTCGGCGTGCTTCAGCAGCTGTCGCGCCGGGTCGAACGAGTGGCTGTGTTTCGTCCCATCGTTCGTCCGGACACAGCGACGTACGGTGGCCGGGACTACGTCCTGGACCTTCTGACCGCCCACGAGGCGGTCCAGTCGGCGTACGGCGAGAGCCTCGGCGTCACGTACGACGAGGTACACGCGGACCCCGACGCCGCGCTGGACGCGATCGTGCAGCGCTACCACGAGATCGCCGACCACGCCGACGCCGTACTCGTCGTCGGCAGCGACTACACCGATGTGGGGACTCCGACAGAGTTCTCCTTCAACGCCAAGATCGCCGCCAACCTGGGCACACCGGTCGTCCTCGTCCTCAACGGGTTCCAGCGCAGCCCGCATGATCTTCGGATGATCGCCGACATGGCTGTCGGGGAACTGCGGGGCAACCATGGTTCGCTGGCCGCGGTGGTCGCCAACCGCGTCACCCGCACCACCTCGCTGACACGGTCGCGGTCTTGGCCGGCGCCGGTGCACCGGCGTTCGCCCTGCCGGAGGAGCCGCTCCTGACCCAGCCCACGGTCGCGGACCTGATGGTCCCGGTCGAAGGCCGTCTCCTGAGGGGTGATCCTGCCCTGCTGACGCGCGAGGTCACCGGTCTCGTCGTCGCCGGGATGACGATGCCGAACGTGCTCGACAGGCTGTTCGACGGAGCCGCGGTGGTGACTGCGGCAGATCGGCCAGAGGTGGTGCTCGGGGTGCTGGTCGCGCACGCGTCGCTGAACTTCCCGCAGATCTCCGCGGTCGTCCTCAACGGTGGTTTCACGCTGCCGGCGCAGGTCCAGCGGCTGCTCGACGGCGTCGGGGTGACACTGCCCATCCTCGAGACCCCTCTCGACACGCAGGCCACGTCGGCAGCACTGACCGCCGTCCGCGGCAGGCTCACGAAGGACTCGCCGCGCAAGGTGGACGCGGCGTTGTCCCTCTTCGAGCAGAACGTCGACGGCGGGGCCCTCCTCGATCAACTGGAGGTCGCGCGCAGCAACGCGGTGACGCCGCTGATGTTCGAGCACCAGCTGATCGACGAAGCAGTTGCCCACCGCAAACACATCGTCCTGCCCGAAGGCGAGGAGGAGCGCATCCTGCGGGCCTCGGACGTCCTGCTGCGCCGGGGAGTGGCCGAACTGACCCTGCTCGGGAATCCGGTGACGATCAGCGCCAAGGCCGCCGCACTCGGCGCCGACATCGCCGCCGCCCAGGTCGTCGACCCCGAACACGATCACCTCGCCGAGCGGCTCGCGGACGAGCTGCACCGGCTCCGGAAGCATCGCGGGATCGACCAGGACCGAGCCCGCGAGCTGGTCAGAGACGTCTCGTACTTCGGCACGATGATGGTCCAGCTCGGCCTCGCCGACGGCATGGTGTCCGGCGCGGCGCACACCACCGCCCACACCATCCGGCCGGCACTCGAGATCGTCAAGACGGTGCCCGGGGTCTCCGTCGTCTCCTCGGTGTTCTTCATGTGCCTGCAGAACCAGGTCCTGGTGTACGGCGACTGTGCGGTCAACCCCGATCCGACCGCCGAGCAACTCGCGGACATCGCGATCTCGTCGGCCGCGACGGCAGTTGCCTTCGGCATCGAGCCGCGGGTCGCGATGCTGTCGTACTCCACCGGCACCTCCGGTTCGGGGACCGACGTCGAAAAGGTGTCGAAGGCAACCGCCATCATCCGGGAGCGGGCTCCGGAGCTTCCGGTCGAGGGACCGATCCAGTACGACGCCGCGATCGACAGCGCCGTGGCGAGAACGAAGCTGCCCGGCTCGCCGGTGGCCGGCCGGGCGACCGTGTTCATCTTCCCCGACCTCAATACCGGCAACAACACCTACAAGGCGGTACAGCGCTCGGCGAACGCCGTCGCGGTCGGACCGGTCCTGCAGGGTCTACGCAAACCCGTCAACGATCTCTCGCGCGGAGCGACCGTACGGGACATCATCAGCACCGTCGCGATCACCGCCGTTCAGGCTCAGCAGGGCGGCGCCCAATGAG
>NZ_JBEZYF010000133.1:0-7995 GCF_040638415.1 Kribbella sp. NPDC026596 | reverse complement strand
AGCAAGTCCAGAATCTCAGGCAGGCAAGGCACTTCGCTGCATCTACGCCCCGTGTCGACGCACCTCGTCACTTCGCTACTGCAACGCCGGGGCTAACGACGGGGTTGATTCGCTGACCGGAGAATCGTAGCTCCGGATCGACCTCACATCGGCATGACCGCGCGGAACGCGGCATTTCCGTACGTTCGCGTTCGGCCCCGAGCGCCCTCCGGTACCTTCGCCCGGAGAGGCCTTGTCATGTCGTCTCGGCGACTCAGCGTTCTGGCATGATCTGCGGCATGGCCTACCAGCTCGACTACTTCTTCGACCGAGGGAGTATGACTTCCGACATGCTGCTCGGCGGCTTGCTACGCGGCCTTCGCGATCTGGGCCTCGATGCGTCCACCGTCAAAGGCCGTGTGGGGCGGATTGACCCGATGGCCTGGACTGGGTGAGCGGTGAACTCACCGCCCACGGCAGAGGACCGGCATTCACGTCGAGATACATGCAGACGATGAGTCGGTGGACACTTCCTGGGATGGAGTTTCTAGTTCACCCGGTGCGCCAGCACGCCCGGGAGCCCTAGGCGTGTGCACTCTGACACTGTCCGGAGAAGTCGATCGGAAGGTCTTCGAGAAGGTACGCATCTTGCTGCGTGATCAGTGGTCCGCCGCCGAGCACGACGAAATGGACGGATTCTCCCTGAGTTGATCGGGCATCCCGCTCGTTCGGCGGGATCGCGACGTACGACTCTCGGCGTGACAGTGCGCGGAACGCGGCAGTCCGTGCGCCCCCTCTGCGCGTCTTCGTCGCGGACGGCTGTCATGATCGGCTGGTGATGACCAAGGCCGAGTACCTCGCCCGCGCCGAAGCCGAAGACGATTGGGCGCCCGGGTGGCTCGCTATCGACGCGGCGTTCGACGCCCTCTATCCGGGCATCACGCCCCCACACCTAGGCGCAGCCCTTCACGCACGAGCCATTTTCGGGGGCGAGGAGTACATCGACGGGTACAGCATCTTTCCCAGCCCGAATGGCTACCAGCACCTACTGACCTACGGCATGTCCAAGCTCTACGTCGATGAAGAGTCGTTCGGCGGCGAATTCAGCGGCTGGGGTTACGAGATGACCATGAAAGTCCGGGCCAACGGGCCAGACGAATGCCGATGGGCGGTCAACTCCCTGAGCAACCTCGGGCGGTACACGTACACGTCAGAGCGTTGGTTCGAGCCGTTCCAATTCATCAGCGGCCGGGGCCAGCCGCTGCAGACCGAGAGCGGCACCCTCTTGACGAGTTATGTGATGGTGCCGGACACGGAGGCCCGTGGGATCGACACAGTCCACGGCCGGGTCGACTTCATCCAACTGGTCGGATCACACAATCTGAAGTGGACTGGGTTGCAGGCGAGTCTCGAGAAGGTGCCTCCGAGCGGGCAAAGGACTTGGTGCGACGCATCGCCGAAGACGGAAACCCCAATCTCGTCACGGATCTTTCCCGCTCTCTTAGCTACGTCTGACAGGTGCCCGCTCATCGGCGTGACAGCGCGGATCGCGGCTACTTGTTGACTTCTCCTACGGCTCCGGTCGGTCCAGGCTGGGGTCGAGGTGCTCGGCGGGACGCTCTCATTTCAGCGGCTGCCCACCTTTGCCGGGTGTGGCTCTCATCTGGGCTGCGGACCCGCCGGGTGCCGTGGTGCGGCGTGGCTCAAGAGGGGACTGCCCGGGCTCGAAGTAGCTCTGCCCGTCTCGCCGATGTCAGCTCGAGCGAGGAGGTCGATGGGATGAGTCGAGTGATTGTGGGTGTGGACCGCACAAGAAGTCGGCGACGATCGAAGTGATCGACGAACACGCGACAGTCCTGGCGTTGGGTCGGTTCGGCACCGACACGGCCGGCTACCGGTTGATGCTGGGCTACGTGTCGCGGCAGTGGCCGCATCACCGCTGGGCGGTGGAGGGTGCCAACGGGGTGGGCCGGCCACTGGCGCAACGGCTGCTCGCCGGAGGCGAAACCGTGGTCGACGTGCCGGCGAAGCTGGCGGCCCGGGTGCGGGTGTTCGACACCGGCAACGCCCGCAAGACCGACGCCACCGATGCGCATGCGGTCGCGATGGTCGCGGTGCGCACGCCGCGACTCAAACAGCTCGCCTACGACGAGGAACTGGTCGCGCTGCGGCTGCTGACCGATCGTCGCGACGAGCTGTCGCACCGTCGGGTGCAGACGGTGAACCGGTTGCAGCGATTACTCGCCGAGTTGGTCCCCGGCGGTGCCAAACGCGATCTGTCGGCGTTGCAGGCCAAGAGGTTCTTGGCGTCGGTGCGGCCCAGAACCCTGGTTGGTAAGACGATGCGGCGGATGGCCGTTGATGAGATCACTGACCTGGTCGCTGTCGACGCCAAGCTCAAAGCCATCAATAAAGAGCTCCGTGCTGCTGTGCAGGCACGTGGCTCGCACCTGATGGATCTCTATGGAGTCGGTCCCGCTGGGGCCGCACGGATACTGTCCGACGTCGGTGACGTGGCCCGGTTTCCCGACCGGAACCACTTCGCGTCCTGGACCGGCACCGCACCCCTGGACGCCTCCAGCGGTGACCAGGTCCGGCACCGGTTGTCCCGAGCCGGGAACCGCCGGCTCAACCACGTGCTGCACGTCGCCGCGATCGTGCAGATCCGCCACGACACCGAAGGGCGCGCGTACTACCGCCGCAAGCTCGACGGATCCAAGACCACGATGGAAGCGTTGCGCTGTTTGAAACGACGGCTCTCTGACGCTGTCTACCGCCAGCTCGTCGCAGACGCGCACACCCGCGGAACCGTCGAGCAAGAGGCGGATCCGGGTGGGCACTCGGGGGCGACTCCACAATCCAGCGCGGCCGACCTACACACCCCGGTCATCGGCTCTTCGGACAAGCCACAGCCCGGACCCGCACCATCGACGCTACCCCAATCCCGACCTCGCACGAACCCCTGCACGGCCTCGACAGCCAGCCGGCCACGACGACGCGCCGGAGCCGTCAAAGTGGAGCGCCCCACGGACGAACGACCTTGACGGCGACAAGCGTCGGCGCACACTCCACGGCGAAGAGACCGCGCCCTTGACACAGAGGGGGACCAGATCAGTGCGTCTCGTCTGGCAACATCGCTCAGGGAATGTAGCCCCGAGGACGGGAAGACTGAGTTCGGTTGGTGATGTCACCATTGGCGTCGTGGAACTGCGCCCGCTGATGGTTACCCGCCTCGCGAACATGGTTCCCGGCGTCGTGGCTGTCGGGTTTGGCATCGAGTGGTGGTTCGGAGCTTCAGGGGTCCTGCACCAGGTCGGCGCTGCCGTGCTGGCAGGTGTCGGCGTCGCCATGTCCGTTCGGGGGTTCCGCCTCGGTGTCAGTTGTGACAGCGCAACGATGACTGTCCGGGGCCTGTTCTGGAGCCGCAGGATTCCGCGGTCAAGCATTCGGGCGATCACCTACTTCCCTGCGGTCCGATGGTCCAGCCGCTCCGGACGGATCGTGTGGACGCCGATCATCGCCTTCGCGGAGCCGGGCAGGGTTATTCCGCAGGTAGCGAGGCGAAATGAGGAGGCGACGGATGAACTCAGGCAGTGGGTTGGCAGAGGCCGGGCTCGACGTAAACGCCGCTGACTGCCGTGGCCACACCGGCCCGGTCCTCGAATGAGTGGGTAACAGGCGATGTCCTCGGCGAGTGATGCGCGACGTTCGTCTGCCAGGACATCTGCGACAGTGCGGAAGCGCGGATCGCGGCTGCTTGTTTCATTGCTCTTGGGACCGATCCTGGCGAGGCTCGGTCCAGGCGCTCGGTCCGTCGCTCTCATCGCGGCTGCCCACGCTGGTCGTGTGGCTCTCATTTGGCCTGCGCGGTCCGGGCGCCGCTAGGGCCAGGAGAGGCTCAAGAGGGGTTTGTGCTACTCGAAGCAGCGGCGCCCTCCCGGCTCGACAACCGCGGTGGATCGAGCAACGGAGGACGACATGAGCTCCACAGCAGATCGCGTGGTCATCGGCATGGACCCGCACAAGCGCTCGGCAACCATCGAGGTGATGAGCGCCGACGAGGCCGTGCGCGGTGGCGGCCGGTTCGGCACCGACCGCGACGGCTACGCCGCGATGGTTCGCTACGGCAAGCAGTGGCCGCACCGGGTCTGGGCGATCGAAGGGTGCGCCGGCATCGGCAAGCACATCGCCAACCGCCTGCTCGCCGACTGTGAGGACGTCGTCGACGTACCGCCCAAACTGTCTGCCCGCGCTCGAGTCTTCGCGACCGGGCAGGGACGCAAGACCGACGCCACCGACGCGCGCTCGGTCGCGCTGGTCGGCACCCGGATGGCGGGCCTGCGCCCCGTGGTCAACGACGAGCAACTCGCAGTGCTGCGGATCCTGGTCGACCGGCGCCGCTCCCTGGGTGAGGACCACACCCGGATGGTCTCCCAACTGCACCAGTTGCTGTTGGAACTGATCCCCGGCGGGGCGAAGAAGGACCTGACCGCACGCCAGGCCAAGGCCCTGCTCGCAAAGGTCCGACCCCGCGACGCCGCAGGCAAGGCCCGACGGCGGGTCGCCGCCGAACTGGTCGCAGACCTCGAGCGGATCTACCAGCGCAAGAAGTCCGCCAACACCGAACTCACCGACCTCCTCGCCGCCACCGGCACCAGCCTGCTCGACCTGCCCGGCATCGGCCCGTCCGGGGCGGCCCGGCTACTGGTCGAAGTCGCAGATATCACCCGCTTCCCGAGCAAGGCCCACTTCGCGTCCTGGAACGGGACTGCCCCCATCGACGCCTCCTCCGGCGACCAGGTCCGCCACCGCCTGTGATGTCTCAGGACTTCGGTGACAGTTCTGCATCAGGACATCGGTGACGATGGGTGTGTCAGGACTTCGGTGACGTTTCGGTCGGTCTTGGGGCGTTGTCCGGAAGGTCGGCCGTTGCCGAGGTAGGTCACGCCGGGCGCGGGTCTGGTGTGCTCGATGAGGACCTCGCCGTCGAGGTCAGCCACGGTGATGGTGTCGCCATCGACAATGACCAGGACCTGGTAGAAGCCGTACTGTCCGCCGACCATGTAGATGACCCCGGCCAGTTTGAAGGTGCCGCTACTCGACAGCCTCCTGACAGTGGTGCCGGCGGGCAGGTCTTCAGGCGCTGGCGCGGGCCGTCGTTGGCGCTTGGTGGCTGGCCGGACGATGAAGGGTTGCTCGGGCTTGGGGCGCGGCGCCTCGGCCTTCTCGGTGGCTTCCCACGCGGTCAGGGGTGTGATGCGGCCAGGTAGCCCCTGGTGGGGGCGTTCGGTGTTGTAGATGTGGTCGAACGCGTCGACCTGGGCCTGCAACGCGGCCAGGCTGCTGGCCAACGGCTGCTTGTCCAGGTAGCGGAACAACGTCTGATGGAAGCGTTCGTTCTTGCCCTGAGTGGTCGGCTTGTAAGGCTTGCCCGTGATCGCCTCGACCCCGAGACGTGACACGTGCTGCACGAGTTGGCCCAAGAATCCGCGCCGCGAGGGGTTGAGCGCGACCCCGTTGTCGGACAGCAGCCGTTGGGGAACACCGTGCGCGGCTACCGCCTTGTCGAACACCGCGATCGCAGCCGCGGCGGTCTCACTCGAAGCGACATGGGAGGCGAGGGCGTAGCGGGAGTGATCATCAATGAGCTGGAAGATCACGCACTTGCGGCCACCGGTCAGCACGTACTCGGTGGCGTCGAGTTGCCAGCACGCGTTCGGTGCCGGATAGACGAACCGGCGCCACGCCGAGCGTGGCTTCTTCTTCGGCTCACGACGGGCGACGCCCGCCTCGCGGAAGATCCTTGCCAGCGACGCCGTGGAAGGCACCGGCATCAGGCCCAACGCGTGCATCTTGTCGTGCACGCTGATCGGCCCATAGTCCAGCCCTGAGGAGTCCAACGCCGCCCGCACTCCCAAGGCCTGCCTCCTGACGTCATCGGTGATCCGGGTCGGGCTGGCGCTAGGACGCCGCGACCGCGGCTCCAACGCTGCCGCTTGACCCTCGGCCTTGGCGCGGGCGCGGATCACGTAGAACGTCTTGCGACTGATGCCGTGCTCTGCGCAGAACGTGGCCACAGCCCCGCGCGGCGCGTCCGGTGGCCACTGGATGATCGCGAGACGGACACGGGCATGGACAGGTTCATTCCTCGGCACCGACCCAGTCGAGCCGTCCCTACTCGGCCACGCTCAACCAGGGCACTGATGATGGAATCTGACAGGGCCGTCGCATCGTCGACTTTCGTAGACCGCCGTTCAGAACGGCCGTTTTGGGCACTGGCTCGACGCCCGGATTGGCATCGCCAGATAATCGAGGCCATGAACCTCTCGCCGTTACTCGAAGATCAACACCTCGACGAGCCAGGGATGATCGAGCCGTCCCGGATCTTCGCCGACAGCGACGCCCCTGCCGTGGCGGTGATGTGCTTTTTCCAGGAAGCCATAGACGCTGTCGGGACACGCCCCGGTGTCACGGTGCACGGCAAGCTGAGCGACTTCCGTGGTCGCCCGGTCCATGAGGTGAATCGCAACGGTAGGAGAGTCGCGCTGTTCTTTCCCGGGGTCGGCGCCCCGTCCGCCGTCTCGGCGATGGAGGAAGCGATCGCTATGGGGTGTCGAGACTTCATCGCCGTAGGCGGCGCAGGCTCACTCGTGCACGGTCACGAACTTGGAGACGTCCTGGTCGTCGACTCTGCCGTCCGTGACGAAGGCACCTCGCACCACTACCTGCCGCCCGGCCAGGTCGTCGACGCTGACCCGTACCTGACCGAGGTCTTGCACCAGACCGCGACCGAGGCCGGACTCAAACCCCGGCTGGGTCGTACCTGGACCACAGATGCGATCTTTCGTGAGACGCCCTCACGGGTTCGGCGCCGCGTCGACCAGGGCTGCCTGATGGTTGAGATGGAAGCCGCTGCGTTCTTCGCCGTCGGCCAATTCCGCGGAGTCCGCGTCGGACAACTCCTCTATTCCGGCGACACCCTCGCCGGCGAGGCCTGGGACCGTCGAGACTGGACCTCAGCCGTGGACGTCCGCACCGCTCTGCTCGACCTCGCCCTCGACGCCGCCGCACGAACTGAACCGGCCTCGACCGCGAAGCGTCGATGAGAACGATCTACGTACCGATCCAGGCGCCCACAGACGGTCCTTAGGTCAGGAGTTTTCGAAAGCAGCGAGTCAACGGCTGGTCGACGTACTTCCCGTACCTCTCAACAAGCGCATAGCCGCAGCGTTCATAGAGTGCGATCGCCTCCGGCTGCCGGACGCCAGTTGCGAGCCGCAGCGTGTGGCAACCCATCGTCCTTGCCAGGTCCTCTAGAGCTACTACGAGCTTCCGAGCAATTCCCAGACCTCGGTAGTGCGGAAGCACGAACATCCGCTTCAGCTCACCAACGCCCGATCCTGCCGGCTGAACAGCCCCACATCCGACCGCAGCACCATCCACGCATGCGACTAAGTACCGGGCTTCCGCATGCACCGCCGAACGACCCTCGGCACCATAGCGCTCGACCAGTTCTGCGAACGCAGCCTCGAGCAGCTCGGACAACTCGGCATCGTCAGCGGCCCTCTCTTCGATCACCACGAGGGTTCATCCTATGGAGCGGCCCCGGGACCCCGTCGGATTGACCTCCTAGAGTCCACACAGCGGCCCGTTGGCCAAGATTCAGGCACTGACGCGCCGAAGTGTCACCACCAAGACCACTAGAACTGTCACCGATGTCTTGATGCAGAACTGTCACCGATGTCCTGCGAGATGACAGGTCCGCCACCGCCTCTCGCGCGCAGGGAACCGGCAGATCAACCGCGTGCTGCACATCATGGCCCGGGTCCAGATCCGCAACCCCAGCAAGGGCCGCGACTACTACGAACGCAAGGAACGAGGGCATATGAGTGCACCGCTCAGCGACATGTCCCAATAGCCGAAGTGGGAACCCCGACACCTCCCGCCGAGGAGTGAGTTCCCCGGACCCGGCCCGGCTCGAACGGGCAGCCACCCTCACCTGCGGCGGGCAGGACG
>NZ_JBEZYF010000132.1:0-8359 GCF_040638415.1 Kribbella sp. NPDC026596 | reverse complement strand
GAAGCACTCGACTGCGCCTGCGGCCTCTACCTGAACGACCCCACAGCCTGGCAGCCCAAGTAACCCCCGACGAACTTACGGTGCGGACCACTTAGTTGCAACGCCCGATTGGGAAGCCGAGCGAAGCCGTCGATACCAACCTCTCCGAACGTGGCCAGGTCCACGAACTGTCTGCCGACTTGGCCGAATCCGCCTCTCTTGGCATCAAGGTTCTCTCGGCGCCGGCAGGTCCGCCTCGTTCGCCGTACCCCGGGAGACGCCCTTGGCGTGACGCGCACCAATTGCCGGCGTGCGCTTCTAACAGCTCAACTCCGAGAGGCCGCGCAATCGTGCCCAGCTGTCAGCTCGAGAGGTGACGCTCGGTTTAGGAAACCGACGCGCCACGCCTAAATGCGCCTCTCCAGGCGTATCTGGCCAACTCCAGTTCGGCTGTTCTTGACTCCAGTCGACTCGGATCGACGCAGCTGTGTTCCCACGCTGTTCCCACGCCGAACTGGTTGAGCCCGGCGGACCCGCCCGTGCCGCAGCTGGGCTGAACTGGGCTCGTGATCGAGGCTGCAACTGGCAATCCGGGCCGGCCAGATGCATGCCCGGTATCAGTCGGTCACCGGACCTGCAGATCACAGCTGGGTGGGTCGGCCGTGTTCGAGCCACGTGCCGGACGCCGGCGGCGCGGTCGAGCGTGGTGCGGACATGGTTCGTCGGTTCGCTGAAGTGTGACCAGCCGTCGTAGTGGACCGGTACAGCCAACCGTGGTCCGAGGAGTGTTAGGAGCGACGCCGCGTCGCGGCTGTTCATGGAGTAGCGGAGTGGACCGGTGATGGGAAATCGGACGTCGCCCAGGT
Source organism: Kribbella sp. NPDC026596 (assembly GCF_040638415.1). Taxonomy (NCBI): domain Bacteria; kingdom Bacillati; phylum Actinomycetota; class Actinomycetes; order Propionibacteriales; family Kribbellaceae; genus Kribbella; species Kribbella sp. NPDC026596. Next base: position 7,514 of record NZ_JBEZYF010000132.1, on the reverse strand, counting down.
GCATGAGCAGCACGTCGACGTTGAGTTGGCGGGCGAGTCCGCGGATCGGTCGATGCAGGACTGTGTCGCCGGTCATCCATACCGACACGGTGGAGGCGTGGCCGAGGGTCAGGGCGACCCCGATGACTGGTCCTGTCACGGGTCCGCTCAGGGCTGGGCCGTGGCGGCAGGGCGTTGCTCGGATCGAGAGGTGTTCCTTCCCGGGCGCGTCCAGCGAGGTGGTCTCATCGGCGACCAGACCGCGGACGTTGGGGGTGGCGAGCCGCCGAGCACCTGTCCTGGTGGTGATGACGGTGCCTGCAGCGGGGAGGAGGTCGCGGCCGCGGTCGTCGAGGTTGTCGGCGTGGTGGTCGTGGCTCAGTAGCACGACGTCGACGGGCGCGATCTCGTCTGGTTGGAGTGCGGGGCCTGCGGTCTTGATGGAGGAGGTGCCCCAGCCGAATTGGTACTTGCGTCCCGGTGGGTCGAATGTGGGATCGGTGAGTATGCGCCACCCGCCGAGCTCGAGGAGGACGGTAGGCCCGCCCAGTGCGTCATCTGAACCATGGACGGACTGCCGTTCTGTTCTCGGTTGCTGGTCAGGAGTCGGCGGTGTGGTCGGACGTGACTTGCGCGTGCTCGAGTGCCCAGTTGAGCGCGTCGTCGGCCACGGCCTCCCAGCCTGGGGCGGCGCAGGTCCAGTGGTCACGGCCCTCGAACTCGTGGTACTCGGTGAGGGCAGGGGACTTCTTGTAGTGGTTGGCGTTGGACTTGCTCACCGACGGCGGCATGATGTGGTCCTTCTCGCCGGCGATGAACAGCAGCGGCGCACGGTCGGCGGAGTAGTCGAGCCAGGTGTCTTGGTGGCCGGGCTTGAAGTTGGCGAACAGGCCGAATTCCCACACCCAGTGGCCCGGGGCGGGGATGTGGTAGCGGTCCCAGACCGCCTTGGAGTCTTCCTTGGTGAGGGTGTTGGTGAAGGCGTAGTGGAATTCCTCGGGGGTGAAGCCCACGGCCTTGTGCCGGTTGGCCGGGTTCTTCAGCGCGGGGAACAGTGACTTGGCCTGGGACAGCGGGTTGACGCGTACGCCCTCGGTGGGCGCGGAGCCGACGACGACGCCGGCCGTGCCGAGGCCGCGGGCCAGCAGCAGCTGGGTGAGGGTCCCGCCGAAGGAGTGGCCGATGATGATCGGCGGAGTCTCGACCTTCTTGATCGCGGTGGCGAGGTGGTCGACGGTCTCTGGCACGGTCAGGTTCGCGATGAGGTCGGGGTTCGCGCGCAGGGCCTCGACCTCGATGTCGAAGCCGGGGTATCCGGGTGTCAGGACGGTGAAGCCCTTGGCCTGGTAGTGCTGGACCCAGTTCTCCCAGCTGCGGGGCGTCATCCACAGGCCGTGCACGAGGACGACGGTGTCGGGACTGCGGTTGTCGTTCATGATCGTTCCCTTTCGGTCAGGCGTCGATGAACTCGAGCAGATCGGCGTGGAGCCGGTCGCGGTTGGTGTCGGGCAGTGCGTGGCCGCTGCCTTCGTAGACCTTCAGAACGGCGCCGCCGATCATCTCGGCGGCTCGCTTGCCTCCGACCCCGAACGGCACGATCTGGTCGTCGTCGCCGTGGATGACCAGCGTCGGTACGTCGACCTTGTCCAAGTCCGGGCGGAAGTCGGTGGCCGAGAAGGCGGCGATGCACTCGTAGGCGGCGCGGTGGCCACAGGCCATGCTCTGCAGCCAGAACGCGTCGCGGAAGCCTTGACCGACGTCTTGCGTGCGGTTGTGTCCGAAGAACGGGCCGTCGGCGAGATTCCGGTAGAGCTGTGATCGGTCGGCGGCCTCGCCGGCCCGGATCTCGTCGAACACCTCGATGGGTAGTCCTTGCGGGTTGTCGTCGGTTCGCAGCATGAGTGGCGGCACGGCGGCGACGAGGACGAGCCGGGAGACGCGGCTGCTGCCGTGGCGGCCGAGGTAGTGGACGATCTCGCCGCCGCCGGTGGAGTGGCCGACGAGGGTGAGGTCGTGCAGGTCGAGGGTGTCGATGAGGCAGGCCAGATCGTCGGCATAGGTGTCCATCTCGTTGCCGTTCCAGGTCTGGCTCGAGCGTCCGTGGCCGCGGCGGTCGTGGGCGATAGCGCGGTGCCCGTGTTCGGCAAGGAAGCGGGTTCCGGCGTCCCAGGCGTCGGAGTTCAACGGCCAGCCGTGGCTGAGGATGACCGGCGAGCCACCGATGCCCCAGTCCTTGTAGAAGATCTCGGCGCCGTCATCGGCGGTAATGAAGGGCATGGGTCCTCCCTGAGTGAGGTTTCCCCGAGCCTCTACCGGTACCGATCTGCGCGGACCACGTGAAGCACGTAGTCCTGACGATGCGCGGGGCCCGTCAGGATGGCGGGTGGATCCGGTCGGCGAGCTGCCGACGGGAGGAGACTCCGAGCTTTTGGAAGACCTTGCGCAGGTGGTAGTCGACGGTGTTGACACTGAGGAACATGGTGGCGCCGATCTCGGCGTTGGTGTGGCCGGCCGCGGCGAGCCGCGCGACTGTGAGCTGCTGGGCTGTGAGGTCGAACGGGCCGCGTTCTCCGGCCGCGGGCGCGTGTTCCCCGATGGCTTCCAGTTCGTGGCGAGCACGTTGTGCGAACCCGCGAGCCTCGACGCGCTCGAAGATCTCCACGGCCCGACGTAGCTGTTCCCGCGCGTCACGGCGACGTCTCGCGCGGCGCAGCCATTCGCCGTAGAGAAGATGGGTTCGGGCCAGCTCGAGCTCGATGCCGGTCGGGGCAAGCATGGCGACGGCCGCTTGGTAGTGGGGTTCGGCCCTGTCCTCGTCGACGAGTGCACGTGACCGCTGCGCGAGACCCGCGGTCCAGGGCGATCCGTTGGCCCGCGCCAACTCCTCCAGGTGCTCCACCAAGCCGACTGCTTCATCGAGGTGTTCGCTGCGGACGGCAGCTTCGACGAGGTCGGGTATCTCCAATGGCGTGACCTGAAGGAAGGGATCGTCCACCAGCGGCTTCAGCCTGGCGTACGCATCGCCGTAGAGCCCCTCGGAGAGGTCGCGGACGGCGAGGGCTGCGACTCCGGAGGCGTGCACGCCACCGAACCCCATCTCGGCTGCGCCCTCGGCGATCAGCTCGACCTGGGGTCGCGGCGCGCCGATCCAGGCCAGCAGAGCCACGTTGACCACATTCTCGGCGTCGTACCCGATGGCGCGGCGCAGCTCCCGCACCTGCTCGATGTACTGACCCGCCCGCTGGGGAGTCCCTCCTTTCAGCTCGGCCAGGGACATGATCCAGAGAACGATGTCGAGCAGTTGCAGGGACCTGCGTCGCGGGCAGCCTCAGCCGTCCGCTCCAGGCAATCGCGACGCGCAGCTATGTCCCACAGAGCCGTGGTCAGCGCGACGCTGATCGCGCCGTACTGCAAGAGGCCCTCCGGCTCCGCCCCGGCGATGGCATCCACAGCGGTCCGCATGATCGGGACCGCCTCGTCGTAGGGCAGCAGGATGTGGGCGCTCAGAGCACGCAGGATCGTCGCGGCGATGCCATCGTGCAACTCGGCGCCTTTGCGCATGCGGCGACCCAGCTCGGTCAGTGTCGTCCCTTGTACCAGGCGTTCAGCGGCCAACGTGTACTCGAACGCCTTGATCAGTGCGTTTTGCTCCAGTGCGGCGTCGTGGCCGTGGAACAACTCGGCCGCGGCCAGCATGTTCGCCGCTGCGTTCATCAGCGCCGGGTCCGCGGTGAAGATCGCGATGCTGGCACGGGCTGAGACCAGTCGGCCCCGCGAGACTGCGTCCAAGGCGTCCTCGTCGACGTCGTCGAGCAGGCTCTTGGCCAGCTGCGCAGCGCCGGCGGCCAAGGCTGCCTCGGCCGCGGCCACCAGCCGGGCGTACTTGCGACCTCCATGTGGCGTCAGCGCGGAGGCTTGGGCCAGCACGCTGGCGCGGGACGCGAAGCCACCGCGTCGCCCCGCCAGGTCGGCAACGCGTTCCAGCCGATCCGCTACCACGGCGTCCAGGCCTAGCGTTGCCTTGGCCGCGTGCCAGGCCTCGAGCTCGAGCAGGCCCAGCCGACCGGACGCCACCGAGAGCGCGCCGTGGATGCGCCGTCGCTGTCCTCCCTGGGCGGCGTTGTACGCCGCCGACCGCACCAGCGGATGCCGGAACCGCGCTGACGGCGAGAGCACGACCAGACCGGCGGCCTCGGCCGCGTCACCCGCGCTCTCGGGCAGGTCGAGTTCCTGTCCAGCTGCCCGGATCAGGTCGACATTCCCGGTGGAATCGGCTGCTGCGATCAGCAACCACTGCTGCAGATCAGGAGGGAGATGGCGGATGCGGCGCAGGTAGAACGCTTCGAGATGATGTCCGACCGGGAACGGCTCGTCGGCGAAGCTGGATTCGGTCAGCTGTTTGATGCTGAGTTCGTTGGCCAGGTCGATCAGCGCGAGCGGGTTGCCACCCGTCGCCGCAGCGATCTGTGCTGCCGCCGCCGGGTCGATGACCTCGGGCAGGGACGACACCAGCAGCCTGATCGCCGAGTCGGGAGCGAGACCTGCGAGACCGAGTGTGGTAACGCCGGCCATCTGCGCCGCGAGATTGGCATCGTCGCGCCCGGCGAAAATGATTGCGGCCGACTCCGCCTCCAGTCGCCTGGCAACGAACGCGAGCACGTCCAGCGACTCGGAATCCAGCAGATGCGCGTCGTCAACCGCGCACACGACCGGCTCTACCTCGCCTGCGGCTGCCAGCATCCCCAACACGCCCAGCCCGACCAGGAACCGGTCCGGTGGCGGGCCGTCAGCCACCCCTGCCGCCACCTGCAGCGCCTGTTGGTGGCGGCCCGGAAGCGACGGCACATACGCACGCAGGGGGATCATCAGCCGTTGCAGGGCGGCGAACGGGATGGTCACCTCCGCCTCGTAGCCATCAACCCGCAGCTGCCGCAGACGGGTCGCACCCGCCAGAGCGGCTTCCAGCAGAGCGGTCTTTCCTATCCCTGGCTCGCCGGAAACGAGCAATGCGCCGCCGCGCCCATTTCGCGCGTGCCCAAGCAGACTACGGACCTGTCGCTGCTCCGCATCCCGCCCGAGCAGACCCCCCTCTGCTCCCATAACTGCTGACAGTAAACCGGCTGCGTCGGGCCCACCAGCGCTAACTACTACGCATCTCACGTGGTCCGGGCCGGCCAGAGGTCGATCCAGGATGCATTGACCGGTACCGACCCAAGGAGAGCATCATGAAGCTCCGCGCACCACGCCGTCTGCACGTGCTGGCTACAGCGCTGGCCGCAGGTCTCGTCGGCATCCTTCTGCTGACTGGATCCCTTCTGAACGCCACCGCCTCCCCGAGTACGCAGCAGACCAAGTCCGAGCAGGCGCGCACCGCGGACCTACACTCCGCGGCAAAGCCCACCGTCGTCCTCGTGCACGGCGCATTCGCCGATTCCAGCGGCTGGAACGCAGTTGCCGGCCGCCTGCTCGACGCCGGCTACCCGGTCCTCGCGTTCTCGAACCCACTGCGCGGACCCCTCGCCGACGGCGCGTATCTGCGCGACTTCCTGGCAACCATCGAAGGACCGATCGTCCTGGTCGGCCACTCCTACGGAGGCGCCGTCATCACCAATGCCGCCACCGGCAACCCGAACGTGAAATCCCTCGTGTACGTCACCGCCTATGCCCCGGACGAGGGCGAGAGCGTCGCCGCCGCCAACACCCTGGGTGGCGGGCATACCGAGGTCACCGACCACCTCGTGCTCCGACCCTTCCCCGGAGCCGCCCAGGGAGACGCCGACGCCTACATCGACCCGGCCCACTACCACCGGCTCTTCGCCCAAGACTTGCCACAGGCAACAACCCGAATCATGGCCGTCACTCAGCGTCCCGGCGCACTGGCCGCGCTCGTCACGCCCTCCGGCCCACCGGCCTGGAAGACCATCCCCAGCTGGTACCTCGTCGCCAATCAAGACCGCATCATCCCGCCCGAGGCAGAGCGAGCAATGGCAGCCCGCGCCAGCTCGACGGTGGTACAGATCAACAGCTCACACGTCGCGATGATGAGCCACCCCGACATAGTCGTGAAGCTCATCCGGGACGCCGCCAGAGGCTGACCAGCGACCCCGCACAGGCCGACGCCCGGCCGCCCCGCTCGCGCGGGGCGCCTGGGGTGTCGATCACACCAACGGCTACTCGGCGCACGATCGTGCCCCCGCCCGATCGATCTCAACAGCAGGGTCACAAATGTGAGTTCCGGCATGGTAGGTAGGCGATGCCGCAATGAAATCCGCGAGGCCGATCGGTGCCCCCGGCAGGATTCGAACCTGCCACGCAGGGTTTAGGAAACCGACGGACCCCACCGATATACGCCCCTCTAGGCGTAGCCAGCCAACACCAGTTCGGCCGATCTTGACTCCAGTTGCTTCGGAGCGAGGTGTCTTTGTTCCCACACCGTTCCCACGCTGAACTGCTGAGCGGGAGCCCAGTTCACGCCCTTCCGAACGACTGAGATGCGGCTGAACCATGACTTGAGCGGGCGGGATCTCGGCACTACCTTAAGGTCGCGTGATGCGCGTCCTTCTTGCCGCCCTGATCGTGCTCGGCTTCGCTGTGACCGGGTGCACCTATCCAGAAGCCGGCGCCAACCCGGCCGAGTCGCAGCCACCGCCTCGAACTACGCCCACAAGCGGTCTCGCCACCGTTCAGCCAGCGACCGGCACGGCCAGGCTGATCTCTGCCGAACTCCGCCAGATCCGCGCCATCGCTGTCCGGCCGACGTGCCCGGATACAAGCGAGACCAGTTCGGGCAGACCTGGACCGACGACCATGCGGGACGTGGTGGCGACAACGGCTGCGACACCCGCAACGACGTACTCGCGGCGCAGCTGACCGCGGTGCAGTACCGCGCTCGCTCCAGATGCGTCGTCATCGCCGGCACCCTTCTCACCGACGCTTACACCGGTCGCCGGATCGAGTTCCGCAAGGCCGCCGCGACCAAGGTGCAGATCGACCACCTGTACCCGCTTGCCCGGGCGTGGGACATGGGCGCGGCCCGCTGGCCGCTGCAGCGGCGCGTCGACTTCGCCAACGACCAGGCCGCGAACCTGCTGGCTGTCGATGGACCGGCGAACGCCTCCAAGAACGACGACGGGCCCGGCGAGTGGATGCCGATCAACCGCAACTATCGGTGCACCTACGTCCTGCGGTATCTCCAGGTCGCAAGTACGCGCTGCCTATCACCGCTGCCGATCGCGACGCCGCCGAGGCGATCACCCGATCCTGCCCTTAGGAAGCCGAGCTCGCTCGCCGACAGGCACGCAGGCAACAACCGGACTCGACCAGCCGCCAAGCCTGCTGGTCGGGGCGTGATGCCGAATGAGCTCAGAAAGCTCTGTCATCTCGAACCCTGAGCCGGCGGATAGGAAGGCTGCGCGAGGTCGTGAACTCGCCCCCCGCTAGCCCCGGTCTTTCAGTAGGACCTCAGATCGCTTGATCTGGTTGGTTTGTTGGTGGTGCTGGGGTTTGGGGCAGGTTGGGTCTGCCGGCTTGCTCGT
>NZ_JBEZYF010000131.1:0-8529 GCF_040638415.1 Kribbella sp. NPDC026596 | reverse complement strand
CCCCAAGGTCGTGGGCTTCAAGCTGACCGGCTCGGTGCCGGCCGGCGCCACCGCGACCGACGTCGTACTCACCATCACGCAGCAGCTGCGCAAGCACGGCGTGGTCGGCAAGTTCGTCGAGTTCTACGGCGAGGGTGTCGCGGCGGTCCCGCTGGCGAACCGGGCCACGATCGGCAACATGAGCCCGGAGTTCGGCTCCACCTGCGCGATCTTCCCGATCGACGACGTCACCTTGGAGTACCTGCGGCTGACCGGCCGCAGCGACCAGGACGTCGCGCTGGTCGAGGCATACGCCAAGGAGCAGGGCCTGTGGCACGACGTGTCGGTCGAGCCCCGCTTCTCGGAGTACCTCGAGCTTGACCTGTCCACGGTCGTCCCGTCGATCGCCGGCCCGAAGCGGCCGCAGGACCGGGTCTCGCTGAGCGAGTCGAAGGAGGCCTTCCGCGGCGCGCTCGCCGACTACGCCACCGAAGAGCTGGACGTCGACCCATCGGAGACCGGGAGCTTCCCGGCCAGCGATGCGCCGAACGGCCACGGCAACGTGAACGACGAGCCGCACGTCCCGCACGGAGGTCCCGGCCGGCCGTCGAAGAAGACCAAGATCACCATGAACGGCGCCGAGACCGAGCTCGACCACGGCCACGTCGTGATCGCCAGCATCACCTCCTGCACCAACACCTCGAACCCATCGGTCATGCTCGCCGCCGCGCTGCTGGCGAAGAACGCGGTCGAGAAGGGCCTCGCGTCCAAGCCGTGGGTGAAGACCTCGCTCGCGCCCGGATCGAAGGTCGTCACCGACTACTACGAGAAGGCCGGCGTCACGCCGTACCTGGAGAAGCTCGGCTTCCACCTGGTCGGCTACGGCTGCACCACCTGCATCGGCAACTCCGGCCCGCTGCCGGAGGCGGTCTCGGCCGGTGTCCAGGAGGCCGACCTGGCGGTCGTGTCGGTGCTGTCCGGCAACCGGAACTTCGAGGGCCGGATCAACCCGGACGTCAAGATGAACTACCTGGCGAGCCCGCCGCTGGTGATCGCCTACGCGCTGGCCGGGACGATGGACTTCGACTTCGAGACCGATGCCCTGGGCCAGGACACCGACGGGAACGACGTGTTCCTGAAGGACATCTGGCCGGCCGCGGACGAGGTCGAGGCCGTGATCGCGACCTCGATCAACAAGGAGATGTTCGCCAAGGACTACGCAGACGTGTTCGCCGGTGACGAGCGCTGGCAGTCGCTGCCGACGCCCGAGGGCAAGACGTTCGCCTGGGACGCCGAGTCGACGTACGTACGCAAGCCTCCGTACTTCGAGGGGATGGCGAAGGACCCGTCGCCGGTCACCGACATCGCCGGTGCCCGCGTCCTGGCCAAGCTGGGCGACTCGGTCACCACCGACCACATCTCCCCGGCCGGCTCCATCAAGGGCGACAGCCCGGCCGGCAAGTACCTGGCCGAGCACGGCGTCGACCGCAAGGACTTCAACTCCTACGGGTCGCGGCGCGGCAACCACGAGGTGATGATCCGCGGCACGTTCGCGAACATCCGCCTGCGCAACCAGATCGCGCCGGGCACCGAGGGTGGCTTCACCCGCGACTTCACCCAGGCCGACGCGCCGGTCACCACGATCTACGACGCGGCCCAGGCGTACGCCGCCGACGGGACCCCTCTTGTGATCCTGGCCGGCAAGGAGTACGGCTCGGGGTCGTCGCGGGACTGGGCCGCCAAGGGTACGGCGCTGCTCGGGGCGAAGGCCGTGATCACCGAGTCCTTCGAGCGCATCCACCGGTCGAACCTGATCGGCATGGGCGTGCTGCCCCTGCAGTACCCGGACGGCGAGAACGCGGAGTCGCTCGGCCTGACCGGCGAAGAGACGTTCGACATCACCGGCGTGACGGCGCTGAACGACGGCGAGATCCCGCGCACCGTGCACGTCAAGGTCACCTCGCCCGACGGCGCCGAGCAGGAGTTCGACGCGGTCGTCCGGATCGACACCCCCGGTGAGGCCGACTACTACCGCAACGGCGGCATCCTGCAGTACGTGCTCCGCTCGCTGATCGCGAGCTGACACACCTGTTCGGAGAAAGGCCGGGTCCTCAGTGGACCCGGCCCTTTCTGTCGGTGTGGGGCGCTTTACTGAGCGCATGGCCAAAGAGCGGGACGCGCCGCGCGAGATCGTCCGGGCTGCCTGTGCCGAGTATGGCGAGGACACCGTCATCGACTGGTGCGTTGCGTTCCTCACCGAGGAGATCTCGGGGGAGGACGCGTACGGCTCTGAGCTGCCGAAGCTGGTCGCGATCACGGGCAGTCCCAACCCCGGCGGCTGGTCCGCGCCGGTCGACCCGGTGAACTACTACTGGATCAGGGTCTGGGCCGCTCGCGTCTTCCTCTACGTCTGGCGTGATGACGTGGTCGACGCGCTGCAGGTCGCCGCGCGGGATCCAGCGTGGCGCGTGCGCGAGCATGTCGCCCGGCTGACCGCGCAGCGAGAGCTGGGTCAGCTCGTCGACGCTTTGCTACCCGACCTCGAGCACGAGCTGCCAAGAGTCCGCTCGACGGCCGCCCGCGCGGTCGGTGCCGCCGGCGAGGCCGAGCACGCCGAAGCCCTCCAGCAACTCCTCGACGACCCGGAGCTCACCGTCCGGGTCGCGGCCGAGAAAGCCCTGGCCCGCTTGGAGAAACGGCTCGATCGCAGCTTCGATCGGCAGACATAGTCACCCGCTGGCCATCTGCACGACAGCCGCCGCACACCGTGACCGGGAACCGTCGGCGCATGGAGACCTCCCGTAGATCCGTCCTGAAAGCCGGTCTGGCTTCCACTGCGGCTGTGGCCGGCCTGACCTCGACTCTGACCACCCCGACGACCGCGGCCGCGACGCCGGTCCGGCAAGACCCGTTCACGCTGGGCGTCGCCAGCGGTGACCCTTGGCCGGACGGCTTCGTCCTGTGGACCCGTCTCGCCGTCGACCCGATCGCCGCCGACGGCCTCGGTGGCATGCCAAGCCGTGCGTACGCCGTGCAGTGGCAGGTCGCGACCGATGAGCGCTTCCACCACGTAGTGAAGGCCGGCGTCGCTGTTGCTCGTCCGGAGCACGCGCACGCCGTACATGTCACTGTGCAGGGCCTTCATGCGGGCCGTGAGTACTACTACCGTTTCCGCGCCGTGGGCTTCGTGTCCCGCACTGGCCGGACTCTGACCGCGCCGGCCCGTGGCTCCATGCCGCGGGAGCTGGCGATGTCGTTCGTGTCCTGCTCGCAGTTCGAGCACGGCTGGTTCACGGCGTACCGGCGGCTGGCGCAGGATCACCCGGATCTCGTGCTTCATCTGGGCGACTACCAGTACGAGTACACCAAGAACACGTACGTTGCGCCCGGCGGGAACGTCCGTGATCACGACGGGCCGGAGACCACCGACCTGGCGTCCTACCGGCAGCGGCACGCGCAGTACAAGAGCGATCTGGACCTGCAGGCGGCGCACGCGGTCGCGCCGTGGCTGGTCGTGTGGGACGACCACGAGCTCGACAACAACTGGGCCGACGAGGTGCCGGAGAAGCCCGAGGACGGGTTCCTCGCGCGCCGGGCCGCCGCGTTCCAGGCGTACTACGAGAACATGCCGCTGCGCGCGTCGTCGAAGCCGCGCGGCATCGACATGCAGCTCTTCCGGCGGGTGAAGTGGGGTGAGCTGGCAACGTTCCACATGCTCGACACCCGGCAGTACCGCGATGATCAGGGCTGCGGTGACGGATACAAGGACTGCCCCGCCGCGGTCGACCCGAAGCGGTCCATCACCGGCGCACGGCAGGAGAAATGGCTGCTCGACGGGTTCCGCCGGTCCGAGGCGCGCTGGGACATCCTCGGCCAGCAGGTCTTCTTCGCCCAGCGCGACAACAACGCGGGCCCGCTGAAGGTGACCTCGATGGATTCCTGGGACGGGTACGTCGCCTCCCGCGACCGGATCACCCGCGGGTGGGTGGATGCGCGGGTGCGGAACGCCGTCGTACTCACCGGTGACGTGCACGCCCACTGGGCCTCGGACCTGAAGCTGAACTACGACGACCCGACGTCAGCGCCGGTCGGATCGGAGCTGGTCTGCTCGTCGATCACGACCGGCGGCGACGGCGCCGACTCCGGCACCACCGCGCACCCGTGGCTGACCTGGAACCCGCACCTCCGCTTCCAGAACAACCTCCGCGGCTACGTGAACACCACCATCACCCGCGAGTCGATGGTCGCGGACTTCCGCACCGTCCGCGCAGTCCAAACCAAGGACGCCGAAGTATTCACCCGAGCCTCCTTCACCATCGAAGACCGCAACCCCGGCCTCAACCTAACCACCGACAACCCACCAACAGCCGCCCGCACTCTCACCACCGCCCCAGTCGACACAGTCGCCTGGGAGACAGCGCGCCCTTAACCGGCGAGGGCGGCTCGTAGTTTGCCGGCGTACTCGGCGGCTTCGGCGTCGTCGGCGTACTTGGTTCGGGGCCAGAAGAAGCCGCGCAGTCCGTCCCCCTTCGTCCGTGGCACCACGTGCACATGGAGGTGGGGGACGGACTGTGACACGACGTTGTTCACGGCAACGAATGATCCTTGGGCGTCAAGTGCGGTGCGGACAGCCGACGCCAAGGATCGTGCGGCGCCGAACAGTGGGACCATCAGCTCGTCCGGCAGTTCGATCAGGGTCGGCACATGCTCGCGCGGCACGATCAGCGTGTGCCCTTTGAACACCGGCCGTACGTCGAGGAACCCGACGACCTCCGGGGTGTCCAGCACGATCTGCGCCGGCGTCGTACCGGCGATGATGGAGCAGAAGAGACAGTCCGCCATCAGCCCAGCTTCTCGTCTACGAAGCACCAGCGCCAATTCTCGCCGGGTTCGAAGCTGCGCATGACCGGGTGCTGGGTCTCGTCGTAGTGCTTGCTGGCGTGCTTCATCACCGAGGAGTCACAGCAGCCGACATGCCCGCAGCCGAGGCAGAGCCGCAGGTGGACCCAGGTGCCGCCGTCGGCCAGGCACTCCTCGCAGCCGTCGGGCGTGTTCGGCGCGACCACGATCGGTGCCTGCTCGAGGTGGTCGCAGGCGCCGCCCGGAAGCATCTTGATCCGCAGGTCCTCCGACCGCCCGCCGACGTCGTCGTCCTCGTCCCGATCCAGGATCGACTCCTCGATGTCGAGCGCGATCTGCGCCCGCTGCAGCACCTCGTCGGCGACCAGGCCGGCGTCGCGAACCTTGAGGATGTGCTCGCGCTCAGCCTCCAGCATCGCGATCCGCAACCGGCGATAGGCCTCGCTCGGCGTCTCGTACTCGCTCTCCGGCCGGCCGAGGCGCTCCCACGCGGCCTGCGCCCGGGCCTCGCCGCGCTGCCGGAGCAGGTTGACCACCTCGGGCGGGTCGTCGGGCGAGACGATCTCCTGGAGTTTGTCCTCCGCCGCGCGATGCGCACCTTGCAGTACGGCGGCCTCCTGCAGCGCATCCTCCGCCGGATCCGGTCCGGGCAGGCGCAGCCAGCGTACGAGCCAGGGCAGCGTCGAGCCCTGCAGCAGCAACGTGCCCGCGGTCACGGCCAGCGCGATGAACACGAGCACTTCGCGATCCGGGGTGCTTTCAGGGAGCGTGAAGACCGCGGCCAGCGTGACCACGCCGCGCATCCCGGCCCACGACACCACGACCAGGGCCTGCCATGACACCGGCCCCGGCCGGGACGGACCGAGGACCCGCCGGGACAGCAGCGTGGTCGGAATGAGCCAGATCGGTCGGAGCAGGACGACGGCGGCGAACACCGCGATCGTCGACGCCGCGATCAGCCAGGCCGGCAGCGGGCTCTCCGCCACGTCGTCGAGGATCCACCGGGTCTGCAGGCCGATCAGCAGGAAGACCGTGTTCTCGAGCAGGAACTGGAACGTCCGCCAGTTGGTCCGCTCCGACATCCGCGACTTGGCCGACTGGATGATCGGCGCCTTGTGCCCGAGCACCAGACCGGTCACGACCACAGCCAGTACGCCGGACGCGTGGATGTAGTGGTTCTCCGCCGCGATGTAGGCGATGAACGGCGCGGTCAGGCTGAGCGTGGTGTCGAGCACCGGGTCAGTGAACCGGCGGCGGATCTTGGCCAGCACGATCGCCACGATCAGGCCGATCGCGACACCTCCACCGGCCGCCCGAAGGAAGTCCAGCCCGACGTGCAGCACGGTCGGCGCGACCACTGCGGCCGCGAGCGCCGTACGGAGACAGACCAGGGCCGTGGCGTCGTTGACCAGACTCTCGCCCTCGAGGATCGTGACGATCCGGCGGGGGAGTCCGACCCGCTTGGCGATCGCGGTCGCGGCCACCGCGTCGGGTGGCGCGACGACGGCGCCGATCGCGAACGCGGCCCAGAACGGGAGCGGCTCGTGGCCCTGGGCTTCCGCGACCACGCCGAGCAGCCACCAGGCGACCACGCCGACGCCGAAGGCGGTGAACACGACCAGGCCGACCGAGAGGAAGCCGATGGACCGGCGGTGCTTGGAGAAGTCGACCCAGCTGGTCTTGATCGCCGCCGAGTACAGCAGCGGCGGCAGGAAGCCGACCAGGACAACCTCGGGCTCGAGTTCGACCCGGGGCACGAACGGCAGGTACGACGCGGCGATCCCGATGACCACCAGCAGCAGGGGAGCCGAGATCCCGAGTCGCCGGGCCAGCGCGGCCCCGGCCGCGACCACGGCGACGAGGGCTACGACCTCGATCGCGATATGCACGAGGCACAGTGTCGCAGCGTCGGCGCGGTTTGGTGCCCTCGGTTCGCCGTGAGCGCAGCCGGGATCTGGTCAGTGCGGGCGTGGTCCTCTAGCGTGTGCGGAGCGGAATTCGTCGATCACTGGGGGTGACTGTTGCACTGTCTTCCACAGTCATGGCTGGGGTGGCAGCCGGACCAAGGACCCGGGCGCGTTCAAGGCCTGGCTCGACGCGGGATTCGGCGTACTGAGTTTCGACCAGCGCAGCTTCGGCGAGAGTATGGGCGTCGCCCATGTGATGAACCCGGACTACGAGGGCCGCGACGTGGTCAAGCTCGTCGACCTGGTCGCCGGCCTCGACTGGGTGACGAAGCAGTCGCCGGGTGATCCGCTGATTGGTGCGATCGGCGGGTCGTACGGCGGCGGGTACCAGTCGGCCCACGGTCCCGCAGCATCTTCCGGTGCTGTTCGGTCAGGGGATTTCGGACAACCTGTTCAACCTCAACCAGGGCCTGGCGAACTTCGATCGCGCGCTGACTCCGCAGGCCCGGGCGCGATCGATTTTCGTCGGGTACAACGGTGGTCATACGCTGCCGAGCGTCGTACCTCCTGGCTTCGCGACCGCTGGTGATCCGTGCTCGATCGCACTGGGGTCGCCGAACTTCTCGGACCTCGCGGTGCGCTTCATGACTGCGAACCTGCTCGGCAAGGCGACCGGACTGTCCGGCTTCGGCGTCTATCACCTGTCGACCGCGGATGGTCGTTGCCTGACACAACGGAATCTGGCGCCGAACCAGCGGATCGCACTCGGCAGGATCCTCACCCCGACGGGCGCCGGCTTACCGCTCAACCTGAAGATCGCGGCCGGGCCGCTGACCGTCGCTGGAACACCACGGATCTCAGGCAAGGTCTACACGCTGGTCCCGGACTCGGGCGCCTTCTTCGCGCTCAGCGTCGGTACCAACCCGCTGACCGCCAAGGTCGTACAGAACAACACGATGCCGCTTCGGGAGAAGCGCGTCGCCAAGGGTGTCCAACGCACGGTCGAACTCCCTGCGATCGCCGTCGACGTACCCGCCGGGCAGAACCTCTACCTCACCGTCACCCCGGTCGCGGACATGTTCGCCGGCCAACGCGGCCCGCTCCCCGGCGCGATGCTCCTGAAGAACGCGACGCTGAGCTATCGAACCCTGTCGAGATAAGTCTTGTAGACGGACAGAAACGGCTCCTCCGTCGCGACCGCGCCGACCAGCCGGTCACAGGTCTCCTGCGCCGTCGCGATCACGTCGGCCGGATACCCGTACTTGACCTGATGCTCGGCGAACTCGTCCTCGTCGTCGACGAGCACCGTCCCGTCCCGCTTCTTGATCACGTCCAGATCGAGATCGATCATCGTGACCACGTCCTCGGAGAACTCCACCGGCGTGGTGATGTCGCAGTAGATCTCCGTCGACCGCGGCTCGTCGTTGAAGATCGCCGTGAACCACTGGTCCCGCGGGAACAACTGCACATGAGCCTGCTCCTGCGTCACCACCGGCTCGTCCCCGCGCTGCGACACCGAGTTCGCCGGCGCGCCCAGCCACACCCCGAACTCGTCCTCCCCGAGATACCGCATCCACTGATGCCAGTGCAGCTTCTCGTCGAACTTCCGATAAACCACCCGAACATCACGCATAGCCCCAAACCTATCGTTGCGGGGGTGCGCGGCCGTTCCACAAACTGGCTCTTCACAGTTGAGCAGGCCGGCGCCACCTTCGGGGCGCACCGTGGTCCGCGAAGATTCGGGGTCGCTGGGTGGTTGTGGGCCGCTGGTCTCAGCTGGATG
>NZ_JBEZYF010000130.1:0-8810 GCF_040638415.1 Kribbella sp. NPDC026596 | reverse complement strand
ACGATCCCACCCGCCCTCAGTCCCGACCAAGAGGCGATCCTCGACGCACTGGATCACCCGATCCCAAGGCACTAACCCGATTGACCCAACTCAAGTCTGACGGTAAGCAGCCGACTGTTCGTCCGCTAGGACTCAAGCCGGCAGGCGCGTGCTGAGAATCGATCGTCGCCGTCCGCGTTGGCCTGCCGATCCCTGCCGGGCCAGCGTCGGCCGGTCAGGCTGACTCCGGTCACCAGCCTCATGACCGAGTACATCTAGTCGCTCATTGGCGGCGGTAGGGTGGGTGGGTGCTGTACGGCCGTGACCGGGAGCGGGCCGAGCTTGCCGCGCTGGTGGTGCGGGCGCGGGCGGGACGTGCTGGGGTGCTGGTGGTGCTGGGGGAGCCGGGGGTCGGCAAGTCTGCCCTGGTGCTTGATCTCGTCGTCTGGGCCCAGCAGGCGGCATCGGCTGCTGAGGCGGCGCGCGTGCTGCGCACTGCCGGTGTGGAGTCGGAGTCGCCGTTGCCCTTTACTGCGCTCCACCGGCTGCTGCGTGCTGTGGTCGATTTCGAGCGGCTTCCGGTTCCTCAGGCGGCTGCGTTGCGGGTGGCGTTCGGGCTTGAAGATGGGCTATCGGCCGAACCGTTTCTGGTCGGGATGGCGACTCTCTCGGTCCTGACCGACGCGGCAGCTGAGGTCGGGCCCGTCGTGTGTGTGGTGGACGACGCACAGTGGCTCGACGCCGCGTCAGCGGACGCGTTGTTGTTTGCGGCCCGTCAACTGGATGCTGACCCGGTGGTGATGGTGTTCGCTGCCCGCTACCCCGATGGCGATGCGGATGCGGGAGCGTTTAGACCGCAGGGTTTGCCTGTGCTCGAGCTTGGTGGGCTTGATAGTGGAGCCGCCCGTCAGTTGCTGGACCGGCCCAGCGGGGAGCTGCCCCGCCAGGTCGCCGACCGGTTGGTTCGCGACACCGGCGGGAACCCGCTGGCGTTGCTGGAGCTGCCCACCACTCTGATCGCCGCCCAGCTGTCTGGAGCGGCGCCGCTGCCGCGGCAGCTGACGTTGACTGCGAGCGTGGAGCGTGCCTTCCTCGACCGTTGCCGCCGGTTGAGTGAAGAGGTGCAGACGTTGTTGCTGGTGGCTGCTGCCGACAACACCGGCCGAGTTGACACGGTGCGGGTAGCGGCGAGCCGGCTGGGTGTGTCGGCCGGGGCGTGGGCGGACGTCGAGCGGTCCGGCCTGCTGAACGTCACCGGTGACGTCGTCTCCGTGCGGCACCCTCTTGTTCGCTCCGCGGTGTACCAGGCGGCCACCAGCTTCGAGCGGCGGCGTGCGCACCAGGCCCTGGCGGACGCGCTGCGCGACGGTGACCCGGACCGGGCGACGTGGCATCGTGCCGCCGCGGCGGACGGGCCTGACAGAGAGCTGGCCGACGCTCTGTGCCAGGTGGGGATCCGTGCTGAGAAGCGCGGTGGATACGTCGCGGCGGCTGCCGCGTGCGAGCGAGCCGCCGCCCTGACGGTCAACGAG
The DNA here is from genome assembly GCF_040638415.1 of Kribbella sp. NPDC026596. NCBI lineage: Bacteria > Bacillati > Actinomycetota > Actinomycetes > Propionibacteriales > Kribbellaceae > Kribbella > Kribbella sp. NPDC026596. The sequence continues at coordinate 7,299 of NZ_JBEZYF010000130.1, read as the reverse complement.
CCGGCGCGCGCGGCCCGCCTGTTCGCGGCCGCCCGCAACGCGTGGGCGTCGGGGCAGGCGGTGAGCGCTCGGGCACTGTCTGGATCGGCGCGGGAGCTCACTTCCGATGGTCTACTGCGAGCGGACATCGACCGTCTGCGCGCCCGCATCGAGGTCAATGTGGGTTCGGCGAGCGACGCGCATCGCATCTTTGTCCATGCGGTGCGCACCGTCGCGGACTTGGACCCGGGCAGGGCCTTGGAGATGGCGGCGGCGGCCGCGCTGACGCGCACCTACGGCGGGGACAGCGGAGCCACCATCGCCGACGACGTCCGAACTCGTCTGCTGACCGCGACCGACTCTGACACGCCTCGCACACGATGCCTGCAACTGCTGCTGGGAGCCTTGACCGCCTCGGCTGACGGCGACTGGGCGCAGGCAGTGGCCACGCTCGAGCGCGCCCTGCAAGCCGGACGCCAGGTCGAGGACCTCGACGTGCTGGGGAACCTCGGCAACACCGCCCTCAACCTCGGCGACGACGAGGCAGCGCGCTGGTTCTACGCAACGATGGCGTCCAGCGCCCGCGAGAGCGGTGCCGGCATGGCGGTCATCTACGGGCTGGAACGGCTCGCGTTCGCCCAATTGGTCGCCGGCAGATGGGCTGCGCTCCGCGGCTCGGTCGACGAAGCGCTGACCTTGGCGCGCAGTGTCGGCCAGCCCGGCCTGACAGCCGCACCGCTGGCGTGGCTGACCCTGCTCGCCGCCCTGGCTGGCACCGACGACTACGACCACCATCTCGGCCAACTCGAAGCGGTGGTGACGACCCACCCGTTGGGGATTCTGACCGACCCGGTGCACGACCTGACGCGCTGGGCCAAGGGCACGCGGAGCGCTGCCGACGGCGATGCCGGGGCGGCACTGCACCACTTGGGCGCGATGCGGCTGCCGGCTCTGCAACGGATGGCCGCGGTGGACCGAATCGGGGCGGCGGCGCGCGCCGGCGAGCGCGCGGTCGCGCTCGGCTGGGTAGACGAACTCGCGCCGTTCGCCGCCGCGACACACCGTCCCTGGGCATTGGCTGCCGTGGCCTTTGGGCGGGCGCTCACCGCGGAGACCGATGAGGCGGCTCAGGCGTTCGAGGATGCGCTAGGCCATTACCGGCACGCGGCACGGCCGTACGACCAGGCCCGGACGCAGCTGGCCTATGGCGAATATCTGCGTCGCACCAACCGTCGCGTCGACGCACGCAGGCACCTGCGGTCAGCGTTGGAGACCTTCACCGACCTGGGCGCGCAGCCGTTGCTCGCCCGCGCCAGCCAGGAGCTGCGGGCCTCCGGCGAGACCTCTCGCAAGCGTGACCCGTCCACCGTCCTGCAGCTCACGCCCATGGAGCGCACGGTCGCCCAACTGGTCAGCATCGGACTGTCGAACAAGGACGCCGCCGCCCAGTGCTGGGTCTCCCCGCGCACTGTGGCGTTCCACCTGCGGAACGTCTTCGCCAAGGTGGGGGTCAGCTCCCGCGGCGAGCTCGCTCAGCTCGATTTCAGCTGACCGTCCCGCCGAACACGGATCGGCGTAAGGCCGCGTGACCGCAGCAGGGTCGCCGCACCCCGCGGACGATGCGACTGGCCCGTCCCGCAGTTCGGCACAACCAACCCACGCGCAGCACCCTCGGCTCGTAGGCCCGGCGCGTCCCAAGCGTCGGCAACCCGGTCATTTGACCGGTGCGAGTCCCCGGCGTGACGACGACGGTGGAGACAGCACCGCATTGACCCTCCGACGACCAGGGAGCCCCGACATCATGACCACACAGACCCACCCGCCTCGCCAGGTGCCACCGCCCGCTGCGCCTTCGTCGCCCACCCCGCCGACTGCCTCGAACGACTCACTGGGCCGCCCTCATCCTGGGCCGAGCGCCAACATTGGTCGGATCGTGGCCGGCTCGTTGGCCACCGGACTCATCGCTGCTGTACTCCTGGTCGCCGCCCCCTTCATCCCCGCCGAAGAGAACGACATCACGGGCGCAGTCCTGTGCGGATTCGCATTGGGCTGGGCAGTATTGGCCGTGCTCTCGGTGCGGTTCACCGATCAGCCACAGCGCTGGGCCGCAGCTCCGGCACTATTCATGGGCCTGGGCGGACTTCTCCTGGTGGCGTTCGGCTCCTCGGTGCACGAAGTGCTCACCTGGGTGTGGCCACCCGGCATGTTGGCGTTGGTGATCTGGATGATCGTCCGCGTCCATCGACAGCTTCGCAGCCGGAGCAGACGCTGGCTGCTCTACCCGGTGATGGCGATGTTGGCCCTTGCCTCAATCGGGAGCGGCTACGAGACCCTGCGTGAAGCTGCGGATGCCAAGGCCTACCCGATGCCCGGTCAGCTGATCGACGTCGGCGGACACAGCCTGCACCTCAACTGCACCGGCTCAGGCAATCCCACGGTCGTGCTCGAACCGGGCGGAGGGGAGATGTCGTCGAATCTCGGGTGGATTGCGCCGGCCGTCGCCCGCGACACCCGGGTCTGCGTCTACGACCGTGCAGGTCGCGGATGCAGCGAGCCCGCTGACACCGCCCAGGACGCCACGCAGATAGCGACTGACCTGCACACGCTGCTGCAACGCGGACACGTTCCCGGACCCTATGTGCTCGCGGGCCACTCCTTCGGCGGCCTCTACGTACGCACCTTCGCCGCCCGCTACCCCGAAGAGGTCGCCGGACTGGTGCTGGTCGACTCCACCGCACCGAAATCGGCGGCGAAACCAGGGACAGCATCGTTCGTCGATCCAGACTCCTACGACGTCGTGGGCCGTGTCTCCGCACTGGTTTCGACCTCGGCTCGACTTGGCCTGGGCCGCCTGTACGGCCAGCTCGAACACGGCAGCCTGCCGCCACGGTCCCGGGACGAGGCACGCGCCAGCGCCGCGACCGCAAACAATCTCCGCAGCACGATCGACGAGTACGCCCAGGCGAGCGCCTCGGTGGAGCAAGCTGCATCTCTCAGTGACTTCGCCGACAAGCCCTTGGCCGTCCTGACAGCCGGCAGCGGAAGTGATGCCACCTGGCAAGCGAATCAGAAAGAAATGGCCACTTTGTCGACCAACAGCGTGCACCGCGTCATCGATGGCGCCACCCACGATTCGCTGATCTCGGACCAAGGACACGCGGCAGCCACCGCCCGAGCGATCCTCGACGTCGTCTCCTCAGTCCGGAGCGCATCACCGCCGGTCAGGTGAACCGGAGCGCAGCCGTAAGAGCGTGTCCATTCACTTGCACTCGATGATCCTGGCTGGAAGGCCTCTCTGCGATACGCGGCGCAACCGTGTACGAGGTCCCGCTGCCTAGTGTCGTGAGTCATTAGTTCGCGACTACTTGGTAGGCTGCGTCGGTGGCGAGTCCGAGACTTGAGCCGGTGGTGTTGTCCGACGAGGAGCGGTCGGTCCTGGCCGGGTGGGCGCGGCGGCGGAAAACGGCGCAGGCGTTGGCGTTGCGGGCCCGGATCGTATTGCGTTGCGCTGACGGCGACACGATCGCCGAGGTGGCGCAGAGGCTGGAGATCACGCGGGGCACCGTGTCGAAGTGGCGCTCGCGGTTCCAGGCCGACCGGTTGGATGGGTTGTCGGACGAGCCGCGTCCGGGGCGGCCGCGGACGATCACCGACGATCAGATCGAGCAGGTGATCACCAAGACGCTGGAGTCCACGCCTGGTGAGGACACGCACTGGTCGACCCGGTCGATGGCTACGAGCACCGGCATGTCGCAGAGTGCGGTGTCGCGGATCTGGCGGGCGTTCGGGCTGAAGCCGCACGCGATCGAGACCTGGAAGCTGTCGACCGATCCGTTGTTCGTCGACAAGGTCCGCGACGTCGTCGGGCTGTACATGAGCCCACCGGAGAACGCACTGGTGCTCGCGGTGGACGAGAAGTCCCAGATGCAGGCGATCGACCGCACGGCGCCGATCTTGCCGATCATGCCAACGACACCGGCGCGGATGACCCACGACTACGTCCGGCACGGCACCACCAGCCTGTTCGCCGCCCTCGACCTGTCCAGCGGGTCGGTGATCGCCCAGCACTACCGCCGGCACCGTCATCAGGAGTTCCTGCGCTTCCTGAAACTGATCGATGCCGCCGTCCCCAACGACCTCGACCTGCACCTGGTGCTGGACAACTACGCCACCCACAAGACCCCCAAGGTGAAGGAATGGCTGATCCGCCACCCGCGATTCCACCTGCACTTCACCCCGACCAGCAGTTCGTGGCTGAACCTGGTGGAGCGCTGGTTCGCCGAACTCACCAACCGCAAACTCCGCCGCTCCGCCCACCGCAGCATCACCGAACTCGAAGCCGACGTCCGCGGCTGGATCAACGAATGGAACGCCGACCCCAAACCCTTCGTCTGGACCAAGACCGCCGACCAGATCCTCGACACCCTCGCCGCATACTGCACGCGAATTAACGACTCAAGACACTAGGTGTGGGTCGGCCGACCCGGCACGGGAACAGGCAGTTGCCGGGTCGGCGGCAGAGTCGCCGGTTGACCTGAGCGGCAGAAAACCATGTATCGGCAGCTGGTCTCACTCGTTACTTGCCAGCATCTCCGGGGCATCGGCGGCGCCTGTGGTGATCCCGTCGAGCACCCGGCGAAGTCCCCACAGGTACTGCTCGGTGGAGATGTAGCCGGCGAGCTCGCCGGCTGCGGCGGCTGTACGGGGGTAGTGCTCGGGGGGTGTCGCGGAGAAGGCGCGGAGTCGCGTATCGATCCGTTCCGACTCTGGCGGTAGCGGTCCGGGCTGGTGCAGGTCGGCGACTTCGAGGGCGATCGAGCCGAACACGTAGGTGATCAGCAGGTAGGCGGCGCGCGCGGCGTCGGCGGATTGGAGTCCGGCGTCGGCGAGGAGCTCGAGGAGTCGTTCGTTCAGGGCAAGGGCGTTGGGTCCGTCCATGGGGCCGCCGATCATCAGCGGAACTACGCCGGGGTGTGCCGAGAGTCGTGTTCTCAGATCCAGGGCAAGGGACTCCACGCGCTGCCGCCAGGGTTGGTCGCGGTCGGTGAAGATGCCGTGGTCGACCTCGCCGAGCAAGCGCTCGACGAGCGCCTTCACTACGGCGGCCTTGTCCGGGAAGTAGGTGTACACGCCGTTCGGGGCCACGCCCACCTTCGCAGCGATGCCCCGCACGGAGGCTGCGCCCGTCCCGCCGTCGTCGAGCAGGGTCAGTGCGGCGTCGAGGATCTGCTCCTCGGTCAGGGCTCGCCGCGGTCCGCGTCGACCGCGCTTGGCTGGTTCTGACATTGGCCTGGCCTCATCTCTTGACATCATTTTGGACAGCGTACACTATTTGTACACAGTACAGAGTTTAAGCCCTGTTCCGAGTTCTCTCATCACAACCCGGCCGGCGAATGTCGGCCTCCAGGAGTTGAGCACCATGACCCGTTCCGCAGCATCGCCAGCCTTCCTTCGGTCCTGGCTGGTGTGGACCGCAGGATTCCTCTTCTTTCCCCTCGCTGGCCTGGCCGGCACGGCGGTGGGTGGCCGGGTCGACGGGCCGATTGCTGCATTGCTGGGCGGCTTGGTCGCCGGGCTCGTCCTCGGTGCCGGGCAGGCGCTGGTGAGCGGCCGGCGCCTCGATCCGCGCCTGTGGATCCCGGCCACCGGCATCGGCATGGGTGGCGGTCTTCTCCTCGGCGCCTCCGCCGTCGGATACGGCACCTCACTGGGCGAACTCGCTGTGATGGGTGCCCTCACCGGCGTTGTCCTCGGTGTGGCGCAGACCCTGGCTCTGCCACGACAGATCCACCTGCGCTGGGCCTGGGCCGCCGCGATGCCCGTCCTGTGGGCGCTGGGCTGGACCGTCACCACCCTGGGCGGGATCAGTGTCGACAACCAGTTCACGATCTTCGGCGCCTATGGCGCGGTGACCTTCTCCGCACTATCCGGAGTCCTGCTCCACTATCTCCTGCCCCACCGCGGCACCACCGACCCGACGTCGGCGGCCGCACCCCACGTGGCGAAGGCATGACTACGCCTCGGCACATCGTCTTCGCGGCCGCGCGCCGATGAGCACCGTCACCGTTGCAGGTGGCCTGCTACTCGCGCTTCCGGTGGCGTTCAACGTCGCCTTCGGCGCACTGGCCGCCACCTTCGACTACCCCGACATCCTGCGCCGTCCCACCCACGAGGTTCTCGCCCGGTTTCGCGAAGGTGGCACGATGCTGCTGCTGTGGTGGTGGACGTTCGCCCTGACCGCCGCCGCCCTCGCGCCCCTCGCAGTCGTCGTCGCGGTCGCGCTCGACGGCGCCGGCGACACGCTGCGGGTTGTCGGCGCCACCCTCGGCACTCTTGCTGCGCTCGTGCAACTCCTCGGCCTCATCCGCTGGCCGTTCCTCGTGCCCTACCTCGCCCGCGTCGACGCCGACCCGGACTCAAGCCCCGCCCGACGCGAAGCGATCGACGTCGTCTTCCAGAGCTTCAACCGCTACCTGGGCGTCGCCGTCGGCGAGCACCTCGGCTATCTGCTCACCGGCGCCTGGACAATCCTGACCGGCATCGCGTTCACCCAGACCACCCTCGCCCCGAACTGGCTCGGGATCCCCGCGATCGTCATCGGCGCCGTCCTCGTACTGTGCTCCCTGGAGTTCGTGGGACCTGCCGAGCGCCATGGCTGGAAGCTCGCGGCCACCCTCACGCCGATCACCTACATCGCCTGGTCTGTGTGGCTCATCGCCGCAGGCATCGCGCTACTCGTCTGACCCACGGTTCGCTCAGCGGCGCGGACCCGTGTTGTCGAGACCCTGCACCCACCAAGACCTCGACCCGCGCCCCGGCCGGGCCGCCGACCAAGCACCAACTGGCGCTCATGATCTGGCTCGCGATCTTTCCCACGCTGACCGTCCTCAACCTGGCACTGGGCGACTGGCTGAGCACCATGACACCCGTCCTGCGAGATCCGCGCGGCCGGGCCGTTGTCCTCGATCCCTTGGACACGCGATCGAGTGATGTGCGTTGCACAGCCGCGATCGCCTTTGAAATAAGGATTTCTTGATCGCTCGACCTTGGTGAGCCTCGAGTCGAGAGCCGACGCGGGTTCGGGCTGGGGGCAACTAATCGCTGGTGAGCGATCTCGCGAGACCGTCCAGGACGATGCCGAGCCCGAACTCGAACTCCTCGCCATAGTCGTAGCCGGGTTTCATGACGTGCTCGACGGAGAACTCGACGAGGTGCGGATACTCTCCGGCGGCGTACCGCGCCATCATCTGCCCGGCGACCTCGGGGATGGTGTCCGGTCCGTTGATCGGCAGGGATGCTTCGGACAGGGCGAACCCGTAG
>NZ_JBEZYF010000129.1:0-9144 GCF_040638415.1 Kribbella sp. NPDC026596 | reverse complement strand
GTGCCTCGGCGCGACCAGACCGACGAGGACTCCCCAACCGACCACATGCAACAGCAGGATGAAGGCCGCCATGGCCACTGTCACGGTCACCGGACGGATGCTGCGCCCCCTGACGTTCATGGTCAGCTCGCCGCCGGCACGTACGGGAAGGTGTCCCTGGGCTTCGACGCCACGGACTCCTTGCCGATCCCGAGCGAGACCGGTGTGTTGGCCGCGATCGAGAACATCACGTTGGGTGCGTTATCGGTCAGCGACCGGCCGTTCCAGGCGTTGAAGCCGAAGCTGGCCGGCGTACCGACGACGTACGGCAGCATGTTGGGCAGGAACCGCCGTACGACGGCCGCCGCGTAGGCCTCCGGGTCGGCAGCCGTGCCGTACGCGCGGACGACGCCGGCGATCTCGTGGGTCAGCAGCTTCCCGTAGGTGTCGAGGTCGTCGGCGGGCCGGCCGTCGTTGAGGTCGTCGCCGAGCTTCTCGTTGAACTGCGTGAACAGCGGGTGGATCATCGGGAGTCCAATCCGGTTGATCGAGCGCCAGCCGCCGGCGTCCGTGGCCAGGCTCGCGACCGCCCACACGTCGATCGGACGGGTCGTGTGTGCGGGATCGAGCAGTTCCGCGTCGGGAATCTCGAGGACGATCGAGTACACGGTGTGCCCGGCGAACAGGTTCTGCGCCTGGTCCGGGGTCCACGTCCCGAGGTCGACCGTCGTACCGTCCTGGAAGGCGTGGCCGACGGCGTGCAGGACGTCGGGCTCGATCCAGAACGGGTCGCCGGCCTTGCCGGCCCACACGCGCAGTCCACCCTCTCCGTCGAGCGTCTCCTCCGTCTCCCCCGTCACGACAACGCTGCCCGCGTCCGATGGATCGGCGGTGATCCGATGCACGGTCAGGCCCTGCCGGCCCAGTTCGTCGCGCTCTCCGAACACGAATCGGTACGTGAGATCCTCGACGCCGTCGTGGTCGAGGTCGACCTTGAATTCGTACTTGCCCTCGGGGTGGTAGCCCGGCGTCGGGATGTCACCGGCGAGCGAGTGGCACAGGTTGATGGCCAGCACGGTGCCGGTCTCGCCGCGGAACGCGTACAGGTCGGTGAGGTCGAGACGGACGTCCTGACGGGCCAGCGGTGAGTCGAGGTGATGCGACATGGTCGATGCCTTCCTTTCAGGTGGGGAGTTCGGCACGACCACAGTCGTGGATCGGTGCGCCCGCGCGGATGAGTCATCTGACTCGCTTCGTACGATCGAGTCAGATGACCGAGTCGGGTACCGGGAGGACAGTGATGCGCCCCGCGCTGGTCGGACGGCATGAGGAGCTCGAGTTCCTCCGGGCCTTCGTCCGTGAGGCCGCCGTCGACGGTGGAACCGTGCTGGTTTCGGGCGGACCCGGTGTCGGCAAAACGACGCTGCTCGACGCCGCGGAACGGTACGCGCGGGAGTCGGGAACGACCGTTTTGCGTGTCGGCGCGACCGAGCTCGAAGGTGGGCTCAGCTACGCCGCGCTGAACCAGGCGTTGTATCCGCTCGACTTCGACGAACTGAACCCCGCTCAGCGTGGCGCGCTCGAGGTCGCTCTCGGGTTCGGAGACGGCCCACCTCCAGGCCGGCTGCTGGTGTCCAACGCCGCGACTGTCCTCCTGCGGAGGGTGGCGGCCCGATCCCCGCTCCTGCTCATCGTCGACGACATTCCCTGGATCGATCGGGCCAGTGCAGGTGTCTTGAGCTTCGTCGCGAGGAGGCTCGCCGGCAGTCGGGCCGGGCTGCTGGCCGCCAGCCGCACGGGCGAGGACCAAGGGTTCTTCGACCCGGCGGGACTACCGGAGTACGAGCTGAAGCCGCTGGACGACGCTGCCGCGAATCAACTCCTGACAGCACGGTTCCCCGACCTCCACGCCGCTGTGAAGGCACGGATCCTCGACACTGCGCAGGGCATTCCGCTCGCGCTGCTGGAGCTTCCCAGGACATTGAGCCAGTCGCAGCGGACGGCCGCCGAACCGCTACCCGCCGTACTGCCACTCGGGCAGAACCTGCAGCGGCACTTCGTGTCGCGGGTTGCGAGCCTCCCCGACGCAACCAGGACGCTGTTGCTCACAGCGGCTCTCGAGGGCACCGGGGATCTCGGCGTACTGGAGGCCGCGGGCGGCGGGGCGTACCGGATCGACGATCTGGCGCCCGCTGAGAGAGATCGACTGGTGACCGAGCACTCACATCGGGTGGAGTTTCGGCACCCGCTGATCCGGTCGGCGGTTGTCGAGGCAACGACCGCGGCAGAACGCCGCTCGGCGCACCGCAGGCTGGCCACAGTCCTCGTGAACCAGCCCGAGCACCTGGCATGGCATCTTGGCGAAGCCACAGTCGAGCCTGACGAGCAGGTCGCGGCGGTCATGGAGCAGGCGGCTCACATCGTCGTCGCGCGAGGCGACTACACGTCCGCGGTCGCCCTGCTCACGCGCGCTTCGGATCTGAGCCCCAGCCCTGCCGAGCGCGGCCGCCGGCTGGCCGCGGCGGCCTATATCGGCGCAGAGGCGATGGGCGAGGTCCGGAGTACGGCGGAACTGCTCGAAGGCAGCCGACGAGCCGGCAGCCGGGCGAGCGCGTCACTGCACTACGCGTCGGCCGCCACGTTGGTGATGCTCGACAGCGACGCGCAGGTCGACACCGCCCACCGCATGATGGTCAGCGCCATCGAGGGGAGTTTGGACCGCGGCGATGCCGACGAGATGGAACTCGTCGACGGATTCGCGACGCTGCTACTGATCTGCTTCTTCGGCGGTCGCAGCGAGCTGTGGAAGCCGCTGTACGCCGCACTCGGGCGGCTCTCGCACGAACCCCCACCGTTCCTCACGCTGACGTTGGACCTGTTGGCCGACCCGGCCCGCACGGGCGTCGCCGCTGTCCCTCGTCTCCGGACTGCGCTGCAGGCTGTTCACGACGACTCGCAGCTGATGCGTAGGGTCGCAGCGGCCGCGTGGTATGCCGACCGTCTCGCGGAGCTTCGTGAGCCGTTGTGGCGGGCGGTGTTGCACGGTCGCGAGGGTGGCCCGGCGAGAAGGCACCTGGTGGCACTCATGGACCTCTGCGTGGACGACTTCCACCGAGGCAGGTGGGACGAGGCCGCGGAACTCGCCGCGGAAGGACTGTCCCTGACCGAAGAGGGTGGTGGCAGATTCTTCGGCTGGTACTTCCGCTATCACCAGGCGTTGCTGGCGGCGGTCAGAGGCGAGTTCGAGACCAGCCGGACGCTGGCTGAACAGATGATCGGCTGGGCAGGTCCGCGAGGCGTCGGCACGGCACGGGTCTTCGCTCACCATGCCCTCGTCCTGGGCGACCTCGGACGCCGCGACTTCGAGAGCGCCTATCAGCACGCGATCATGGTCAGTCCCGCCGGCACGCTCGCCTCACACGTTCCGCACAGCCTGTGGCTCGCGATGGATCTCGTCGAGGCCGCCGTACACACGGATCGGCGGGACGAGGCCGAACGCCATGTCCGCGCCATGCAGGAAGCGAGGTTGCCGGACCTCTCGCCGAGGCTGGCCATCCTGACCGCAGGGGCCGCGGGGATGGCGACCGGGGACCCCGCGCATTTCGAGCAGGCCCTGAGCCTTCCGACCGTCGACCAGTGGCCGTTCGAGGTTGCGCGCGTACGGCTTGCGTACGGCGAACTGCTGCGTCGTACCCGCGTGGTGACTGGAGCCAAGGGTCAGCTCCAGGCGGCTCTCACCGCGTTCCGGACGCTCGGCGCGGATCCGTGGACCGCGCGAGCGGAGCAGGAACTGCGGGCTGCTGGACTGGCTCCCACCTCAGCCTCCGCCTTTGCCGCTCCTGGTGCGCAGACCTTGACCGCCCAGGAGTTGCAGATCGCCGGCCTCGCCGCGTCCGGGCTCACGAACAAGGAGATCGCCGCACAGCTCTACCTCTCACCCCGCACGGTGAGCGGGCACCTCTACCGGATCTTCCCCAAGCTCGGCATCACCACCCGAGCCGCCCTCCGCGATGCTCTCGACAAATAGGTAGCGGGTATATATTCTCGCTATCTATGCGGTCACTTTTCCTGGCCTTGCTGGCTGACGAGAGCCGGTACGGGTACGAGATCAAGCAGACGCTCGAGCAGGAGTTCGGGGAGTTGCTGCCGGCGCTGAACGCCGGGCAGATCTACTCGACGCTGGCGCGGCTCGAGCGGGACGGGCTCGTGGTCGGTCAGAGCATCGAGGGCGACAACCGGCGCAAGCGGGTGTACGAGCTGACCGAGGCCGGCCGGACGGCGCTGGCGGGGTGGATCGAGGCGCCGGTGCCGGGGACACGGTTGAAGGACGAGTTCTTCATGAAACTGGTGATTCTCGCGTCGGCCGGGCTGGCCGAGCCGAAGGCGCTGATCGCCGGGCAAAGGCGCGAGTACCTGCAGTCCCTGCGCGACCTCGACGCGGTCGTGTCGGTCGACGGCAGCCGGCCCGCCGCCGATCTGCTGGCCGAAGGGGCGATCCTGCACCTGAAGGCCGACCTGGAGTGGCTCGATCTGATCGAGCAGAAGCTGCCGATGCAGCGGGAGTCAGCATGACACCGGTACTCGAAACACGAAGGCTCGCGAAGACATACGACACCGGGGGTACGCACGTCCTCGCCGTGCGCGGGATCGACCTCACGATCAGCAAGGGTGAGTTCGTCGCGATCGTGGGGCCGAGCGGATGCGGGAAGTCGACGTTGCTCAATCTGCTGGCCGGGCTCGATCGCGCGACGGCCGGTGAGGTCTGGCTCGGCGGTGAGCGGATCGACCAGCTGAGCGAGACCGCGCTGGCGCGGATGCGCCGGCAAAAGGTGGGGTTCGTGTTCCAGTTCTTCAACCTGGTCCCCACACTGTCCGCTATCGAGAACGTCGAACTGCCACTCCTCCTGGTCGGCCGGCGCCGGACGGACGCCCGGGAGACCGCCGGCAGATTGCTCGATGACCTCGGCCTCGGCGACAAGTACGACGCCGCGCCCTCGCAACTGTCCGGCGGCCAGCAACAGCGGGTCGCGCTCGCCCGTGCCTTGGCGAACACGCCGGACATCCTGCTCGGCGACGAGCCGACCGGAAATCTCGACTCGGCCTCGGCCCGCGAGGTACTCGCGCTCCTCCGTGCCGCCCGGGATCGGGGCCAGACCCTGCTGCTGGTGACCCACGACTCGCGCGTCGCCGCCGCGGCGGACCGGGTCATCACCCTTCGCGACGGGCTGGTGAACGACGACACCGAACTGCAGGCCGCCCGACCGGTCACGCTTCCCTTCGACGCCGGCGGTCCACCATGACCGTCACTTTGGCGAGACTCGCTTTCGCGGGGATGCGTTCGCGGTTGCTCGCGAGTGCTCTGACAGTCCTGCTGTGCAGCGCGGCGGCCGCGACCATCGTGCTCGCTCTGGAGGTCGGCGCCACCGCCCGTGATCCGTGGGAGCGGACCTTTACCGAAGCCAACGGCGCACATGTCCTCGCGAACGTCGCCTCGGCCGCGGACGCCGGCAAGATCGCAAGCCTCCCCGGAGTCGCCGAACGTGATGCGGCTATCCCGAACACCAACGCGCCCGTTGCCGGCGGCACCGATAAGTTGCAGCTCGCCGGGCTGACTTCCGCGCCGCAGGTCAACCGGCCGGTGCCGATCATCGGTTCCGCGCAACCCGCAGACGGCATCGTGCTCGAGCGAAGCTTCGCTGACGCGCTCGGTCTCCGAGTCGGTACGACGCTGCGCCTCGCCGCGGCCGGCGGACCGGTTGACCTGACCATCGTCGGTACGGCGGTATCGCCCAGCCAACCGCGTTACCCGCGGCGGAATCCCGGATTGGCTTGGGTGTCCCGGGCCACGCTGGAGCGGGTGCAGCCGGACAGCGCGCGCTGGCGCTGGACCGAGGCCGTCCGACTGACAGATCCGGCTGCCGCAGCGGACTTCACCGCACGCGCTGCTGGAGTCGTACCGCCGAGCACTGCAGCTTTTGAGACCTGGCAGGAGCAGCGTGACAGCGCGCTCCAAGACGCAGCTCCGGCTCAGCTCATCCTGACGACGTACACGATCGTGTTGCTTGCGGTGGTCTTCTCGGTGGTGGCGATTCTGGTCACGGCGCGCGCGAGCGCACAGCACCGCGAGATCGGATTGCTGAAGGCCGTCGGGGTCACGCCACGGCAGATCACTGCTGTGTTCGCGCTCGAGTCCGCCGTACTCGGTCTGGTCGCTGTGGTGATCGGCTTCGTGGCCGGGGTTCTGCTCGCGCCCCGTCTGGCTGCGTCCAGTGTCGCGACCATGGTCGGATCGCCGACCATTGCGGTGAACCCTTGGCATCTCGTTGTCGCCGGCTGCCCAGTGCTGCTGGTTCTGGTCGGCAGCGCTGCCTCGGCGGCCCGGCGCAGTACGAGATCCAGCGTCCTGCAAGCAATCCAATCCGGATCCCCGACGCCCGCGTCGCGGTCCCGCCTCGGCCGCCTGATCAGCCGGGTCGCGCTCCCGGTCGTACTGTCGCTAGGCCTCAAAGACCTGCTCGCCCGGCGACACCGAGCCATCCGACTGGCCGGCGCGATCGTCGTCACTGGCGCCGCGGTCGTCTTCGCGCTCTCCATGCAATCGAACCTCGCCGCCCAGGCCGCCGGCGAAGTCAGCGATGTCCCGCGCGAACTTCCCGTTCTCGTCTACACCCTCGACGCTGTCCTCCTCCTCATCACCGTCACGACCCTCGTCGCGGTCGCCCTCTTGTCGGTCCGCGAACGCGTCCGCGAGTACGGCGTGCTGAAGTCCATCGGCCTCACACCCCGCCAGATCGCCACAAGCCTCGTCGGCGCCCACGTCACCCTCGCCACCATCGCAGTCATCCTGTCGATCCCCGTCGGCATCCTCCTCTACATCGCTGTCTACGCCATCGCCGGCGGCAGTCCCGAAGACCGAGTCATCGCCCCCTGGTGGTCCCTGGCCCTGGTCCCACCCGCCACCATCCTCGTCGTGGCCCTCGCCACCACCCTCCCCGCCCGCCTAGCCACCCACCTCCCCACCACCGAAGCCCTCCGCTACGAATAGGCCCCGCAATCAGGCGTGCGGCCAACGGCGCAGTCTCGAGGATTGCCACCACCACACCAGCTCACCCAGGCCGAGGACGATCGCAAGCCCGGCAGCGCACCATCGGAGGGACTTGTCCGCAGTCGTCAGCGGCGTCCCGCCGTACGTGTCCGGCGGAGTCAGCACCAGAGCGACCCCGAGCGCGAGAATCACGATGCCTGCGTTGCACGAGCGTCGCCCGCGCTCCGTCCACCTCGTCGACTCGGCCAGGCCACCCGTCAACAGCAGCAACGCAGCCCGCGGCCACCGAAGGTTCTTCAGTCATCACTTCCGCCGTCGCCGAGAACCGCCGCGCGCGTCGCCACGTGTGAACACCGAAGCGCCCGAGGGCGTCGCTGCTGCGTTCAGGTAGTACTGCATTCTGACCTCCAGGTCGATCGTCTTACCTTGCAACATATCCACTTCTTCGCCAGCTCGACTGCAACGTTTCCCCTTGTGGATAAAGGATTCTGCGCCATAGTCGAGTTGGCATGAATTGCAGCATACGCTAGACTCGAACACATGTTCGAGAGAGATTTGTCCACGTTGTCGACGGCCGACCTGCTCGAGTCGGCCGCCGAACACCGTGCCGAGGCGAACAGAGCCGAAGCACGGCTCCTCGAACATGCCCAGGTCTTTGCCGACCGCAACCATCCCGACGGCCGCCGACCCCGCCGCCGCACTGCCGACGGCCGTGAGCGCAGCATCGTCCTCGGCGGCGACGGCTGTCCGGCGATCGCGGAGTTTGCGCCCGCCGAGTTCGGTCTCGTCCTCGGCATCTCGAGCGCCGCGGCCGCAGGCTACATCGGCCGGGCGCTCGCGCTTCGGCATCGCTTTCCACGCATCTGGGCCAAAGTCCAGGACGGCACGGCCACCCCCTGGCGCGCCTGCAAGATCGCCGCCGCCTGCGAGAGCCTGAGCGAGGAATCGGCCGCGTCCATCGACAAACGTCTCGCCCGCTGCGTCGACACAGTGACACCACAGCGGCTGGAGAACATCGTCAAGGCTGCCCAGGCCCACGCCGATCCCGCCGCTGCCCGAGCCAAAGCCGAACAACGCTCCCGCGAACGTGGCGTATACCTCGGCCGCTCCGACGACCACGGCACCAAGACCATCTATATCCGCACCGCCACCGGCAACGCCCTGCGCCACGACGCCACCATCGCCGGCATCGCCGACGCCCTGAAGATCTTCGGGGACACGCGTTCGGTGCAGACCCGCCGCGCCGAAGCGGTCGGCATCATCGCCGACCCCCGCTACACCGAAGAGCTACTAGCCCAGGCCAGAGAACACCTCCTCAACAATCCCCAAGTTGCCCAAGCGGAGGCTCCCGGCGTGGACCGCACCACCCTCCGCCGCCGCCCGAGCGATCACGCCAGGCAGAGCGACGCATCGAATGCCGACCCCGATGTTCCGCAAGCCGGCGGAGCCGCGCGCTGCGGGCCAGACGGCGATCACGCTGCCGTCCGGGTCGGTGACTCGGACGATGATGAGTTGCTCAACGACGGGACAAGCGGTGAAGGGACAGATCCAGGCGCGAACGACGAGGCCGACCGCGATGCACCGCACCCGAGTGAGTGCGACCTTCCCGACCCGCTCGACATCCCATCTGCTGAGCCAACCGAGTCGTTCGACCCCGGCCTCTGCTTCGATCCCGACGACGGCGAACCTCTGGACACCAACGCCGCACGTGCCCTGCACGTCCGCCTAGCCCAGATCAAGCACGACGCCCACACCGGCCCGAAACCCCATGACGGCGGCCACCACGGCAGTCGCGACCCCGACGCCGGCCGCGCGGGCGTCTGCCCCACCACCCGCAGCGGCACCAGTGCTGGCGAGGGACGTCGGAGTGGGCGGCTGCGACCCGGGCAAACCGAGATCTACGTTCACCTCACCGACCACACCCTCGCCACCGGCACCGGCGTACTCCGCGCCGAAACCATCGGCCCGCTACTCGCCTCCCAGCTGGCCGAACTCATTGGCTACGGCCCCTACACCGTCAAGCCAGTCATCGACCTCAACGACGCCGTCAGCGTCGACGCCTACGAAATCCCCGACCGCATCCGCGAACGCATCAAACTCACCCACCCAGTCGAACTCTT
>NZ_JBEZYF010000128.1:0-9304 GCF_040638415.1 Kribbella sp. NPDC026596 | reverse complement strand
CGGTCGATCCCGACTCACGAGGATGCGCTGCGCGGGGCGATCGATGCCTTCGATTCCCACGGGCCGTCGCTCGCGGACCTGGGTATCGCGGCAGTAGGCCACCGCGTCGTCCACGGAGGCTCCCGGTTCTCCGCTTCGGCGCCGATCGACGACGCACTGATCGCCGAAGTCATCGAACTGGTACCACTCGCCCCGCTGCACAACCCCCCGAACCTGGAGGGAATCCGAGTAGCACGCCGGCTCTTCCCCGACTTGCCACAGGTCGCCGTCTTCGACACCGCGTTCCATCAAACCCTGCCTCCGCAGGCCTACACCTATGCGGTGCCGTTGACCTGGCTGGAGGACCACGGGATCCGCCGCTACGGCTTCCACGGCACATCGCATGCGTTCGTCTCCCACGAGACCGCTCGGCTGCTCGGACGCGATCCGGCCGAGACGAACGTCATCGTGCTGCACCTCGGCAACGGATGCTCGGCCTCGGCCGTCCGAGGCGGCCGGTCGGTGGACACCTCGATGGGCCTGACTCCGCTGGAGGGGCTCGTGATGGGGACCCGTTCCGGCGATGTGGACCCCGCGATCCCGGCGTACCTGGCTCGGGAACTGGGCATGTCCGTGGACGAGATCGACCGAGCGCTCAACTCGGAATCGGGACTGAAAGGGCTGGCCGGCGAGAACGACTTCCGCGAACTCTCGCGACTGCGCGCACGGGGTGACGAGCACGCCAGTCTCGCCTTCGACGTCTACTGCCACCGGATCCGCAAGTACGTCGGCGCCTACTACGCCGTCCTGGGAACAGTCCATGCCGTCGTCTTCACCGCCGGTGTGGGTGAGCACTCCGCGGAGGTCCGGGCTGCGGCACTGTCCGATCTGGAACGCCTCGGGATCGCCATCGACCACGATCTCAATGGCGCACCGGTGACCGGAGCCCGCCGGATCTCCACCGATGACAGCGAGGTCACGGTTCTCGTCGTCCCGACGAACGAAGAGTGGCAGATCGCTCGCGAGACGCTCAGCGTCGTCAGGACTTGATGAATCCTCTGAGTCCGGGACTTTCGGCCCTACTCCGACGACCCGCGGCGAGCGACCGTTGTCCGCATGGACACCCCCCTTCCCACCCGCGTTCCGCCTTCGATCACCCGGACGAAGCGCGGCTAGTCCATCGTGAGGAGACCACGATGACCACGCAGCAGCGCGGATTCGATCATTCCCGGCTCGAGATCGTCAGCCCGGCAGACTGTCTGCGTCTGCTCGGATCCGTCCCTCTCGGGCGCCTCGTCTACACCTACGGCGGCCTCCCGGCGGTCCGGCTGGTCAACTTCGTCCTGGACGACGACACGATCGTGTTCAGCACCGGACCGGGTGACAAGCTCCGGGCTGCTGAACGCGGCGACGTGGTCGCCTTCGAGGCCGACGACGTGAACCTCGAGCGCCATGTCGGCTGGACCGTCACAGCCATCGGCCACTTGTCCGTCGTGACCGCGGACGAGGCCGCGGCGCTCCGCGGTGCCCTGCCGCTGCATTCCTGGCTGCCGATGGACGACCCGGACCTGGTCCGGCTGGGCATCGAATCTCTCCACGGACGACGCCTCGTCCCGTGGGGCCAGCGTCCGCGAGCAGGCGCATAGGCCCCCGGGACGCCGGTTTCCATCCACCGTGGCAGTCCGTATCGTGGGGCCCGTGGCTGATGACTCGCGGGCGGTGCGGGGGAGCTGGGACGAGTTGGCGCTGGAGTTCGCAGGACTGTCCCGGGTGCGTCTTGACGCCCTCCTGCAGGAGTTGCTCGGTCGCGTCGACGAGATCATGGACACCCAGGAACGGCTGCGCGCGTTGCTCGACGCGGTCGTCGGCATCGGCGCGGACCTCGACTTGAACAGCACCCTGGACCGGATCGTCACCGCGGCCTGTGAACTGGCCGGCGCCCGGTACGGCGCTCTCGGTGTGGTCGGCCCCGACGGCAAGCGGCTGGTTCGCTTCATCACGCATGGCGTGACCGACGAGGAGATCGCCGCGATCGGCCCGTACCCGGAGGGTCACGGCATCCTGGGTCTGCTGATCGAGCACCCCGAGCCGCTGCGCATACAGGATCTCGCCGAACACCCCAAGTCCTACGGCTTCCCGGCGAACCACCCGCCGATGAAGAGCTTCCTCGGCGTCCCGATCCAGACCCGCGAGCACGCCTTCGGCAACCTGTACCTGACCGAGAAGACCGGCGGCGCCGACTTCACCGAGGACGACGAACGCACGGTCACCGCCTTGGCCGCGGCCGCCGGTGTGGTGATCGACAACGCCCGGCTGTACGCCGACACCGAGCAGCGCCGGCGCTGGCACGAAGTCACCGCCGAGATCACCCAGCTCATGCTCGGCGAGTTCGATCCCGACCAGGCACTCCAGCTGATTGTGCAGCGATCCCGCGAGGTCTCCACCGCACACGTCGCCGCCGTCCTGCTCGCCGAGGACGCGGACCTGGTCGTGCGTGCCGTCGACGGACCACCGGAGTTCCACCAATTTCTCGGCCGCCGTGTCCCGGCCGACCTGCCTGTGCTCGGCCTCGCGAGCACCAGATCCGAGCAGGTGGTGATCGAGGACCTGGCTCAGTTCCTGAAGGACGCCGGCGGACTGACCGACTTCCCGGAGGGGTCGAGTCTCGGCCGTACGACGATCTCGCCGCTACCGGCCGGCAGCACCGTCACCGGCGGAGTCCTCGTGGTGGCCTC
Organism: Kribbella sp. NPDC026596; assembly: GCF_040638415.1. Classification (NCBI taxonomy): domain Bacteria; kingdom Bacillati; phylum Actinomycetota; class Actinomycetes; order Propionibacteriales; family Kribbellaceae; genus Kribbella; species Kribbella sp. NPDC026596. The sequence continues at coordinate 6,590 of NZ_JBEZYF010000128.1, read as the reverse complement.
GGAACAGGGCTCGAACACCCGGATCTCCGACGGTGCGGACCTGGTCCGCCTGTTCGCCGGCCAGGCCACGCTGGCCCTGGAACGTGCTCAGGCACAGCACGACCGCGACATGCTCGCCGTGCTGGAGGACCGCGACCGGATCGCCAGAGACCTGCACGACCTGGTGATCCAGCGACTCTTCGCCACCGGCCTGCAACTGCAGGGCATGCACCGGCTCGCCCGCCCCGAACATCAGGAACGACTGAGCCGGGCGGTCGACGACATCGACACGACCATCCACGACCTTCGTGCCGCGATCTTCCAGCTCCAGCAGGCACCTGGCTCCAGTTCGTTGCGCGGCGACCTCCAGGCGCTGGTCGCGGAGTACACCGAACCACTCGGATTCCGGCCTCAGCTGATCTGCACCGGCCCGATCGACACCGTCGTACCGGATCTCGTCCGCCCGCAGATCCTCGCCACCGTCCGGGAGACGTTGTCCAACGTCGTCCGCCACGCCCAGGCATCCCAGGCCACCGTCGAGGTGTCCGTCGGCTCGGGGGAGGTGACGGCCCGGATCTCCGACGACGGCGTCGGCATCGGGGCCAGCGATCGCAGAAGCGGGCTGCACAACCTCGCCGAGCGCGCCGAGGCCCTCGGCGGCAGCGTCCGGCTCACCGGCAACGAGCCGCACGGCACCGTGGTGGAGTTCAGGGCGCCGATCGGCGACTGACCGACTGCCGAACGGCCTCCCGAGTCGGGACTCTTGCCCGCAGCGCCACCCTCCTCCCCGGCGTGAAGCTGAAGTATCACCAGTGGGAGGAGCCACCGATGTCGGACCAGCACTTGCCGGCGGAGCACGTCGACAGCATGCTCGCAGCGGCCATCGCCGCGCCCAGCATGCACAACACCCAGCCGTGGCGGTTCGAAGTGAACGGTCACGTCATCGACCTCTTCCTCGACGGCTCACCCACCCTGCCCGCCGAGGACCCCACCGGCCGGGCGATGCGGATCGCGGCCGGCGCCGCCACCTTCAACCTGCGCTGTGCGGCCGCCGCACTCGGGTACGGCACCTGGTACGGCCTCGCGCCGTACCCGGAAGAACCCGACCTGCTGGCCCGCATCGTCATCGAACCCACCAGCGCCCAGGACGACGACCTTCGCAACCTCGCCGAGCAGATTCCGCACCGGCACACCGACCGTCGCCCCTCCGATCCCACGCCGTTGGCCGAGAAGATCCGCATCGGTCTGCTGCAGGCGGCGTACGCCGAGGGCGCCGAGCTGACCTGGCTCGGCGAGCCCGAGATCCACGCCGTGCTCGACCTGGTGCTCGACACCGACCTGCGCGAGATCGGCGACTGGCACCGCCGCGCCGAACGCGCCCACTGGGTCGGCGGTGAGCGCACCACCGAAGGAGTACCGAGCTCGGCGCTCGGACCACGATCCACCAGCTACCCGGCGGCCGTTCGGGACATGGCCACCCGGCCGACCGACCGGACCCGCGGACAGAGCACCTTCGAGGCCAACCCGGATCTCGCCGTACTGTCCACCGACTTCGACGAGCCCGCAGACCAGGTCACCGCCGGCAGCGCGCTCGAACGTGTCCTGCTGACCGCGACCCGAGAGGGCGTCAGCGCGTCGTTCCTCAACCAGCCGCTCGAGTTCGAGGACCTGCGCCGCAAGGTGCAGCGCCTCACCCAGCGGCCGGGACACGCCCACATGATCATCCGCTTCAGTCGCAGCCATCCCGGCACCGGGACCGCTCGCCGGCCCGTGGCGGAATTCGTCACCACCAAAGGGCAGTCATGACCACCACCCTGCACCAGGAGATCGAGCGGTGGGAGGCCGACCTCGAGCGCATCGCGGAGAACAGCGCGGCCGACGACTGGTTCCTGGAGGAACGCCGCTTCGCCGAAGCGCAGCACACGATCACCGCCTACCGCGGCCGCATCCTGCCCATCCTCACTCAGCAGCCGCACGACGCGAGCATCGTCCACGAGATCGAGCACCTCATCGACCACCTCGAAGACCTCCGAAACGACCTGTACCGGACCGTCCACCCGCCGACCTCCCACCAGGAGATCGCCGAGACGGTGGCCGCCCTGCGCGCCCTGTCCCGGGTCGCGCTCAGGTTCGAGCGGACCCTCGAAGACGTGCGATGACCAGTCTCACCTTCCTCGGCGCCGCCGGGACGGTGACCGGCAGCAAGTTCCTGGTCGAGCGGGGCGGGCACCGGATCCTGGTCGACTGCGGCCTGTTCCAAGGCGACGCCCGCTGGCGCCGGCGCAACTGGGATCCGTTCCCGGTGAATCCGGCGTCACTCTCGGCCGTCGTCCTCACCCACGCCCACCTGGACCACTGCGGCTATCTGCCGAGCCTGGTCCGCGAGGGCTTCCACGGCCCGGTGATCTGCACCCCGGGTACGGCGGAGGTCGCGGCGATCGTGCTGCGCGACGCCGCGCATCTCCAGGTGGAGGACGCCTTGCACGCCCGCGAGGGCGGGTACTCCCGGCACGACCCGCCGCTACCGTTGTTCGACGCCGCCGCTGCCGAGCGCGCCATCGGCCTGTTCCGGCCGTCAGTGGGCCGGCTCGAACTGCCCGGTGACACCACCGTCACCCTCTATCGCGCCGGCCACATCCTCGGCTCGGCCTTCGCCGTCCTCGATCAGGACGGCCGCCGTCTGCTCGTCAGCGGCGATCTCGGCCGCCAGGAACATCCACTGCTCCTGCCACCCGAACTTCCGCCGGCCGTCGAGACCATCCTGGTCGAGTCGACGTACGGCGATCGCCGCCATCAGCCACTCGACCACGCCCGGCTGGCCCGGCTGATCAGCGCGACGGCCGCTCGCGGCGGTGTCGTCCTGATGCCCGCGTTCGCCATCGACCGGACCGCGGTCCTGCTGCACGAGCTCACCGGTCTGGCTCACGACCGCCTGATCCCCAGGCTGCCCGTCTAGGTGAACAGCCCGATGGCCCTGGCCGCGCTGAACGTCTACCGCGCCGCTGTCGAGGCCAAGTCACCCGAGCTCCGGCCCGACGTCGTCGGTGGCCCGGACCCCTTCGATCCAGGCGACCTGCGCCTGGTTCACTCGGTGGAGGAATCCATCCGGATCAGCGATCCCGGCCGTCCGTCGATCGTCATCTCGGCATCCGGCATGGCCACCGGCGGCCGGGTCCTGCACCACCTGGCCCGACTGCTGCCGAGCGCCCGGAACACCGTTGTACTCCCGGGCTTCCAGGTGCCGGGCACCCGGGGCCGGGCGCTGCTCGACGGCGCCCGTTCGGTCAAGATCCACGGCCGCTACGTCCCGGTCCGCGCACAGATTGTCGGACTGTCGGAGTTCTCCGCGCACGCCGACTCCGACGAGCTGATCGCGTGGCTCTCCGTAACACCTCGGGCACCGCAGGTCGTCCATGTCGTGCACGGTGAGGACCACGCCCGCGCCGAGCTCGTCCGGAGGATCCAGGACGAGCTCGACTGGACCGCGGTGGCGCCGAGCCACCTCGAGCGGATCCGACTCTGATCACGCGTCGTCCGCGCGCATGCGGCGCGCGTGCCAGTCGGGTTCGGGGTTTGCCGGTGTGAGGCGCATTCTGCTGTCGACCGCGAAGGCTCCGGACGGGCCGGCGATCAGCGGGTTGATGTCGAGTTCTGCGAGCTCGGGAACCTGTTCGGCGAGCCAGGCGATGCGGTGCATGACGTCCAGCACGGCCTCCTGGTCCGCAGCTTGGGCGCCGCGGTAGCCGGCCAGCAGTGGTGCGCAGCGCAATGCGTGCAGCGTCTCGGTGGCGTCGAGGTCAGTGAGCGGTAGGCCGCGCCACTGGCGGTCGGCCAGCAGGTCGGTGAGGATGCCACCGCTACCGGCCATGAGCAGCGGGCCGAACAGACGGTCCCGCACCACGCCGATCACCAACTCGGTCCCAGCCGGCGCCATCGCCTGCACCACGACCTGCGGGTCCCCGGCCGCGGCGACAACCTCGTCGTACGCCGTCGCCACCTGCACCGAGTTCGCCAATCCAACCCGCACACCGCCGATATCGGTCTTGTGCAGGACGCCGGGCGCGGCAGTCTTGAGTGCGACCGGATAGCCCGCCGACTCGGCCGCCGCGATCGCCTCGGAACGACTCGCCGCGGCGAGAACCGGAATCGCCGGAACCCCGGCGCACTGCAGAAGCTGACCGGCCTGCAACGGCCCCAACCAGCCACCGCCCGGGCTCTGCTCGAGAAACCACCGCACGACAGCTCGCGCTCCAACCGCATCGACCCGGGCCAGGTCCGGTACGACGCCCTGCGGCTGCGACCGCCACTCGGCGTACTGAACGGCGTGGGCCAACGCGCGCACGGCGCTCTCCGGGAACGGGAACACCGGCAAGCGACGGCCGTCCGCGAGCGCGATCTCCGGCGCGGCGTGAGTCGCACCGACACAGTTCACGACGATCGGCACCTCGGCCTGGGTCGCGGTCCTGGCGACGGCGTCGTAGATGTCCTCGACCCGGCCGGCGCGCGTCGCGGCATAGCAGACCAGCACGATGTCGGCCTCGCCGCTGTCGACGATGACCTTCAAGGCGTGGGCCAGGCTCTTCGGTGACGCGGCCGCACCGAGGTCGACGGGGTTGCCGCTCCCCACCGCACCGACCGCACTCAGCTCGGCCTGAACGGCCGGGCTCAGCTCCGGCAGTTCGAGACCGAGCCGGCCGGCCGCGTCCGCGGCGAGCACTCCGGCACCACCCGCGTTGCCGACGACGGCGAGCCGACGGCCACGAGGCAACGGCCGGACGCTCAGCACCCGGGCCGTCTCCACCAGTTCCTCGACGGTGTCCATCCGCAGTACGCCGGACTGCGCGAACAGCGCGTCCACAGCGGTCTCCGGAGTCGCCGCCGCGGCAGTGTGCGAGGCACCGGCTCGCCGGCCACCCGCCGAACGACCGCCCTTCACGACGAGAATCGGTTTTGTCCGGCCGACCAGCCGGGCCAGCCCGCCGAACTTGCGCGGGTTCCCGAACGACTCCAGGTACAGCCCGATCACCGCGGTCCGCGGGTCGCCCCACCAGTGCAGCAGCAGATCGTTGCCACTGACATCGACTTTGTTGCCGAGCGAGACGAACTCGGAGATGCCGAGCCCGGTCCGGGCGGCCTGGTCGAGCACCGCGATGCCGACCGCACCGGACTGCGCCGCGATCGCCAGCGTTCCGCGCGTCGGCGAGACCTCGGCGAAGGTCGCGTTCAGGTTGATCGCCGGGTCGGTGTTCACCAGCCCGAGACAGTTCGGACCGATCAGCCGGATGCTGTGCCGGCGAGCGACCTCGAGGATCTCCCGCTGCGCCTCGTGCCCGGCAGCCCCGAGCTCGGAGAAGCCGGCGGTCAGCACCACTGCTCCCCCGACGCCCTTGGCGCCACAGTCGGTCAGAACCTGCCGTACCTGCTCGGCCGGGACCGCGATGATCGCGAGATCGACCTCACCGGGCACGTCCACGACCGACGGGTACGACGGCAGGTCCGCGACCCGGTCCGTGTGCGGATTGACGGCGTACACGGGTCCGGTGAAGTTGCCCTTGACAAGGTTCCGCAGGACCTCGTGGCCGATCCCGCCGGGGGTCCGGCCGGCGCCGATCACCGCCACCGCGCGGGGTGAGAACAGCCTGTGCAGCGAACGGTCTTCAGCCGCCCGCTCGCGGTCGGCCATCCGTTCCAGCGTCGAGGGCCGGTACGCCGTGTCCAGCACCAACTCGACCACACCGCTGTCGAGCCTGCGGACCTGTTCGAAGCCGGAGTCGGCGAACACGCGCAGCATGCCCGCGTTCTCGGCCAGAGTGTCGGCGCGCAGCCGCTGGATCCCGTTCTCCCGGGCCATCGCTGCGAGCTGCTCGAGGAGAAGGGTGCCGATCCCGCGGCCATGCACCGAATCCTCCAGCAGGAAGGCCATCTCGGCCTCGCCCGCGCGCAGCGGTTCGTAACTCGCCACGCCCACCAGTTGGCCGCCGTACTCGGCCACTACCGCGACATGCCCGTCGTGGACTGTCGCCAAGTGGTGCGTGTGCTGGTCGGCGTTCGATCGGCTGATCCCGAAGAATCGCAGGTAGATCGACCGGTCCGACACCCGCCGGTTCATCGCCTCCAGCGCGGGCTCGTCGTCCTCCCGGATCGGACGGATCCGCACCACCGACCCATCCGAGGCGAGCACATCCCAGCCCGCGCCGGGGCGCCCACCCACTTGCTCGACCGCCGTCATGACGTCTCCTTCCGACACCCCACCAGCTCACCGCGGCGAAGCCCGCCCAGGCCAGTGCCGATGGGTCCCACGACGGCGGGACCTTCGACTCTGGGTGACCACGGCCCGATGCCGCGACGCTGGGAGCCATGGATGAGCTCACCGGTAAGCCGCTGTCCGCCGACGAGGTGGCCGATCTCGACGCCTATTGGCGGGCGGCCAACTATCTGTCCGCCGGCCAGATCTACCTCCTCGGCAATCCCCTGCTCAAGGAGCCTTTGCAGCCGGAGCACATCAAGCCGCGCCTGCTCGGTCACTGGGGTACGACGCCTGGGCTGAACATGCTCTACGCGCACCTCAACCGGGTGATCCGGCGCCGCGACCTGACCATGATGTACGTCAT
>NZ_JBEZYF010000127.1:0-9672 GCF_040638415.1 Kribbella sp. NPDC026596 | reverse complement strand
CTTCGGCGCCGGCAGGGTCATGGGGCCTTGGCTCCCGGCCTTCCCTCGTCGCTCCAGTCGCTTCGCTCCCTCCGCTCCTCAGTCCAGGCCGGGAGGCCCCATGACCACAGCACCTGTTCGTTATCTCGTCGTACCGACCGCTGATGCCGCCGGAGGCGCGCGGTCGGCGCGGTTCGGCGAGAAGACTCTCCTCTGGGTCCCGGCCGACCAACGCCTCGGCCGGGCGTCCCGGACCGCACCCGGCTTGCTGCTCGTCACGCAGGTGGGCCGGAGTTTCCAGAACGACTACCCCGATGTCGTGCCGCTGCTCGATCACGGCCGGCACCTGGTGATCTCGTCCGCCGACCGGCCCCGCCGCCGCTCGAACAACTGCTGGCGGGTCGAAGCCCTCCACGCCGGTACGACGATTGTCGACAATCCGATCATCTCCGCGGCCCGGGTCGATCCCACCATCGCGGATCTGGTCGGGCAGGTGTCGACGGCGTCGTACCAGTCGGACCTGACCTGGTTGGCGAGCCTGCCGACGCGGCACTCGCTCAGTTCGACGTTCACCCAGGCGATGGACTTCGCCGCCGACCGAATGGTTGCCCTCGGCTACACCACGAACCGGATGCCGATCACGGTCGGCGCGGGCCACTCGGCGAACCTGATCGGCGACCGCGCCGGTGTCGGATCCACCCGTGGACTGGTGATCGTCACCGCACACCTGGACTCGATCAACATCGCGGGCGGTCCGGCCGCGGCAGCCCCCGGTGCGGACGACAACGGCAGCGGCTCGGCCGGAGTGCTCGAGCTCGGCCGGCTGTTGTCGACACGGTCGTGGCAGCACGACGTACGGCTGATCCTCTTCGGTGGCGAGGAAGAGGGGTTGTTCGGCAGCAAGCAGTACGTCGCCGCCCTGCCGCCGGCCGAACGGGCGCGGGTCCGGGCCGTTCTCAACATGGACATGATCGCGACCAAGAACACCGCGGTCCCGACCGTGCTGCTCGAGGGCGCTCCGGTGTCATCGAGTCAGATGGCGGCCCTCGGAACGGCGGCCGCGACGTACACCGGGCTGAAGGTGGAGACGTCGCTCAACCCGTTCGCGAGTGACCACGTGCCGTTCATCAACGCCGGCGTTCCGGCCGTGCTGACGATCGAGGGCGCGGACAGCGCGAACGGCCACATCCACTCGGCGAACGACACGTTGAACTTCATCGACTGGTCCTTGGCAGCCGAGATCCTCCGGATGAACGTCGCCGCACTGGCCGGCTGGCTCGAACCAGCAGCCGCGGCCCGCCCGCAACCAGCCGGGTCGGTGGTCGCCTGGGGCCCGAACCGACTCGACGTCTTCGTAGTCGGCATGGACTCCGCCCTGCACCACAAGGCCTTCGACGGAACCTGGCACGACTTCGAGTCACTGGGAGGCGTTGTCCTAAGCTGACATCTGTGTGGAGCCCGAATGCGCGTGACCTTGGCGGCCTTCCGACTCGGTACGGCGGACTGACGCGCCAGCGGGCGTTGTTCCGTTCGGAGTGCCTCGACAACCTGGACGACGCGGGACGGGCTGAGTTCGACTCGGTCGAAGCCGGTCTGGTGCTCGACCTGCGCTCCGACGTGGAACTCAGGCGACCACACCCGCTCGACGGCCATCCGTCGTATCGGCGCATCCCTTGGATCGATCCGGCCGCAGAGGCGACGCGGGACCCGGCCGCCGAGCCGCGGCTCGTCGACGTCTACTGCAACAGCTTGAGCCGCAACTCGGCCCACCTCAGCAAGATCTTCCAGGCCGTCGCGGACGCGCCGGCGGACCGGCCGGTGGTCGTGCACTGCCACTCCGGGAAGGATCGCACCGGTCAGCTCGCGGCGCTGCTTCTCGAGCTGGCCGGTGTTCCCCGCGAGGTGATCGCTGACGACTACGCGGTGAGCGAGGTCCGGCTGGGTCGGCAGGACGGACCGGAGTACTCGCGCACGAGGCCCGAGACGATTCTCGGGTCACTTGACCATCTGGACCACCAACTCGGCGGAGTCCGCGCGTACCTTGCCGGTCTCGGGCTGACCGAGCCACAGATCCACCGGCTCGCGACGCGGCTCGTGCCGGTTGACGTGCGGGCGGTTGTGTTCGACTTCGACGGGCTGTTGATGGACACCGAGACGACGATGGTGGAGAGCTGGCGGGCCGAGTGGGCCCACCACGGGCTCGAGCTGGATCTCGCGGAGTTCTGGCCCGGGCACGGCGGCGACATCACCGAGGACCGCTATGAACTACTCGCGGCCGCTGTCGGCTCCGGCTTCGACCGCGCCGCAAGTCACGCGCGCCGGACCGCTCACCGGGACGCGATGCACCAGGAACTGCACTTCCGGCCGGGCATCCAGGACTGGCTACGGACGGCCCGCGAGCTCGGTCTGCAGGTCGCGATCGCGAGTAGCTCGGCGCGTCCCTGGGTGCGGGGCCATCTGGAGCGCGTCGACGCGGTGGATCTCTTCGACCACGTCGTCACTGGTGACGAGGTCGAGACCCACAAGCCCGATCCGGCGATCTATGAGTTGGCCTTGCAGCGCCTCGGCGTACGAGGTGACGAGGCGATCGCGGTCGAGGACACCGCGCATGGCGTCGCGGCGGCGCAGGCGGCCGGGATGTTCGCGGTCGCTGTCCCCAACCCGTTCGTCGCGCCGGGTGCGGTGGCGGCCGCCGACCTCGTTCTGGGCAGCGCTGACGAACTCCTGCTCAGCGAGCTGCTTCTTTCGACGGCGTCACCCCGGCCTACTACTGCAACTGATGGATTTGGAGGCCCGCCGATCGGCAGGCCCTCAGACCACCGAAAGAGGTAGCAGTTTCTTGCCGGTGGGGCCGATCTGGATCTCGGTGCCCATCTGCGGGCAGACGCCGCAGTCGAAGCACGGGGTCCAGCGGCAGTCCTCGACCTCGATCGCGCCGTCCTCCTCGAGCGAGTCCTGCCAGTCTTCCCACAGCCAGTCGCGGTCCAGCCCCGAGTCCAGGTGGTCCCACGGCAGAACTTCGGCGTACTCGCGTTCCCGCGTGGTGTACCAGGTCAGGTCGACCGGCTCGTCGGCCAGTGCCTTCTCGGCGGACTCGACCCAGCGGTCGTAGGAGAAGTGCTCGCTCCACCCGTCGAACCGGCCGCCGTCGCGCCAGACCGCCTCGATCACCCGGCCGACCCGGCGGTCACCGCGGGACAGCAGGCCTTCGATAATGCCTGGCTTGCCATCGTGGTACCGGAAGCCGATCGCCTTGGCGTAGTTCCGGTCGGAACGGATCGCGGCGGCCAGCTTCGACAGCCGGGCGTCGGTCTCCTCGGCGCCGAGCTGCGCGGCCCACTGGAACGGCGTGTGCGGCTTCGGCACGAACCCGCCGATCGACACCGTGCAACGGATGTCGCGCCGGCCGGACACCTCCCGTCCGGTCGCGATCACCTTCTTGGCCAGGTCCGCGATCGCCAGCACGTCCTCGTCGGTCTCGGTCGGCAGACCGCACATGAAGTACAGCTTCACCTGCCGCCAGCCGTGCCCGTACGCCGCCGCGACCGTGCGGATCAGGTCCTCCTCGGTGACCATCTTGTTGATTACCTTGCGCATCCGGTCCGACCCGCCCTCGGGCGCGAAGGTCAGGCCGCTGCGCCGGCCGTTGCGGGAGAACTCGTTGGCCAGCGTGATGTTGAACGCGTCGACCCTTGTCGAAGGCAACGACAGCGAGACGTTGCTGCCCTCGTACCGATCGCCCAGACCCTTGGCTACCTCAGCGATCTCGCTGTGGTCGGCCGAGGACAGGCTGAGCAGTCCGACCTCCTCGAATCCGGACTGCTTCAGCCCGTTCTCGACCATGTCCCCGATCGTGGTGATGCTGCGCTCGCGCACCGGCCGGGTGATCATGCCGGCCTGGCAGAACCGGCACCCGCGCGTACAGCCGCGGAAGATCTCCACCGAGAACCGCTCGTGCACGGTCTCGGCCAGCGGGACCAGCGGCTTCTTCGGGTACGGCCAGGCGTCCAGGTCCATCACGGTGTGCTTGGCCGTCCGCCACGGCACGCCGGTCCGGTTCGGCGCGACCCGCTTGATCCGGCCGTCGGACAGGTACTCGACGGTGAAGAACTTCGGGATGTAGACACCGCCCGAGGCCGCGAGGCGCATCAGCACCTCGTCGCGCCCACCCGGGCTCCCCTCGTCCTTCCACTCCCGGATGACGTCGGAGATCGCCAGCACGATCTCCTCGCCGTCACCGAGGACGGCGGCGTCGATGAAGTCGGCGATCGGCTCCGGGTTGAACGCGGCGTGCCCGCCGGCCAGCACGATCGGGTCCTCGTCGGTCCGATCGACGGCGTACAGCGGAATCCCGGCCAGATCGAGTGCGGTGAGCATGTTCGTGTAGCCGAGCTCGGTCGAGAACGACAGTCCGAAGACGTCGAACGCGCGGACCGGCCGGTGGCTGTCCAGCGTGAACTGCGGGATCTTGTGGTCCCGCATCACCTTCTCCATGTCCGGCCAGACGGAGTACGTCCGCTCGGCCAGGATGTGGTCACGCTCGTTCAGTACTTCGTAGAGGATCTGGACGCCCTGGTTCGGCAGGCCGACCTCGTACGCGTCCGGGTACATCAGCGCCCAGCGCACGCTGACCGCGTCCCAGTCCTTGCTGACCGAGTTCAGCTCACCTCCGACGTACTGGATCGGCTTCTGCACAGTCGGCAGCAGCGCCTCCAGGCGCGGGAACAGCGATTCAACAGTCATCAGGAACTTCCGGTCGGCGTCAGAGCGCCTACCAGCCTAACGCCGCCGCCCCCATACGCCGGAATCGCGCACTCACCCGAGGTGGGTGAGGAGCAGCGGGTTGATGACATCCGGGTGGGAGTAGGTGACCAGGTGGGCGGCGTTCTCGATGATTTCGAGGTGGGCGCCGGGGATCTGAGCGGCCAGGGGTACGACGGTTTCCGGGGGGATGGAGGTGTCGCCGTCGGTGGTGATGAGGAGGACCGGAGCGGTGATGTCGGCCAGGCCGGGCAGCAGGTTGGTGGAGCCCAGAGCCTCACAGCAGGCGGCGTAGCCCTCGTCGGGGGTGTCGAGGAGCATCTGCCGCACCGGCGCGACTTCGGTGAACTCCGGGAGGAACCAGCGGCCCAGCGTCGCGTCCGTGATCGACTGGGTTCCCTCGGCGCGCACTTGGGCCGCCCGGTCGGCCCACATCTGCGCATTCTCGGCCGGGTTGGCCGGCGGGCAGAGCAGCGCGAACCGGTGGAAGCGCTCGGCCGCGTTCTGCGCGAGCCACAGCCCGACCGCGCCGCCCAGCGAGATCCCGACGTACGACGCCTGGTCGACCTCGAGCGTGTCGAGTAATTCGACGACGTCGCCACCGAGGTCGTCGATCGAGTACGGCCCGAGCGGTACGTCGGACTTGCCGTGCCCGCGGTGGTCGAAAGCCACCACGCGGTACCGCTTCGCCAGGACGTCGACCTGCGGCGCCCACATCGCCTGCGTTGCTCCGAGCGACGCTCCGAGCAGGACTACCGGAGCGTCGGCGGGACCTGTCGCCTCGTAGTTGAGTCGCATGTCCCCACCATACGGACGCCGACACGACATCCGATTCCTTTTGGCGCGCCAGCCGGTCAATACGCACAAACGAGTGCAAGCACTTCATTGAAAGGCCGCCATGACCAACTTCAGCGTGTTCCTGCCCACCGGATTCACCGGCGAGCTCGCCGGCCTCGACCCGGCCGACGCGTTCCGCCGGATCACTACGGTGGCCCAGACCGCCGACGAGCTCGGATTCCACGCCGCTTACGTCCCCGACCACCTGCTTCCGATCCCGCCCTCGCAGGCACCGCTGTTCGAGGCCTGGACGATGGTCACCGCGCTCGCAGCCGCGACCGACCGGATCCGGATCGGCCCGTTGGTGACGTCGAACAGCTACCGCAACCCCGCGCTCCAGGCGAAGATCGCGTCCACGATCGATGTGGTCAGCAACGGACGGCTGATCTTCGGAATCGGTGCCGGCTGGTACGAGCCGGACTACGCCGGGTACGGGTACGAGTTCGGCACCGCCGGCGACCGGCTGCGGCGGCTGGACGAGGCGGTGCAACTGATCCGCCGGTTCTGGACCGAGGAGTCGGTCGACTTCGAAGGAAGGTACTACCGGGCGTCTGGCGGTCTCAACCAGCCGAAAGGACTCCAGCAACCACACATCCCGGTCCTGGTCGCCGGCGGCGGTGAGCAGAAGACTCTGCGGACCGTCGCGCGGTGGGCCGACGCGTCGAACATCATGGACTCGCCGGAGGTGCTGCGGCGCAAGTACGACGTACTCCGCAAGCACTGCGCGGACGTCGGCCGTCCGTACGACGACATCCGGCGAACGGTCACCACGTCGTACATCCTCGGCACTTCGGACGCGGACGCGCGGTCCAGGGTCCCAGCCGGCTCCGAGTTCGCCTTCCCCGGCGACCTCGCCTCCTACGGCCTGATCGGCACCGAGTCGACGATCCGGCAACGGATCGCCGCGTACGAGGACGCCGGAACCCAGGAACTCATCGTGGCCTTCGAGAACGGCCTGGACCCGAACGAACTGCTGCGCTTCGCCGACCTCTTCCTCTGAGCCCTACCGGTACAGGGGTAGAGCGCCGGTCAGGGAGTCGACAGCGGACCGCGGGCCGTAGAGGGCCAGGCCGAGGTACTCGATGTCTTCGGGCTTGGTCCCGCTCAACGTAGTCGACATCTGCTCGTAAGTGCGTGCGCGTTGGGCGATCTGGTGCATGTCGTGCACGGTGACGTCGTCCCTGGCCGCTGCCTGGGTGCGGAGGTCCTGCAGTTGCTCGGCGGATGCTCGCAGTACCGGAATCGGGTGGGCGCACATCCCGGTGTGCGCCGCACCCGAGGCGTCGGCAGTGTCCGGGCCGACCACGTCGTCGTGGTGGTGGCCGAGTCCGACCCCGAGCAGGGCGGCGGTGTTCAGGGCGACGCCGACCGGCGCCTCGGCCGCGATCACTAGGACCATCTTGTTCGTCAGCACGACGGCAAAGCTAGCCAGGTGCACGGGCTCACGTCCTCTGATCCGAACATCGTTCGGCGGATCTGCGAAACTTCCCGCTATGGACGAACTTGATACGGCGCTGCTGCGGATGCTGCAGAACGACGCCCGCCGGACGAACCGGGACATGGCGGCCGAGCTCGGGATCGCGCCGTCGACGTGCCTGGAGCGGATCCGCGGCCTGCGCGACCGCGGCGTGATCAGCGGGTACCGCGCGGAGGTGAACCTGGCCGCGATCGACCGGTCCACCCAGGCGATCATCTCGATCAAGCTCCGCCCACAGGCGATGGCCGTCGCGACCGCGTTCCAGGACTACGTGATGCAGCTTCCGCAGACCCTGGACATGTTCATGGTCTCCGGCGGCTCCGACTTCCTCGCCCACGTCGCGGTCAAGGACACCCAGGCGCTGCGCGACCTCGTGCTGGCGCTGGCCAAACGCCAGGAGATCGCCGACATCCGCAGCTCAGTCGTCTTCGAACACCACCGCCGTACGACGATCATGCCGCTGCCCGATCGCTGACAGCTTGTCCGGGCTGATGACGACCCGGATCCCGGCGATCTGGTCGCCGTCGAACTCCAGCGCCAGCACATGCCGCCGGTCGCCGATCACGATGTCCAGCGCGGGGCCGGTCACCAACTGGACGGGCCGGACGCTCAGGTTCGGCCGGGTGTAGATGTGAGCGAAGAACTGGGCCACCCGTTCCCGGCCGACCACCGGCTTGCGGGCCGCTCTGCGGGCACCGCCACCGTCGGTCCATGAGGTGACCGAGTCCTTCAGCATCGCCTGCAACCGACTCAGGTCGCCATCGCGCGCGGCTGCAACGAAGTCCAGCAAGAGTCGGCGCTGTTCGTCGGTGGAGGGCTCGAACCGCGGACCGTCCAGGTCGAGCGCTTGGACCGCACGGCGATGCAGTTGCCGGCAGTCCGCCGGCGAGCGGTCGAGGATCCCGGCGATTTCGTCGTACGGGAGGGTGAAGGCGGTCCGCAGTACGTAGACCGCACGCTGCGGCGGGGTCAGCCGCTCCATCACATGCAGGACTGCGAGAGACAGGTCGGAGGTGTCGACCGCGCCGAATGGGTCGGACGGCACCGGTTCGGGCAGCCACTCGCCGGTGTAGCTCTCCCGCCGCGTCTGCCGGGTCCGCAGGACGTCGACGGCCAGCCGCGTCACCACCCTGGTCAGGTAGCGACGCGGCTCGGCCACATCGGTCCGGTCCGCGGCGGACCACCGCACGTACGCGTCCTGCAGCACGTCCTCGCTGTCGTGCCAGCTGCCGAGCAGGCGATAGGCGAGGCCCGCGAGCATGTCGCGCGCGGACTGGAACTCCTGGAGTGTGCTGGTCAAGCGGTCAGGACCGGCTGCTCCACGGGCTGCTCCATGGGCTGCTCCATGGGCTGCTTCCGGGTCGCGACGTTTAGACGGGTCCACAGGTTGATGGTGCCAATCGCAAGAAGCACGTCCGCGGCCCCCTCCTCGCCGAAGTGCTCGACCACCGCGTCCCACACGTCATCCGGTACGCCGGTCCGTTCGAGCAACGTGACCGCGTCCGTCAGGGCAAGGGCGGCCCGCTCGCGCTCGTCGTAGAACGACGATTCACGCCACGCCGCCAGGCCGAACAGGCGCTGGCTGCTCTCCCCCTGCTTGAGCGCGTCCGTGGTGTGCATGTCCAGGCAGAACGCGCATCCGTTGAGCATCGACGCCCGGATTTTGATCAGGTGCGACAGGGTGTGGTCGAGCTTGCCCTGCACATAGTTCTCCACGCCGTACACGGCCCGGAAGCCGGCCGGTACGACCTTGCTGAAGTCGATCCGTTGTTCCATACCGACACGACGGCCGGCGCGACGCGGGCGTGACAGTGGCCGGTGTGACGCCGATCACGCGCCGGCTTTGAGGACCTGCTGGGCCTTGGTGACAGCGGTTTCGGTGGCGACGTCCAACTCGGTGCCTTGGCCGGCCAGGACGCCGACCGAGATGATGACGTCGTTGACGCCCGTGACGGCGGCGGTGTACTCGAGGCCGCGCTTCGGGCCGCTGGTTCCGGTCAGGCGGAACGCGAACGGGCCGGTGCCGAACTGGGGTGCCGCGATCTTCTCGACCTTCATCGACGTACTGCTCTCGCCCTCGGTCTTGAGCGAGACCTTCGTGCAGGACTTCACCGCGTCCGCGTACGTGTCGCGCAGGTCGGCGACCGCCTCCGCGGTACCCATCGAGTCGAGGCCGAAGTCGATGTACGGGCCTTCCTGGCTGCCGGAGAAGGATCGGCTCACGCTGGCCTTCGAGCCGGGCGCCTTGGTGGCGTTCAGGTACTTGACCAGGGTCTTGCACCGGCTGCTCGGCGAGGAGAACGGCTTGGAGTTGTCGTCCGGTTCGTCCTTCTCCTGCGAGAAGCCGCTCGGGAGATCACTCAACGCGAGCAGTGCCTTGGTGAGCTCGGCCGCCGTCCGGGTGACCGGTTCGCCGGGCGTACCGCTCAGTGTCGGAGAGGTCACACTCGGTGCCGGCGTACTCGCGGCCGGAGTCGATCCGGACTCCTTGTCATCACCACCACAGGCGGTGAGCGACAGCGAGAGGGCAGCGGCGAGGGCCAGCGGGGACGACACGAACCTGGTCATGGGGCCTCCCGGCCTGGACTGAGGAGCGCAAGGAGCGGAGCGACTGGAGC
>NZ_JBEZYF010000126.1:0-9825 GCF_040638415.1 Kribbella sp. NPDC026596 | reverse complement strand
ACCGCGGCTTCTTCTTGCCCATGGACTCCATGATGAACATCCTTCCGGAGCACAAGCTCCTGATCTCGGATGTCCGTCAAAACGGGTCAGGCCCAGATCGATCAGATTGAGGTGGGTGCGCAGCCATCGAGGTCGCTTACCTCGAATCAGCCGCGCGAACGTGACGACGTCGTCGGCGCTGTGGCCGTCCGCCAACACCTTCAGGAGATACGGCCGCTCATCGGACGCGGCCGCGGCCAGCGTCGCCTCCACCCGGGTCCGGTCGGCGGGCGACTCGTCGCCCAGCCTCTCCGCCGCCCGCACTGCCGGTGACTCGGTGGGCACCGGATCGTGGTGTCGTTGCACCAGGGCGGCGACCTTCAGCGGATAGCGGATGAGCTCCAGCTGCGGACCGATCGCGTACCCCGTCATGGAGAGCAGCAAGGTCGATACGACCGCGGGCCGGCGCACGATCGCGGTCCAGCGCCGCAACATCCGGGCCGGCCTCAACCTCGTTGCCCTGAGCATCGATCCGGTTGCCACGATCAGTCCCTTCCGACCACGTCACAGTTCGTCCTTCCTTCCCTTCCAGGGTGTCGCCGGAGCGGTCGGATTTCGTCACGGCAAACGGCCATTCGCCGTACCGGCTAGCCGCAAGATCGCGGGTTGCAGACCGGACCCGGCCGCGCTTCCTTACCGCTAGCGCGAATACCCGGTACCCGGCAGCAGGAATTTCGATCCCCTGGCGCCAAGGTCCAGGTAGCCGGATTGTCCGACGACCGGCCGGTTGGCATCCTGTGGCCATGGAGTTGCGCTGCTTGATCGTCGATGACAGCCTTCATTTCCTGTCGGCTGCGCGCGGTCTACTGGAGTGCGAGGGCATGGCGGTCGTGGCCGTGGCCTCGACCGGGGACGACGCCGTGCGGCGCGCCACGGAGCTCAGCCCCGACGTCACCCTGGTCGACATCGACCTCGGCGCAGAGAGCGGCTTCGAGGTCGTACGACGGTTGACCCGCGAGACCGACCTGGCGCCGGCCACTGTGATCTTGGTCTCCACTGACGCCGAAGAGGATTACGCGGACCGGATTTCGGCCAGTCGGGTCGCCGGGTTCCTACCCAAGACCAGACTGTCCGTCCCGGCTATCCGCGACCTGTTGGGACTCACGGCCTGACGGCTGTCCAACCTGTCAGCGAGCCCCGAGGAAGGTGACCACTGCGAGTGCCGTCGGCCCTGGGCGCGCCGACGCGCTCCTGAGCCGGGTTACTCGAAGCCGGCCTGGAGGGCCGCAAGCGATCTCATGGCCGAGAACTCGATCTCCGCCAGTTCGCCGTACAGTTTGCGGACCTCGTCCGCACCCCAGATCGGCGAACTGACCCGGTGATGCGTGATCGCCGTGATCATGAGAAACCGGGCCTGGGTGGAGTTGAAAGCACCGTCCAGCCAGTCTGCACGTTCCATGTCCGCCTCCGGGCGATTCGCACTCGCCGGGAGCGATGAGCGCGATTCATTTCATGCTGCCCGCCGGACGGGCGATCATCGCCCCCGCCAGCACCCGTCCTACGTCCGGAGAACCGGAATCCCGCCGTACCTGCTGGCCGGTATCGACCTCCGACGCCCTGCCCCGCGACGGCTAAGCCGCGACGCGCTGGTAGCCGCCGCTGATCCAGTCCACGGTCAGGCGTGCGTACTCCTCGGATGCTTCCTCCCAGGCGAAGTGGCCGGCATCGAGCCGATGCGCCTCGCAGTGCGGGAGGTGGTCGGCCAGGAACTGGTTGTTCGACCAGGGCACCAGTTCATCACCCTTCCCGGCCACCACTTGGACCGGCGTGGTGATGGTCGGCAGCAGATCACGCAGGACTGGGTTCTGCACGGGATAGTGCCGCACGAACCGGGCTGACTCGGCGAACCGTCCAAGGTCATAGGCACTGACGTAGTCCTCGTGAACCTCCGGCTCGCTGTCGGCACCTGCAGCCGGCTCGACCGCGTAACCGATGTTCGTCCTGGCATCCAACCCGCGTACGACGTCCAGGTCGGGCGCCTCGATGACGTCCTTCAGCGCTCCGCCCACATCGATCGGATAGCGGACCGCGCCGCCGCCGACCGTCAGGCTCGTCACCCGATCGGGAGCTGCGGCCGCGAGGAAGAGCGCTGCCGCAGTGCCGACATCGGGACCAACGACGTGCGGCGCCCCTAAGCCCCACTCGTCGATCAAACGCGACAGGAACCCTCCCATGGCGTCGGGAGCGATGAGTTCTGTGCGGTGCTGATCGGAGTGACCGAAGCCCGGCATGTCAATAGCAACAACGCGCCCCAGCGGCGTGACCCGGCTCCAGATCCGACGGAACGCCAACAGACTCTCCGGCCATGGCGCGAGCATCAGCACGGGTGGTGTCGGAGTCTGCCCTGGTGTCCGCATAGCGCACCCGTACTCCGTCGCAAACACGAAAGTAGGTGGGGATCTCAACACTCATCTGCTCGCCTTCCGTTGCCCTCGTCGAACGATCCTGCCGCGCCCGGCAGCGCACCGACATCACTCGAACAGGTGAGAACGTGAAGGAGCTCGCCGAGTACCTCGGCCACCACGACCCTGGATTCACGCTTCGCCTCTACACGCAGCGACACGATCGAAGAACCATCAGTAGGCCTCTGACCTGCTACTTCAGCTCGGCTGAGGTCTTCCCCAGTAGGCGACGGGCGACCACCCGCATTAGCTGAACCCGGCCGCCGAGCCCAAGCCTGACGTGTCCAGTGAAGATCGCCGTCCCATTTCACCTCGTAGCGAGATCCGCCCGGGAGCGCATGCGGGTCAGGGATCTGGTCGGCCGAGCAGGGCAGCCGACCCGCCGCCGCCCAGGCCCTCCAACAAGCCTTCGAAGACCATGATCTCCTGTGAGAACACAACGTTGCGTGGCACTCGCACGGGCCATTGCGTGCTAATCGAACGAATACCTGACGGCAGCTCAACCGCCGCGTGCTCCGAGGACTGTCCCTGGTCGCGTTTACGCTTCGAGAGTGAATCGCATCGACCGGCTGTATGCCGTGGTGGAGGAGCTTCGGGCAGCGGGGCTGCGCGGGCGTACCGCGCGACAGTTGGCCACCCACTTCGAGGTCAGTGTGCGGACGATCGAGCGGGATCTGAGCGCGCTGGGTCAGGCTGGGGTGCCGCTCGCGACGAAGCAGGGCCGAGGCGGCGGCTTCACGATCGACCGCTCGATGAGCCTGCCGCCGCTGAACTTCACCCCGCGCGAGGCGGCGGCCGTAGCGGTGGCGCTGAGCCGGACCGAGCACGTCCTGTTCAGGAAGGACGCGCGCAGCGCGCTGCAGAAGATCATCGCCGCGATGCCCGAGCGCGCCCTCGCCGAGGCACGCAGCGCGGCCGCGAAGGTGCGGCTGCTCGTGCAGCCGGTTCCGGACCCCGACGCCGAGATCGCCGAGACCATCTGGCGGGCCCTCCGTGACAACCACGTGCTCCGGATCCACTACATCGACGTCGGCGGCGTCGAAACGGTCAGAGAGGTCGAGCCGCAGCATGTAGTGGTCGGCCCCAACGGCTCCTATCTCACGGCATGGTGCCACCTGCGGGAAGACGACCGGGTGTTCCGGATGGACCGCATCACCGAGGCCGAGCGGTTGCCTCGCCTGCCGCACCCGCGGCCGGTGCCGGAGCCAGTCGTCGATGGCCACGAGACGAAACTCCCGGCGTCGGCCCTGCGTCCCGAAGATCTCCTGCCGAACTCCGACATAGGGCTGTCGCGAACGACCGAGACGGTGGATTCAGCCCGCTATACCGGCGGATGATCCGAGCAGCAAGGAGACACCGATGACCACCCCCGCTCCCGGCACCCTGGCCTGGTTCGAAGTCGGCACCAGCGACCCGGGCGGCGCACAGAAGTTCTACGGCAGCCTGTTCGACTGGACCTTCGACGCCGACGGACCTGCGGCGTCCGGCCTGGACTACCGCAACATCACCGCCTCCGGCGCAAGTGCGCCGATGGGCGGCATCGCCAACACCGGCGACTCGCCCGGCCATGCCGTGTTCTACATCCTCGTCGCCGACGTCGCGGCCACCTGTGCCGACGCCGAACAGCTCGGCGGTTCAGTGGTGAGCCAGCACCTCGACCCCGGCCCGGGCGCCCCGGCGTTCGCGTACCTGTGCGACCCGTCTGGCAACAAATTCGGCGTCTTTACGCCACCGGCGGCCTGATGGCGGGAAGCAGGAAGGGCACGTCCCCGGCGGAGTCATCCGCCGGGGAGGTCGGCCGTGACCTCTACGACGAGCTCACCGACGACCTGCTTTACGACCCTGCCATCGGCCGGGCCACGATGATGGGCTACCCGTGCGTGCGGCTGGCCGGACGCTTCCTTGCGAGCTACGACGGCACGTCGGGTCTGGTCGTCAAGGTCCCTCGCGACCGGGTCACCGAAATCATCGAGACCGGCACCGGTAGCCCGTTCGCCCCCGCCGGCAAGGTTTTTCGCGAGTGGGTGTCCATCCCGACACCCGATCGTGAACTGTGGACCGCTCTGCTCGCCGAGGCTGTCGATTTCGCCCGAAAGTCACTCCGCCAAGAGCAGTAGGGAACAGGTGGGGCGTCGCCATCGTCGGGTCTGGCGACCACATCGGGTCAGTTGTCCATCTTGTGCGTCCGCCGTTCGTAGTGTGGGTGAGAGCGGGAGCAGTGTCTCGCGGCACCGAAAGGGATCCCCACATGACGTACTACCTGTTGCGGCCCGGGCAAGCGGTTCAAGGTCCGCCGATGTCCGAGGACGAGCTGAAGGAGCACATGCAGGCGATCTTGCGGCTCGAGGCGGACATGAAGTCCACCGGTGCCTGGGTGTTCGGAGGACGATTGCACGATCCCTCGACCGCTACCGTCGTACGGGCCGAGGCTGATGACGTACTGACCACCGACGGGCCTTTCGCCGAGACCAAGGATCATCTCGGCGGCTTCTATCTGATCCGGACGAGCAACCTCGATGGCGCGCTGGAGTGGGCCGGGAAGGTCAGCGCCTTGATCCGGGCCTCGATCGAGGTCCGGCCGTTCGTGGACGACATGACGTCTTAGCACCCCATGGTGGCCGACCGCGAGGCGATCGGCCGGATCTTCCGCGCGGAGTCCGGCCGGTGCGTCGCTGCCCTGATCGCGATGTTCGGCGACATCGACCTGGCCGAGGACGCGGTCCAGGACGCGTTCGCGATCGCCGTACGGCGCTGGCCCGCCGAGGGAATGCCGCCCAACCCGGGTGGCTGGATCACCGTCACCGCCCGAAACCGTGCCATCGACAAGCTACGGCGTGATGCCCGAGGCAACGAACTGCTCCAGCAGGCCACCATTGATCCTAGCGGAGCAGACACCCTGCCCGACGACCGGCTGCGACTCATCTTCACCTGTTGCCATCCAGCACTCGCCCCACAGAGCCAGGTCGAACTGACGTTGCGGCTGGTGTGCGGCCTCTCTACCGCCGACGTCGCCAGGTCGTTCCTCACCAACGAACCGACCATGGCCAAACGGCTGGTGCGCACCAAACACAAGATCAAGGCGGCGAACATCCCTTACCGGATCCCCGGCGATACCGAACTGCCCGATCGGCTCCGCGCAGTCCTCGCCGCCATCTACCTCAGCTACACCACCGGATACGGCGAGCCCGACCGCTCTCCCGACCTGTCCGGCGAAGCCATCGACCTGGGCCGGATGCTACGGCTGCTCATGCCCGACGAGCCCGAGGTCGCCGGCCTACTCGCACTGATGCTCCTCACGCAGGCCCGCCGTCGAAGCCGCATCGACAGCACCGGCGAGCTCGTTCTGCTGCGCTATCAGGACCGCCGACTGTGGGACCGCGGTCTGATCCGGGAAGGGCACAGCCTGGTCCGCTGGTGCCTGCGCCGCAACGAGCCCGGCCACTACCAGCTAGAAGCAGCGATCGCCGCGGTACACGCCGAGGCACCCGCGTTCGAAGACACCGACTGGCAACAGATCCTCGCCTTGTACGACCAACTGATGACCGTCGCCCCCACTCCGGTGGTCGCCCTCAACCGGGCGGTGGCGGTCGGCGAAGTCCACGGCGCAGCGAGAGGCCTCCACGAGATCGACCAGCTCAACCTGCCCAGCTACTACCCGTTCCACGCGGCGCGGGCGGAATTTCTCCATCGACAAGGGCATGTCGAGGACGCCGTACGCGCCTTCCGGACGGCTGCGTCTTTGGCTCCGGACGGCGCGGAGCGACGCTACCTCCAACGCCGAACTGCGATCACATAACGTGATCCCGACGCTCCAACGAAGAGCTGGCTCGGTTGTCCAGATGGCGGCCTGGCGTTGTCCGACCAACTGCACTCGCGCTGAGGTAGTGGACGGGTTCCCCGGCCGTCAAGGGGATGTTCCGACTGTGAGGTGCCCGGCCGGACTGTGGCCGGGAACCCACCAAAGCGGACTGCCGACTCGGTGTCCTCCAGAATCCGTGCCTGCACCTGGTGGGAACCACCCGACGCGGCGTGCTCGCTCGTGTTCTGCATATCGGTGCCGACAGACGCAGCCACCGGAATCCTTGACATGCGGCGAGCAGGCGCCGAAAACGACCGCCGACTGGACCCGATTGACGGCGCATAACGAGCTGAGGCGAACCAGCCGGCATGCTGCCCCGACAACCAGGCGGCCGTCACGCAGCGTTGCCACGGCACACCTCCATCTCGTCGCCGGACACCATTCAGGTTAGTGCTCTGTAACCGCGGGCTCCCTTGACGAGCACGACCGTCAGGGTCACCTGTCGAAGACAGGGGATGAAGTCGAGTGCTGAGCCCATTCCTGACGACCGTGTGCTGCCGTACACACGAGTCCTGTCGCTGTGCATCGTGTCGTTCCTGGTCGCGGGGTTCGTGATTCTGTACCTGTTTCCTCAGCACACCGCGCGGTTGTGGGCATGGCCGCTGCGCCCGACCATGACCTCGATGGTCCTCGCGTCGGCGTACCTCGGCGGCGCCTACTTCTTCGTCCGGGCAGCCCTCGAGCGACGATGGCACGTCCTCTCCCCCGGCTTCTTGTCAGTCTCGCTGTTCGCGACCCTCCTCGGTGTCGCGACTGTGCTGCAGTGGAACAAGTTCACCCACGACAACCCCGCCTTCTGGATCTGGTCCGCCCTCTACTTCACCGCCCCGATCCTCGTTCTCGGTGCCTGACTCGCGAATCGGAGGTACGCCGACCCCCCGAGCGACGACCTGGTCGCTCCGGCTGTGCGTGGCGTCGTCACAGGCGTGGGCGTACTCGCGCTGATCCAGGGGGCCGCCATGTTCATCTCGCCCTCGACGTTCCTGGACCTCTGGCCGTGGACGCTCTCCCCACTCTCCTGCCGGACCCTGGCGGCCGTGTGCTGCCTGGGCAGCGCCGGGGTCGGGATCTGGAACGACGCCCGCTGGTCGACGCTGCGACAGATGCTCGAGGTCGAGATCGTGATGGTCGGCTTGATCCTGCTCGCCGCGCTGCGGGCCCGCGACCAACTCGATTCTTCGAAGCCCGCTCGCGTGGCCGATGCTGATCGGATTCTCGCTGCTGTTCTTCGCCTCGATCGTCGTCTGGTCGCGCCACGGGCTCCGCTCACGGGCCGCGCTGAAGCGTCCGGCACCATCGGCTGACAGCCGACTCGCGATCAGCGTGGGCCCGTCGATGGTCTCACAGGTCCGGCGACTGACGGGTGCTGGTCAGAGCGGCGACGGCTGTGGCGATCTCGGCTGGAAAGTCCTCCTGGAGGAAGTGTTTGCCGGGGACTGTGGGGATGTCGCCGAGTCGGGCCGCGAGGCGAGCTTGTACGCCGTACGTGCGCAGCGGCAGCGCGGTGTCCTTGCTGCCCCACAGTATTCCGAGGGGACGCGCGCCGGAGTCAAGGACAGCCTCGTAGCGCCGGCGCTTCTCGACAGTCCGCTCGAAGGACCGCATGATCCGCAAGAACGCGCGACCGGAATCATCCCCGAGAAGCAGTCGCAGGTACGCGTCGACAGCCGCCCGCGGCACATCCGGACCGAACCCGATCCTCCGCATCAGGGTGCGGAAGACCACCGGCGCTCGTGCTGTCGTCAGCCAGGCCGGCCCCAGCACGCGATGAGCGAAGGGCTCCATCACCCACGGCCGTCGAAAGGTGTCGACGGCAACGATCGTGTTGAGCAGCAGGATCGATCGCACCCGCTCAGGCACCGCGGCCGCGATCTCGAAACCGACAGGCCCCCCGATGTCATGCACCACGAGATGAACCCGATCCAACCCGAGCGCGTCGAGCGCGGCAGTCGCCCACCGGCCGAGCCCGGTCCAGGAATAGTCGAAATCGCCCGGTCGCGTGGCCAGACCCAAGCCAGGCAGGTCGAACGCGATCCCACGCAGCCCACGATGCGCCAACTCGGGCAACACCGAGCGATAGAGGAACGACGATGCCGGTACGCCGTGCAAGCACACGACCGGCTCCGCGTCCGGCGCCCCCTGGTCGAGGACGAAACTCCGTACGCCGTCCGCCGTGAACTCCCGCCCAGCGGCCCGGTGAGCGGCCAGAACCTCGTCAACGGTCACGACATCACTCCCCCACCGGTCAGATCGGGGCTGCCTCGCCGGCCGGGGTGACTGCCAGCCACAACCCGCCGAACTCCTCGATGTTGTGACACTTCACCTCATTCTTCCCTTCATGGGCGTAGAAATAGAGCGGATGCCCTCCGTACGTGACCTGAGTGGCGCCGTCCGCGCGCGTCGTCGTACCGAGGAGAGACTGCTTCACCCCGCCAACAGCCACAGGTCGCCCCGTCGTCACCACCGGTGGCCACGCCCGGGCGCAGGGTCCGTAGCACGCCGGGGACCAGGAATTCTCCTTGCCGAACAAGTAGATAGCCTGGCCCGTCGCGTCGAACAAGATCGTGCCGAAGTCGCTCGAGGCGCCCTTGATGTGGGTCCCGGACCCGGCGGGAATGCCGGCCGAGGGAGTCTGCGCGCCGCTCGACGTCGAACTCCCGGTCGACGGGTGAACTGACGACGAGACCGAGGTCGCCGACGCCGGCGGTGCCTCAGCACCGGACTGGCTGCCACAACCCGCGACGACCAGTCCGCAGGCGGTGAACCAAGCGACCGTGCGCATCACAACCAACTCCGACCCAGGATCCTAGTCCTCCGACCGTACTGCCGAACGACCTGTTCCGATCCCCTCCGTCACCGGACCGTAAGGCCAGCCGTGGGCGACGCTGTGCCCAGAGGCGGGCGGACTCGAGTTGCCCGGCGAGTCGCAGCAGCGTCGCCTCGTCCCCGTAGCGGCCGAGGAAATGGACGCCGATGGGCAGGCCGGCACCGTTCCAGTACAGCGGCACCGAGATGGCGGGGTTGCCGGTGAGGTTGGCGACCATCCCGACGTAGGCGACGGTTCGGCCGCCGGCGCGGAGCGCGCAACGGATCCACGGCGGTCGAGGTGATCTCGCCAATCGTTGCCGGAGGCATCGACGGCGTAGGGTGAGCCACACGTCGATCCCGGTCAGCCATTGCGCAACGACGCGGGCGAAGGCCTGGCAGTCCTCGATCGCGAGCAGGTAGGCGGCCGCGAACACTTTCGTCCTCGCTCCCAGTACGCGCGGGTCAGTGGTTCGAGCTCGTCGTCGGCCGGGCGCGGACCTCCGTGGCGAACGGACGTTCGGCTTCGGCACCCGTACGGGTCGCCGAGTGCGGGGCCAGCGGTGGCGTCGAGGGTCGCGCCGAACTCGCCGCAGCTGCCGGCCTCGGCGGGCGCACCGGGCGCCTGGGCGACCCGGTGGAACGAGCCCGGAAGACCGTCAGGGCGTTATTAGCCGGTGATTGATGTGAGTGCGACCGGCCTTCGTGCAGGGGTCTGTG
>NZ_JBEZYF010000125.1:0-10018 GCF_040638415.1 Kribbella sp. NPDC026596 | reverse complement strand
TACCCCTGGCTCATTCACCGGCTCACCTACCGGCGGACGAACCACCACAACCTGCACGTCCGTGGGTACAAGGAGGAAGGTACGACCACGACGCCGTTCGACATGGTGGTACGCAACGACCTGGACCGCTACCACCTCGCCCTCGACGTCATCGACCGCGTCCCCGGCCTCGGCCAGCGGGCCGCCGACGTACGGCAGTGGCTCATCGACCAGCGGGCCCGGCACCACGCCTACATCCTCGCTCACGGCGAGGACATGCCCGAGATCACGAACTGGCGCTGGACAGGGACGTCGACGTGACGGCGAAGAAGGTTGTCGTCGGCATCGACGGCGAGGCCGACTGTGAGAACGCGATCCGGTGGGGTGCCGCCGAGGCTGCAGCCAGGGGGGTCGGTCTGCAGTTGGTGCACGCGTTCGTGTGGGCCGAGTTCCGGGTTCCGCTCGGACCCAGCGATATGGCGCCGGGGCTGCGTGCCGCCGGCGACAAGATCGTCGCGGAGGCGCTCGATGTGGCGCACAGCTTCGACCCTGGTGTGCCCATCACGGCCGAGCGGGTCGATGGTTTTCCCACGCCGGTTCTGCTGGCCGCGTCCCGGGACGCCGGGTTGATCGTGATCGGCAGCCGGGCGTCCGGCCGGGCCGTCAGCCTGCTCGTCGGCTCCACCGGACTGGAGCTCGCCGCCCACGCGCACTGTCCGGTGGTCGTCGTACGTCCCAGCGAGGACGCCTTGGTGGGCAGCCAGGTGGTGATCGGGTACGACGGGTCCGCGGCCGCCGACGCGGCGGTCGACTTCGGGCTGGAGTACGCGCGGCGACACGAGCTCGTCGCCCGGATCGTGACGGTCCTGGCCGACGACGAGGACCTCACGGCCGCGCTCCGGGCCCACGCGGACGCGCGGACCGCCGAGGTGATCGAGGTGCCCGGTCATCCCTCGGAACTTCTGCTCGAGTGGTCCACCGATGCGCAGCTCCTGGTCGTCGGGTCTCGCGGTCGCGGCGGTTTCGCCGGGCTGCTGCTCGGCTCGGTGAGCCAGACCATGCTGCACCAGGCCCCGTGCCCGGTCGCCGTCATCCCGCGCGCGGCGATCGAGGGTCCTGAGGCCCGCTAGCCGAGGCCATTCGGCACTGCCGGGGGCAGTGCCGAGACTGGTGAGCTTGGGGTGACCAGAAGGAGGTCTCGATGTCCAGGAAGGTATTGGTCGCCTACGCCAGCAAGATGGGCGCGACCGCCGGCATCGCCGAGGCGATCGGCGCCGAGCTGCGCGAGCACGGCCACGACGTCGACGTCCTCGACGTCACTCAGGTTCACACCATCGAGCCGTACCAAGCTGTCGTGCTCGGCAGCGCGATCTACATCCGCCGTTGGCGGCGCGAAGCCGTCCACTTCCTGCGGGCGAACGTCGACGAGCTGCGCACGCGCCAGGTCTGGCTGTTCCACAGCGGCCCGGTCGGCCCCGACAAGGACCAGGACCAGCAGATGCCTCCCGCCGTACGCCGTCTCGCGCGCGACATCGGAGCCACTCCAGCGGTCACCTTCGCCGGCCGGCTCGAACCTGCCACCGCCAAAGGCTTCCTCGCCCGCCGACTCGCCAAAGGCAACCTGGCTGGAGACTCTCGCGACTGGGCCAAGATCCGCGCCTGGGCGGCGGACATCAGCACCGCCATCCCCGCCACCCGGCACTGACCACCGCTCAACCGAGCACTTCCTCGGCTGATGAAGTGGCCGCCTACGACTGCGGATGGTTCTTCGAGTGTTCGATGGCGAAGACGGCTGCCTCGGTGCGGCGTTCGAGGTTGAGTTTGCGGAGGAGGGAGGAGACGTAGTTCTTGACGGTCTTCTCGGCCAGATAGAGCGACTGGGCGATCTGGCGGTTGGTTTTGCCTTCGGCGATCTCGGCGAGGATCCGGCGTTCCTGCTCGGTGAGGGCGGCGTACCTCGGGTCCTCGTCGGCGACCGGGTGGCGGAGGCGTTCCAGGACCTTCATCGTCATGGTCGGATCCAGGAGCGATTCGCCGGCAGCGATCCGTCGTACCGCGTCGATCAGGGCGTCGCCGTGGATCTGCTTCAGCAGGTAGCCCGCCGCGCCGGCCATGATCGCCGTGAAGAGCGCCTGGTCGTCGGAGTACGACGTGAGCATCAGGCAGGCCGGCGGGGTGTCCATCGACGAACGGATCTCGCGGCAGACCGTGATGCCGTCGCCGTCGGGCAGCCGGACGTCCAGGACGGCGACATCGGGGCGTGCGGCGGGGATCCGCGCGAGCGCCTCCGCGGCGGTCGAGGCGTCACCGACGACGTCGATGTCCGGCTCCGCGTCGAGCAGCTGGTGCAGTCCCAGCCGGACCACCTCGTGGTCGTCGAGCAGAAACACCTTGATCGTCATCACCGTCTCCTTCGGCTTTTCACCCACCTACGACGTGGCCCGGCACGCCCACATCAGGATCTCGTTCCCCGCGCGGTACGCGCCAGGGGCAACGGTCCTACCCCGGGCGGGACCTTCGGCGCGGACGTGCCGACCGGCCCTGGTTGTTCAGGACATCATGCCCTGCCCGCCCGGGTGCCCGCCTGATTGTCTGGAACTGCCGAAATCGATGGGAAGGCAGACTCCGATGGACACCAGGTCAGGGACCGCAGGCAAGCCGAGCGACCTCGGCATCCGCATTCGGGGCCGCCGGCTGGCCCTCGGCCTGAGTACGGCGGAAGTCGCGGAGCGGACCGGCCTGAGCACGGAGCGCATCGAGAACATCGAGACCCGGCCGTTCGCTCTGACCGGCGCAGAGCTCGTCCGGCTGGCGCGTGCCCTCGACATCAGCGTCGGCGACCTGACCGGGCCCTATCGGCCCAGAACCCCTCAGCGTCCACCGATCGCACCCGTCCTCGAGCCGATGCGCAAGGAGGAGTGCCTGAAGCTCATCGACGCCGGTGATGTCGGCCGGATCGCATACAACGGGGCCGACGACCTCGTGGTCATCCCGGTCAACTACTGCTACCTCAACGACCTGATCATCTTCCGGACCGCGGCCGACAGCGCGGTCGCGCAGTTCGACCTGGCCCCGATCGCCTTCGAGATCGACTTCACCGACGAAGGCATGCACGACGGCTGGAGCGTCCTGGTGCATGGCATGGTCCGCCCGGTCGCGCGCGAAGAACTCGACGCCGCCCGCGGCCGAGTCGAGCCATGGGCAGGCGGAACCCGCGAGTCCTACATGGCCATCGAACCGCACCGCATCACTGGCCGCCGCATCCGCTCCTGGTGAGCACCTGCGACCAGCAACGGAAGCTCTTGGGCGCGGCATCTGAGACTGGCGTGCGCGCCGCAACCACGACACCCGAGTCGTCATCGGAAGAAGCGCAAGGGCCCGATGGATGGGGAGCTCCCGAGGACGGTCCCGCGCGCGGGAAGCTCGTCCTGGTGGTCGGCTCTCCTCTCAACCCGTCCAGGTGATGCGCATCGGCGGCCGTCGCATCTGGTCCTGCGTGAATCACCGATCCAGCTCGTGTTCTCGCAAGCGGGCGCGGGCTTCGTCGAAGTCGTCGCGGGTGATCTTGCCGGCGGCGAAGCGGCGCTCGAGGATGTCGAGCGGCGACGGGAGGCTGGTGGGCCTCGGACGCGACTGGTGGACCAGCCGCACCGCGACCCACACGGCTGCACCGGCGAGGAGCACCCACAGGATCCCCGCGAACAGGATCCAGCCCATGCCATAACCCATCTGCATCATCGGTCCTCCTCAGCGCCTCAGGCCGCCGTCACCGCGGTGGTGAGCAGCCGGCCGAGCTCGTCGCCCCACCGGCGGGCGCGCTCGATCTCGACCTCGCGGATCGGCCCGGTCGTTTCGTCCACGAAGAAGCTCGTCGACGGCGAGATCAGCCGGAACCCCAGCTTCCGCAGCAGCTTGGCGGCCGACCGCGCGGCCGATCCCGGCAGTCGGCGGACCTTGGCGATCCGCGTGTCGAACGTCGCCACCTCGAGGTGCTTCGGCCGGCGTCCGGTGCCGGCCCTCGTGTCAGTCGCCAGCGCGTCGAGCCACTCGCGGATCCCGACCTCGATCGGCATCACCACGTCGTGCTGCTTCCGTGCATCCTGCCGGGTGGACGGCCGGCTCATCGAGAACGCGTGCGTCGGTCCCCCGACGATCAGCAGTCGCACGTCGGTGGGGACCACGGTCGGCGCCCGGTACGCCGGGACGATCTCGGTCGGGACACTCCGCTGCAGCCCGTCACGGATCGCCCGCGCGATCCGCTCGGTGTTTCCGAACATCGACTCGTACACGACGAGTGCACGTACGGTCGCGGACATGATCAAGCCTCCGATCAGGGTCAGTACATCGGTACGACGAGCTCGCCGCGCCGGGCGTCGCGCTGCTGCTCGACTGGTTCGCGCTCGGCTACGGTCACGTGATGCGGCACGATCGCGACCGGGCAGGTCATCGCGGCCACCGAACGGCGCGCGACCGGGTCGACCGGCAACGGACCGGCGTGTGAACCGACCACGACCAGGCCGACCTCGCCACTTTCATGCACCAGCGCGGCGGCCGGCTGACGGCTGCTCAGGAACCGCGTCACCGTCACGTTCGGGAACCGGCTCGTCCAGGGGGCGAGCGTCTCCGACAGCAGGTGATCTGCCCGGCTGATCCACGAGTGCTCCGGATCGTCGTCGTTCCAGGCGTGCTCCGCAGGCAGACCCGCGTGCACGACGACCAGCTCGGCCTCCCGGCCGGCGGCGACACCGAAGGCGAACTCGAGTGCCTCCGACGACAGCGCCGTACCATCGATGCCAACGGCAACCTTCCGGTCCACCAGCGACGGCTTCCACGACGCCGGTACGACGACCACCGGGCAGCCGGCCCGGCTCGCCAGCGTCAGACTCGTCTGCGTGTTCATCAGGCGCTGCGGACCACGGCTACGTGCCCTGCCGACCACCAGCATCCGCGCCTTCCGCGCCGCGTGCGCGAGAACCCGCACCCGCGACCCCTCGCCGGCGACCGCGGCCAGCTCCATCGCATAGCCATCCCGATGCCGCACGTGCGCGACAGCCGCCCGCAACGCATCGTCCGCGAGCTCGGCCGGCGTCTTCGGCGCATACCCGGGCATCATCTGCGAGAACGAGCCATGAGCCGAATACGGTGCCACCAGCACCAGCTCGGCCCCGCTCCGAAGTGCCTCCGCGGCCGCGTAGTCCACGATCCGCAGGTTCTCGGCGGTTCCGTCGACCTCGACCACAACCGGCCCGGTCCGTGACCAAGTACTCATCTCTTCACCTCTCTTGTCACTTCGAGCCTGCCGCGATCCCGGCGGCTCCGGCAGGGCCGTGCGGGCCCTCCGCTCCCGCCGGATGGACGGATGTGTGGAGGACCTTCGGCCATCAGCTACTCGTGGGCGCCGGTACGACAGCCAGCGGGCACGTCGCGTGGTGGAGCACACCACGGGTCACGGATCCGATCAGGAAGGGCGTCAGCCTGGTGTGGTGGCGGGTGCCGACGACCAGGAGCTGGGCATCCCATTCGGCTGCCGCCGTGACGACGCCGTCGACCGGGTGGCCGCGGCGGACATCCGCGTGGATCGTCAGTCCGGGATACTTCTGCCGCCACTCGGCCGTCACGTTCTCGAAGTGGCGCTCGGCGTTCTCGGTCCATTCGGCCCTGACGCCGGCGACGTTCATCGCGTCCCAGCTGTACATGGCCGGCAGGTCCCAGACATGGACCAGCCGCACGGCCAGCCCACGCTCGGTCGCTTCCTCGATGGCGAACTCGATGATCGCCTGGTTGTTGTCGGAGTCGTCGACCGCGACCAGCACCGGACCGGCGTGGTCGCCGGGCTTCCAGTGCTCGGGCACGATCACGACCGGGCGCTGCGCGTTGGCCGCGACCACCTCCGAGGTCGAGCCGATCAGCAGTCGGCTGAACGTCCCCATCCCCCGGCGGCCGACCACCAGCATCCGGCTGCCGGCCGCGACTTCGATCAGCGCCCGGGCCGGTGGCCCGACCACGAGATCAGCCTCGTGGTCGAGCGAGCCGGGGCTCTCGTCCAGGTACTTCTGAACCTCGCCGACGAGCTCCAGCGAGGAGTCGTCCACGACGTCCGGCTTCCAGCCCGGTGCGTGCCGAGGCTTGTCCTCGATCACATGCACCGCCTGGAGGGGCTCGTGCCGGAGCAGCGACTCGAGCAGGGCCCACTCCAGCGCACCGGTGTCACGCCAGGAGCCGTCGACTCCCACGTGGATCACCGGTTTGACGGTCATTGTGGTCACCGCAGCCACGGGTACCGGCGGACGATGTCGAGCTTGCCCCACCAGCGGCCGAACCCCCACACGTTGCCAGCGGCAACGAGCGCGAGGACGACGAGGGTGATGGCGCCGAGGATGTGATCGTCGAGCACCGGGTTGTTCTCCGGCGGCAGATTCGCCGACCACATCAGCACGTACAGCAGCGCGCCGGAGACAGCCGCGATCCGCATCCCGATGCCCAGGGTCAGCGCGAGACCGATGCCGGCCAGACCGACCATGAACAGCGGAGTGACCCACCAGTCGCCGACCAGGGACTGGTAGAAGTCGGCCAGCGGGCCGCTGGTGCCCTTGCCCAGGAAGCCGGCGGTCGGGTCGCCACCGTCGATCCAGCCCTTGCCGGACGGGGTGGCGTAGCCGAAGCCGAACAGCTTGTCGAAGAACGCCCAGAGGAATTCGAGGCCGAACGCGATCCGCAGGACGGCGAGCGCACGCCCGGCCGCTGTGGTGATGATCGGGTACTGATCGCCGTCGGGCTCCATCGCAGGAGTCGGTAGATCGCGGCGGTGCGGCGTGGTGGTCATGGTCTGTTCCTTCCAATCGATTCGGACACCTCGATCGTGGATCTCGCCCCCCGCTGCCGGTCAGGGCCGTTGTCACCTCACCGCCACCAGCCGAAGGGCCCCTCATCTCGGGACGTATGCCGCTGTCCCGCCGCTCGACGCCGGGCGCACGCTGAGAGCGGACGGACGACCATGGCCGAGGAGGCGCCGATGCTGACCGACCAGTTGACGACCGAGGCGCTCGGCATCCTGCTCCACGCAGCCGACGCCGCACCGGCCACGCACGTCCCCCGCCCCTGGCGGCTCGAGGTGAACGGGCATCTGATCGACGTCTACCTCGACGGAGTACACCTCCTGCCGGCCGCCGACCCAACCGCGCGCGGACTGCGCATCGCGACCGGCGCGGCGGTTTTCAACCTGCGCTGCGCCGCGGCCTCACTCAGCTTCGAGAGCTGGGTCAGCCTCTGCCCGTACCCGTACGATCCCGACCTCGTCGCACGCATCGTCATCGAGTACACCGGCGTGCCCGATCGGGAGCTGCGTCAGCTGTACGGCGCAATCCTCTCGCGTCACCTGACCCGGCCACCGGGCATCCCCGACGACTCGACCCGCATCGCGCTGGTCCGGGCAGCGGAGATCGAGGACGCGAGGCTGGACTGGCTTCCCGGCTCGTTCGTACCGCTGGCCGTGCTCAGCACCGATCGCGACAGCCGCCTGGATCAGCTCCGGCTGGGCATTGCCCGCCAACGCGTGCTGCTCACGGCCGCCAAGCACGACATCCACGCGACCAGCCTGAACCAGACACTGATCCGCTTCGGACGCTCTACCCGCGTGCCGGCGAGAACGGAGTCCAGATGACCGCCGTACTGACCGACGACGAGGTCGGCATCCTGCTGACGGCCGCGGTGCACGCGCCGTCGATTCACAACACGCAGCCGTGGCGGTTCGAGGTCCATGGGCCGGTGATCGACGTACTGCTCGACGAGAAGCGCACGCTGCCCACCGCGGATCCCGCCGGACGCGCCGCGCGGATCGGCATCGGGGCGGCGGTGTTCAACCTCCGGGTGGCGGCCGCGATGCTCGGCCACGAGTCCCGCGTGGCCGCGAACCCGGATCCGCAGTACCCGGAGATCGCCGCCCGCATCTTCCTCGCCGCTCGCGAGACCCAGGTGCCCGGCCTCAGCAATCTGTACGGCGAGATCCGTCGCAGGCACACGTATCGCGGTCCGCTCGTGGATCACGCGGTCTCACCAAAGGTGCTCCAAAGACTGGACGAAGCGGCGAGGGCCGAACGTGCTCAGCTGCACTGGCTCGACCAGAGCGAGCTGACACAGCTCGGCACCATCGTTCGGCGCACCGACGCCGACGACCTGCACGACGAGGACCGACTGCACGAACGTCAGCGCTGGATCGGCGGAGACCGATCGGGCGACGGGATCCAGGAGAGCGCGCTCGGTCCGCTCCCCGCCCGGCCGGGCTTCGTCCGCGATCTGTCCGCCGGCTTCGACAGCATGCATCGCAGCCAGGCCGTCTACGAGACCCAGCCGTTCATCGCCGTACTCAGCACCCGAAACGAGGACACCGCCGCCTGGATGCGAGCCGGCCAGGCTCTGCAGCGGGTCCTGCTGGTGGCTACGTCGTACGACCTCACCGCTTCGTTCCTCAATCAAGTGCTCGAGCGCGCCGCTCCGCGCTTCCAGGTCCGGGATCTGATCGGCGACTGCTTCTGGCCGCAGATGGTGATCCGGATCGGCTACCCCGCGCAGCCCACCGGCGGGACGTTCCGCCGGGACTGGCGCGATTCCTTCGACCAATGGTTCTGAGAACACAGGAGGCCAACACCATGTCGTCACAACCTGCTCCGATTCTCGTCGGGTACGACGGATCGCCCGGCAGCCAGAGCGCCCTGCGCTGGGCAGTCACCGAAGCCATCCGGCTGCTCGCACCGCTCCGGATCCTGGAGGCGTTCGAGCTCATCGTCACCGTGCGCCCCTCGCCGGGGCACGTCGTTCCGCTCGACGCCTTGCGAACGGCGCGTCAGCAGGGGCTCGACTCGGTTGCCGAAAGCATCCGACTGCAGCTCCCCGAACTGCACGTCGAAACGAGCCTCGTCGGCGGAGCCGCCGTACCAGCCCTGCTCGAAGGGGCTGAACACGCCCGCCTCGTTGTCCTCGGTTCGCGCGGCCTCGGCGGCTGGAGCGGACTCCTGGTCGGGTCGGTCGCGGTGCAGGTGACCACGCACGCCCCGTGCCCGGTCATCGTGATCCCGCATGACCTGCGGGCGCACGCCCACGAAGGGCCGACCGTCGTCGTCGGCGTCGACGGATCCAAGGCGTCGGCCAAGGCGATCGACTTCGCCTTCGACCAGGCCGAGGCCTTGGGCGCCCAGGTCGTCGCGCTGCACGCTTGGACCACGTCGATCCTGAACTACGCCGACGGCGCTTCGACGTTCCAGTTCGACGCGCAGAAGATCGAGGACGAGGCCCGGCTGCTCGTCGCCGAGTCCGTGGCCGGCGCGGCGGCGGATCATCCGGATGTGCACTGGCGGACCGAACTCGTGAGCGGATCGGCGGCCCAGGCTCTCGTCCGTCGAGCGGACTCGGCCGACTTGGTCGTTGTCGGCTCCCGCGGCCGGGGCGGCTTCACCGGTCTACTCCTCGGCTCGGTCGGCCAGAGCGTCCTGCACCACGCCCAGGCCCCCGTCGCCATCGTCCGCTGACGCCATGTGCAGCTTCGCTCCGCAGCCACGGATGCTCGCCGAGCAGGCGACAGCCGTCCGGCGCGCTGTCCTCGTGCCGGCGGACTTGACCGACTTCGTCCCCCGGGCATGTGCGGAGGTCGCGACGTACCTGTTTCGCCGCGGCATCCCGCCGTCCGGCTATCCGTTCGCCCGCGGCCACCCGGTGCACGACGACCTCATCGAGGTAGAGGCCGGCTTCCCGGTGGCGGCGCCGATCGCGGGCTCCGGCCTGGTCGGTCCGTCCACTCTGCCGGCCGGCCCGGCCGTCGTCGAGAAGTACAAGGGGGCGCACGAGAAGATCGGCCCGGCGCGCCAAGCCATCGACGACTGGCTGCAGACCGAGGGCGCTGACCGGGACGGAGACAGCTGGGAGATCTACCACGACCTGCCCACCTGTGATGATCTGGGTGGTCGCATCGAGGTCGTCCAGCCGATCAGCTTCTCGGCGGTGACCGTTTGATCCGGCACGCCAAAGACCGCGGTCCGCGACTCCAGGT
>NZ_JBEZYF010000124.1:0-10253 GCF_040638415.1 Kribbella sp. NPDC026596 | reverse complement strand
CACAGCATGTTGACAGGCAGGAGATCGCAGTGCAGAAAGACGGCAGTGTCCTTTGGCGGCGGCGCCGCCATGACACCAAACGCCGCCTTCCACACGGCCGGCTTGCCTCGATCGCAGCGATCAGGTCGGGCACCGACTTGAAGACACCGCGGCGGATGGCTTTCTCGGTGAGCTCGCGGAACCAGCGTTCGACCATGTTCAGCCATGAGCTCGACGTCGGGATGAAATGCAGGTGGAACCAGGGATGCTTGTCCAGCCAGGCCACGACGTTGTCGTGGGTGTGAGTGCCGTAGTTGTCGAGGATCATGTGGATCTGGAGTCCCTTGGGGACCTGACGGTCAATGGTGCGCAAGAACTTCAAGAACTCGCCGTTGCGGCGCCTGGGAAGACATTCGCCGATCACCACTCCGGTCAGCACGTTCAGCGCGGCGAACAGGGTCGTTGTCCCGTTGCGCTTGTAGTCGTGGGTCATGGTTCCGGCCCGGCCTTTCTTCAAAGGCAGCGACGGCTGCGTCCGGTCGAGCGCCTGGATCTGGCTCTCTCGTCCATGCACAGCACCACCGCCTTGTCGGGCGGGTTCAGATAGACGCCGACCACATCGATCAGCTTCTCATCGAAACGGCGGTCATTGGAGAGCTTGAAGGTGCGCACCAGATGCGGCTTGAGCCCACGAGCAGACCACACACGCTGCACCGTCGCTGGGCTCACCCCGGCCGCCTTGGCCATCGACCGGCAGCTCCAGCGCGTCTCGCCTTCCGGCTTGGACTCCTGGGCCAACCGGACGATCTCGTCGATCTTCTCCGCCGGGATCTGCGGCTTACGCCCCCGGCCGGGACGAACCCGACCCAGCTCGGCCAGCCCCTCCTCCGCGAAGCGACTCCGCCAGGCCACCACACTCGACGGCGAGACCCCGACCTCATAGGCGACAGCCGTGCTCGCAAGACCATCAGCTGCCGGCAACAGCGCCTTGGCCCGGGTCACCTCCCGATGAGCTGCCGTCTGGTACCTCGCCAAGCTCTCCAGGATTACTACGGGGACCGAACAAGATCACGAATGTAGCCTGACCAAGTCATCAGCCCTGTCCGTCAAGCCGGGCAACCCCAGTGCGTCCTGGTGTCGTTGATCCCACGAGTCCGAGCCTCGGCCTTCTACCGGGGCCGCCCGGGGTGAAGCGGCCTCATGGTCGTGTCAAGCGATGCGGGCAGTCTTCATGACCAATCGCTGGCAATGTTCGAGTTCACGCCTCTCAAGTGCCGACCGCATTCATCGCTCTCTCCTTGCAGGCGCAACGAGGCACCGCGACCCGCAAGGATCGCTGACGGTCTGCCGGGGTGTCGACTGACACCCCTGGCAGTATCCGCAGGTTGTCGGTGCCCGGTCCTGGGCAGTCCTTCGTCAGGAGCTGGCTCGGGCCTTGCGTGTGTTCAGCGGTGCGCGGAGGTGTTGCGGCGCGTCACCGTCGATGCGACGACGACCAGAACAGCCGAGATCGCGATAGCCACAATCCACCGCACCCAATCGATGCCAGGGCTGCCATTACCGCCGAACGCGGTATAGACGAACCATCCGATGATCACCCCACCGATTCCGCACAGGATGGTGAGCCAGATCGGGATGTTGTCCTTGTTGCCCGGCGCGACGAACTTTCCGAGCAGGCCGATGATAATGCCCGCGACGATGACTCCGATGATCTCCATGGTTCCGTCCTCTTGTAGCGCCGAATCGCTGAGGTCGTGCGACCGCAGCCATAGACCTGTGCCCAAGCCACAAACCCCATGTCGCGGGTCTTGGCCGGGCAAGGGTGGTCGGGTCGAGCCGAGTTGGCGGTGAGGACCAAAAGGCAAGCAAGGGAACGCAGTACAGGTTCGGCTGGTACAGCCGCGAGTAGGCCGGTGCGGTCACCTCGACCGGATACATCTCGGTCAGGAACTGGATCCAGGCCGAGGAGGTGGCTGATGTGTGGTTGCTGAGTGGGCCTTCAAACCGACCGAGACATGGATGTGGGGCAGGACAGCGCCGGTCTCTTCGTCGTACGCGCGGGTGCCGCCACCGATCGCCTCGACGTTCTCGAGGTGACGGAGCTCCAGACCGGTGCGTCGGGGTTCTCGAGCTTCTCGCAGGCGCCGGCGAGTTGGACGTCTCCCAGGCCGGCGATGAACATCGGGATGAAACCTTGCCGTACGTCGTACTCGGCGCAGAACTCGGCGAGTGCCGTGTAGAAGTCGTCGCCGTGGTCGAAGTGGACGGCAAAGGTTCGGCACATGGTCAGTTCAGCAGCCCGCACGATCAGCTCCTTCGAGGGCGTCAAGGTAGGCAACGCAGCGAACCGCGGTGTTCAACCCGCGAGTGGACAGCAGGCGGCTCCCCGGATGGACGATGTCGTCGATGCCGGCGACCGCAAGCTCCTCACACTGGCGGCGGAACCACTGCCAGGGCACATTGAGACAACTCGCCATCGCCGCGAGCCGCATGGCCGACATCGGCTGAGCAACCAGCCGACATAGCACCTCGTCGGCCGCTAGCACGTTCCGCAGATAGCTCGCACCATCGAGCGGATGGACGTCTGTCGACCTGCTCCCCCCAGCATCCGGGCCAGGTCCCGGGCGCGGGCAGCCACGCCCTGAGTGTGCGCCCACCGCCGCGGCAGCTCGTCGCTGAGCAGCCCCGCGTGCCACCGATTCAGCGTCCTCGAGGCCCCATCACGGCTCAGTAATATACGCCGGACCTCATCGAGCCAGCGCCACGCCGCAGTCGACATAATCCGGTGGGCCCAGCGTCGTATCTGACCACCAGCCTCCCGACCCCGGTCAGCTTCGCGGGAGTCGTCGCCCCGCGCGGAGTGGGTTTCCGGAGGAGGATGGAAGGGGTGGTCAGGGGCGGCCGCGCGCGCTGATATGCGCAACGCCCGCGGCCTGGTGACCGTTCGACCCGCGGGCTTGGTGGTCACCTGACACACCGGGGCCCAAGAGTATTCAGTCGGTCACCTCCCGACGGCGAGGGATGCCGATGTGGCCAACGGTAGTCAGGCGACCGCTTGTGTCGGGGTGAGCTTTGCGCGAAGATCGGCGAGGATCTTGCGTAGGACGCGCGAGACCTGCATCTGGCTGAGGCCGATCTCCCTGCCGATCTCGGTCTGGGCCCAGCCCTCGACGAAGCGCAGTTCCAGGATGCGCCGTTCACGCGGCCCCAGCTCCTCCAGCACTGGCTGCAGCATGTCAACCGTTTCCAACTGGTCGACCGTCCCGTCGTCCTCGGCAGCCACCAGATCGGCCAGTGTCTGATTCGCGTTGACGTCTGACGTGCGGTCCAGGGACAGCACGTTGAAGCAGCCGTTCGCGGCCATCGCCTCCTCGACCAGGTCCACCTCCAGGCCGAGGTAATCCGCGAGCTCAGCCCGGGTGGGGTCCCGGTTTAGCTGTTGCTGCAGCTCGGGCAGCTTGGCCATGATCGAGGCCTGGACCTCCTGCAGCCGGCGTGGGATCCGCACAGTCCACGCGCAGTCTCGGAAATACCGCTTGACCTCGCCGCGGATGCTCGGGATCGCGAAACCGATGAATGGCGTATTAGCGTCAAGCCGGTAATGGCGCGCCGCGTTGACCAGGCCCAGGCAGGCGACCTGCTCGAGATCATCGGCCTCGGCGCCGCGCGCGCGGAACCGGCGGGCGATCCCGCGCGCAATCTCGAGGTTGAGCTCGACGACCTGATCGATCAACGCCTGCCGCTCGGCGTCATCGGACGTTCGCTCCCGGCGCTGCAGCAGTTCTTGGGTGGCGGCTTCACGTGCGGCCCGCTCTTCGGGCGTCGAGCATTGCGTCGGTACTGTCTCGTTGTTCTTACCAGAAAGCATGATTGACCTCGCGACTCTGGAGTCACGGCGTGGCCACGTCCCTGGACCACGGTCAAGAGTTCTTGGTGCTCTCAGCCGGCGACGGCGAACAGGTTCGGTGATGGTTCCGCGGCGCTCGGCAGGTGCGGGGATGGGTCCAGCAGCCGGATGCAGGTCCCGGTCCGGTCGGCGAACACCGCGTACCAGCCGAGGGTCGACCGGACCGGCGCCATCAACCAATCCAGTTCAACCGCAACTTCATGAGAGTCCCTCCTCCTGGCTCTGCCGGGCCTCGCCCGGCCGTTGTGTCGATGCTCGGCGGACCTCGTCGGCCCGGTCACCGAGCTCGGAGATCCGGTCCGCGATCCGCGGATGGTCGCGGGTGAGTCGCGGGCCGGCATCGGCCAACGGGCCGAGCAGGGCCGCGGAGTCGTTGTCGCCAAGGGCATCGTGGATCCGGTCGACGCTCTCCTGAGTGTGCCGGTCGAGCCCGTCCAGTGCGGTGACCTGCCCCGCGAGGCGACGCAGATCGGCAGCGTTGTCGCGCGCCCAGGTGGCGACGGCGCGGTCGCTCGCGCGCTCGTCGCGGGCGGCCTGGACACGCTGCTCGCCTGTCATCGCGGCGCCGGCCGACTGCTGGTTGATCCGCAGATACCTCCGCTCGGCCGCCTGCCTGCTCGCCACCCCGACCGCCGGTGCCAGCTGTGCCCAGCTGGTGCCGGCGGCCCGCGCGTGGTCGATCAACCTCGGCTCCCACTCGGCCAGGTGATCCCGGACCGCGCGGATCCGGACCAGTGCCTCGAGCAACTGGTCGGAATCGTTGCCGTCAGCATCGAGCTCGCGTAGTACGCCGGTGATGAAGGCCAGCGCATCGGTCGCCTCGTCGAGTCCGTCGGGCGGCTCAGCTCGGTACATCCAGGATCTCCTGTGTCGGGTGGCGCCGTTCAGGCGTTGATCTGGCGCGGCTCTGAAGCCCCGCCGCTGATGCTGGTCTTGCGCGGCTTGGCCTGCGCGGCGACGGGGATCTTCACCGTCAGTACGCCGTTCGCGTAGTCCGCCGTGATCCGATCCGCGTCGGGTTCAGCCTCGACCATGTCCCCGGCGACGAGGCACCGCTGGGTTGCTGGGGCAACCGGTCCAACTCGCGAAACGAGTCGATGCGCATCAACATCGTTCCACCTCCAGATTGTCGACTTCGGTGTCAATACGCAGCACCGTTCTAACACGTCATCGGATGGATGACAAGCATCATCCGTCATCCATCCGATGACATGCTCGTCGTCACCGAAGAGGGCATGCGGGCGCGTTTGAAGCAGCGGCGGTCACGCCCCGGTGAGCACCACGACGGTCGGCTGCAACTCGCCGTACGAGACCCTGGATCTAGGTGTTCGCTGTACCGCGCGCCGAAGCTCGGTGGTCGCCCTGATTCCGGCCAGCGGCTTCGGTGTTCAGTCGCCGGGCTTCGGTGCGGGGGAGTTTGCGTGTGTCGCTCAGTTGCTGAGCGACGTCGCGCAGTTTGGTGTTGGTGTCTTGCGAGTAGCGCCTGAGGACGGTGAAGGCCCGGTCGCCGTCGAGGTCATGGCGTTCCATCAGGATCCCCATCGCCTGTCCGACTAGTTTGCGGGCGTCGACCGCCTGCGCGAGGTTCGCCTCGTGGCGGGCGTTGGCGAGCGCGACCGAGGCGTGCCGCGCCAGTATGTGCGCGACAGCGATGTCATCGGGTCCGAAGGCGTCTGGTGCGGTGCTGTACAGGCCCAGCATCCCGACGCTGTCTGTGGCGGTGGTGAGCGGCACGTCCAAGACGGCGCGGACGCCGAGTTCGCGGACCTCCGCGGCCCATTGGGGCCAGCGCGGGTCGACGGCCGTGTCCCGGACCAAGACGTCCTGGCCGGTTCGCATCGCCTCGACAAGTGGCCCGTGTCCTGTCGCCATGGCGTGATGGAAGATCTCGCAGACCAGTGGGTGGGTTGCTGCCGGCACCTGTGGCCGTCCGCGACTGTGCAGGGCAATGCCGGCATGGGAGCAGTTCAGGGCTTGGAGCGCGAAGTCCACGACCGCATCGACGGTCTCCTCGAGCCCTTCCGCGCCATGCAACTCGACCGCCAACCGGGCGAACGCCTCGGCGGCGTCCGCGCCGACAAGGCTGACGGTCGCAATCTCGGTCTCCTGGGGCGCCTCGGTGCGAGGCCTCCGCCGACCTGTGTGATCCGTGCCACCGATCATGACACCCATCCTGCCGTCCATTCACGGTCTCCTCAACGCGGACGGTGAGACGCGTCGGGTGACATGGGTCAAGCGTCTGTTCAGGGGTTCCAGGAGTTGCCTCCCCACGTCCGATGCACGCCGCGCGCCCACGAGGTACCGGACTGGTCCGTATCGGAATACGGTAAGAGTTCTGGGGCATACCGAAGGGCCCAGGCCTGGTGCGTCACCCCCACCCACCGCTGGCCCTTCTCCCCGACGTCCTGCGACCCAGCTGCACGCCGAACGCGTTCCCCCTTCAGGATTGGTTGTCGTCGACCAGAACGGCGATCGAATCCAGCTCGCTCCCCCGCGGCGGCCGCGAGTCGACCGGACCCTCGAACAACACCAGGGACATCGTCATGAAGGGACTCGCATCGTTACCGAGAGCCGTTGGTGGCAGAACGAACGATTGTGGCGGGGTACAGGTACTACGTCGTCGGCCGACAGGTCCCCTGCCAGCCGGCGGGCCAAATAGCACGAGGGGTTGGCGATGGACACTCAAGATGTCGCGACTTACTGCGAGAACGGTGTCTGGAAGAACCGCCGACCCGGCTGTGAGCCGTTCTCCAGCTGCGGCCCACGGCTGCGGCAGGTCGCGATCGGGGGAAGTCGCCCGGTGGGCGCAAGCCCAGCACATCATCCGCGACGCCACCGGCGCGGTCGTCGAGACCAACATCTACGGCCCGGGCGGTTCCCGCCCAGTTCACCGATCAAAACGATCCGGCCGACCACCGACGCCTGATCCGATGGCCAGGCTGTGTCCTCATGCCTTGTCGCCGCCGGCTGATGTTGTTGCTAAGAGCAAAGAGGTGGCTCGGGCACCGCGGATGTCCGGGCATAGATCTCCTGTCGAGCGGGTACCCGGACTCGCATCGAGCCGATTCTTCATGCCGGCTGACGGAGGGCACCCAATGAGCACAGATCCGCGCACTCGATACCCCGGGCCCGACCAGCAGGATCCGGAGCAGCAGCCGCATCCGGGACACGGCGATGCGATGAGTCCCGAGCCTGACTACGGCGAAGACAGCTATCGCGGCAGCGGCAAGCTGACCGGTCGGCGGGCTCTGATCACCGGCGGCGACTCCGGCATCGGACGAGCCGTCGCGCTCGCCTTCGTCCGCGAAGGAGCCGACGTGATGATCTCCCATCTGGCCGCGGAGGAGGACGACGCCCGTGAGACCTGTCGCCTGGTCCGGGAGGCCGGGCGTACGGCGGCCGCCGTACCCGGAGACATCCAGGACGAGGCGCACTGCAACCAGCTGGTCGAGCGGTGCGTCGACGAGCTCGGCGGCCTCGACATCCTGGTCAACAACGCTGCATACCAGATGCCGCGCGAGGGCATCGCCGATATCTCCACCGAGCAGTTCGACCGGGTGCTCAAGACCAACGTCTACGCGATGTTCTGGCTCTGCAAAGCGGCATTGCCACACCTGTCCGCAGGCGCGGCGATCATCAACGCGACCTCGATCCAGGCCTATGACCCGTCGCCGAACCTCCTCGACTACGCCACCAGCAAGGCCGCCATCCTCAACGTCACCAAAGGTCTGGCCCAGGAACTCGCATCCAAAGGCATTCGGGTGAAGCCGTCGCACCAGGACCCATCTGGACGCCCCTGATCCCGGCGACCATGCCGCCGGAGAAGGTCGACGAGTTCGGCGCCGACACCTCGCTCGGTCGAGCTGGTCAACCCGCCGAATTAGCACCGGCGTACGTCTTCCTCGCCTGCGACGACTCGACGTACATCACCGGCGAACGCATCGGCGCCACCGGCGGCCGCCCGTTGCCCTAAGCCACCATCATCCGCCGACGGATCCGAACCGGACTCGAAGAAGTTGGTTGTCATGGGAACTGCCGAGGACCAAGTCGTAGCCGCTGCCTTGGCCCGGGCGGACGCGTTGGCCAGTGGGGATGGCGAGCAGCTGCGGTCATTGCTGCATCCGGACTTCCGCTGGACTTCTCATCTGGGTGAGCAGTTCGATCGCGAGCTGTACGTCGCCTCGAACATCACTCAATCACTGACCTGGAACAACCAATCCCTGGCACGAATCGCAGTGATCGTGGTCGGCGACACCGCGGTACTGCGGTGCGTGGTGACCGACCGCGTCGACCACGGTGGTGGCATCGAGACATTCCGGATGCCGATGACGCAGACGTGGGTCCAGGTCGAGGACCGATGGCTCTGTCTCGCCGGACATGCAGGTCCATGTCTGACGGATGACTGATCAGAATCCGGCCAGCGGCTGGCGTCAGGTGAAGATGCTGACGCCGCCAGGACCGACGAGGAGGCCGATGATGATCAGGGCGATGCCCCAGATCACCTGACCGCGAACGATCGAGAAGATGCCGGCGATCACCAGGATCGCCGCGATGATCCACAAAATGAGACCCACGGTAGTTCCCATCACTCGGGCCGGCTCGCCGGCGAGTTACCCGTGCCAGAACCTCTGTACCCAAGGTCAAACGACACGGGTCAAAGCGGTTGTCCGCGACCGCCCACTAGCGCATGCGGCGGAGGTGTCACGTGGCCGGAAGTGAGTGTCCTTGGGCGGTTCACGTTTGCCGAGGGGGGTACCGATCGAGCGTGGATGAGCAACGCTTGATCGAAACCGCATGTCGGCTCTCGAAGTCGCTGACTCCGGGTGACCTGGACCATACGCTGGGTCGGATCACTGCGGCTGCGGTCGAAGTACTGCCCGACGTCGACTACGCGAGTATCACCGTGAAGCGTGCCGACGGCCGGCTGGAAACGGCGGCACCGACTGACGACATGCTGTTGAGACTCGACGCAGCGC
This sequence comes from Kribbella sp. NPDC026596, assembly GCF_040638415.1. Taxonomy (NCBI): domain Bacteria; kingdom Bacillati; phylum Actinomycetota; class Actinomycetes; order Propionibacteriales; family Kribbellaceae; genus Kribbella; species Kribbella sp. NPDC026596. Next base: position 1,391 of record NZ_JBEZYF010000124.1, on the reverse strand, counting down.
AGTACGAGTTGCAGGAAGGCCCCTGCTACGACGCCGCTACGGACGCCGTGCACGTCAGCTCGCCGAACTTGGCGGCAGATTCACGATTCCTCCGCTACGCAGCGGTCGCAGTGGAGGCCGGCATCCGGGCGCAGGCAGGCATCCGGCTGTTCGATGCCCCCAAGTCGCAGGGCGCGCTCAACCTGTACTCGCTCCACGCGGGCTCGTTCGAGGACCTCGGCGCCCTCGGTCAGCTCTTCGCCCACCAGTCCGCCGCGGTGATCGACTATGCGCAGGAGATCCAGAACCTCCAGGAAGCCGTGCGGACCCGGACCACCATCGGTCAGGCCGTCGGCATCCTGATGGAACGCTACAAGCTGACCGATCAGCGCGCCTTCGCGTTCCTCACCCGGCTGTCCCAGGACGGCAACGTCAAGCTGCGGAAGCTCGCCGAGGATCTCAACGCGACCTTCGACAAGGACAATTGACCTACTGCCGCGGGATGGAGTCGGCCTTGACGGCGTTTCGTTGGCCGAGGGTACGTGGCTCGCCTTTGGTGGTGTCGCGGGCCGTTTGTTGTTCGGTTTCGGCGTTGATCTCGGCTCCGAGCAGTACGGCGTACGCGGTCAGCCACAGCCACAGCATCAGGACCACCACCGCGGCCAGGCTGCCGTAGGTCTTGGCGTAGTTGCCAAACGTCTCGACATAGACCGAGAACCCGATTGAGGCGATCAGCCAGATGACGGTCGCGACGACGGCGCCCGTGGACACCCAGCGGATGCGCGGGGCGTCCCGATCCGGGCCCAGCCGGTAGGTGACCGCGAGCGCCACGGTGATCAGTACGACGGCGAGCACCAGCCGTACCGCCTCGAGCAGGATCCGGACCGGCGTGGCCACATCGTTCCCGATCGCCGCGCCGGCCGCGAACAGGGCGATCGCGACCAGGACGAAGACGATCGCGCCCAGCGTCATACCCAGAGCCAGGAGCTTGCGGCGGACGAACCCGCGCGATTCGTCCTCGTCGTACGCGAGGTTCACCGCGGTCAGGAGGTACCCCGCACCTCCTGACGCACTCCACAGCGCGGCCACCACAGCGATCGCTAGGCCGATCCCCAACCCCTGTCGCGGCGCCGAGGTCAAGGCGTCGAGCTGCTGGAGCAGCAGATCGCGCCCTGACGCCGGCATCGCCGCGGCCAGATCCTTGACCTGGTTGCGGATCCGGGCCGGATCCGCAACCAGCCCGTAGGCCAGCACCCCAGCGACGACGGCCGGAAACAGCGAGAGGAAGCCGAAGAACGCGACACCGGCCGCAAGCAACGGCACCTGGTCGGCCTTGGCCTCAGCCCAGGCCCGCCGAATCACCTGCCACCAGCCGGCCGCCGGAATCTCCGTCGGCTTGTCGGCATCCACTC
>NZ_JBEZYF010000123.1:0-11570 GCF_040638415.1 Kribbella sp. NPDC026596 | reverse complement strand
CGGTGTCCTCTCCCAAACCCCCCCCCCCCCCCCCCAACCCCCCCCCCCCCCACCCCCCCCCCCCCCCCCCCCGGGGGCCCCCCACAAAACCAACCCGTGGCCGCCCCCCCCCAGTTCTTGTCCCAGGTCGCCGCCTGGTGAGGCAGGCGGGGCGGGGCTCAGAATTCTGAGCCGGCGGGGAGGTCGGGAGTGGAGGGGTCCTCGGGGTCGGAGGGGCCGGCGGCGAGGCCCATTTCGGCTTGGCTGGCGAGGCCCGTGTGGTTCGGGACGACGCGGACGGTGTAGCCGAACGGGCCGGTGCGGTCGAGCTTCAGCTCGCCCTCGTACCGGTGCCGGTTGCCCTCATACGTCTCCGCCAGCGACAGCGACGTACGCACGGGGTCGGTGATCTCGTCGTTGGTGTCGACGCGACCGTGCAGGACCTCGACGCAGAGGTCGGCCGGGGTCAGGTCGCCGATCGCCGCGAACGCGCGGATGCCGACGGTGGTCCCGAGCTGCGGTACGTCGCCCAATCCCTGCAGCTCCACGTGGTCGACCCGGATCTGCTCCCACGCCGCCCGGACCTTCTTCTTCCACGCGGCCAGCTCGCGGGCACCGTCGTACGTCGAGTTCAGCGACCGTGACGACTGAGCGGCCGGCACATACAGCTGCTCGACGTAGTCGCGAACCATCCTGGTGGCGAGCACCTTCGGGCCGAGCTCCTTGATCGTGTGCCGCAGCATCTCGATCCAGCGACCGGGCACCGCGCCGTCGTAGAACCGCGGCGCGACCTGCTTCTCGATCAGGTCGTACAGCGCGTGCGCCTCGAGGTCGTCACGCCGGTCGGTGTCCTCGATCCCTTCGGCGGACGGGATCGCCCAGCCGAACTCGTCGTCGTACCACTCGTCCCACCAGCCATCGCGGATGGACAGGTTCAGCGCGCCACACAGCGCCGCCTTCATACCGGACGTGCCACACGCCTCGTACGGGCGCAGCGGGTTGTTCAGCCAGACGTCGCAGCCCGGGTACATCGGCTGCGCCAGCGCGATGTCGTAGTCCGGCACGAACACGATCCGGTGCCGGATCTCCGGGTCGTCGGCGAAGCGGACCATCTCCTGGATCAGCTTCTTGCCACCCTCGTCGTGCGGGTGCGCCTTGCCGGCGATGACGATCTGGACCGGCCGCTGCGGGTGCAGCAGCAGCGCCTTCAGCCGGGCCGGGTCGCGCAGCATCAGCGTCAGCCGCTTGTACGACGGAACCCGCCGGGCGAAGCCCATCGTCAGGACGTCCGGGTCGAGGATCGAGTCGACCCAGCCGAGCTCGGCCTCGCTGGCACCGCGGTTGAGCCAGGACTGCCGGACCCGGGCCCGGGTGTCGTCGATGAACCGCTGCCGCAGGATCCGCTTGGTCTCCCAGATCTGCTGGTCGGTGGTCTTGTCCAGACCCTCGAAGACGGTGTCGCCCTCGGCCGTGTAGTTGGCGTAGGTCAGGTCGTGGATCTCCCGCGCCACCCAGGTCGGCGCGTGCACGCCGTTGGTGATCGAGGTGATCGGTACGTCGACCGGGTCGAAGCTCGGCCACAGTCCGGAGAACATGCCCCGGCTAACCACGCCGTGCAGCTTGGACACGCCGTTGGCCCGCTGCGCCAGCCGCAGACCCATGATCGCCATGTTGAACACACCCGGGTCGCCGCCCTCGAAATCCTCGGCGCCGAGCTCGAGGATGCGGTCGATCGGGACGCCCTTGCCGAACGCGTCCGGCGAGAAGTGCTGCTGGATCAGCTCGACCGGGAACCGGTCGATGCCGGCCGGCACCGGGGTGTGCGTGGTGAACACGGTGCCACCACGGTTCACCTCGAGCGCGGTGTCGAAGTCCAAGCCCTTGTCGGCGGCCAGCTCGCGGATCCGCTCGACGCCGAGGAAGCCGGCGTGACCCTCGTTGGTGTGGAACACCTCGGGCGCCGGGTGGCCGGTGATCCGGCAGTACGTGCGGACCGCGCGGACACCGCCGACGCCGAGCAGGAGCTCCTGGAGCAGCCGGTGCTCGGTCGAACCGCCGTACAGCCGGTCGGTCACCTCGCGCTCGGACGGGTCGTTCTCCTCCATGTCGGAGTCGAGCATCAGCAGCGGCACCCGGCCGACCTGCGCGATCCAGATCTGCGCGTGCAGTTGCCGGTTGCCCGGCAGGGTCAGCGTCACGGTCGCCGGGGCGTCACCATCGCGAAGCAGGCTGATCGGCAGCCCGTCCGGGTCCACCAGCGGGTAGCGCTCCTGCTGCCAGCCTTCACGGTTGAGCGACTGCGCGAAGTAGCCGTGCCGGTACAGCAGGCCGACACCGATCAGCGGCACACCGAGGTCACTGGCTGCCTTCAGGTGGTCACCGGCCAGGATGCCGAGACCGCCGGAGTACTGCGGCAGCACGTGGGTGATGCCGAACTCCGGGGAGAAGTAGGCCACCGCGCTGAGCGGCGTACCGGCCTCGGCCTGGAACCACCGGTTGTCGGTCACGTAGCTGTCCAGGTCGGCTACGGCCAGTTCCAGCCGGCGAAGGAAAGCGTGGTCGTTGGCCAGCTCGTCGAGCCGGGCCGCCGGGACCTCACCGAGAAGCTTGACCGGGTCACCGCCGGTGCTCCGCCACAGCTGCGGGTCGACGGCCTCGAAGACGTCCTGCGTCTCCGGGTGCCAGGCCCAGCGGAGGTTGTTCACCAGGGTTCCCAGGCCGGTCAGCGGCTCGGGCAGGACAGGGCGGACGGAGAATCGTCGTATCGCTCGCACCGGGACACCGTACCGGGCCATGGGTCGCAGAACACCCTCGGGATGCATCGATCTTGCAACTCAAGCAAGATTTTGCAGGAGCGCATGGCGGAGACCTGCACTGGGAACCGATAACGTCAGTCCTGTAGTTCTCGATGTAGTTACCCAACCCGCCGGATCCGTAATCGGGCGGGTCCGCATTCTGAGGGGAAGGTTCGTCTACGCCATGACTGGGCGCATCCCGATCACCGACGTCACCCCGACCGTCGACGCCGGAGCGTATCCGGCCAAGGCCTCGGTCGGCGAGACGTTCACCATCGCGGCAACGGTCTTCCGTGAGGGACACGACGCGGTGAACGCGAACGTCGTACTGACCTCGCCGTCGGGACAGACCAGACGGATGCTGATGACCCCGGTCGGGCAGGGCAGCGATCGCTGGACGGTCGACGTGACGCTGCAGGAGCAGGGCGCGTGGACGTTCGCGGTCGAGGGCTGGAGCGACCCGTACGGGACCTGGCGGCACAACGCCGAGATCAAGGTGCCGGCCGGTCTCGACGTCGACCTGATGTTCGCCGAGGGCGCAGCGTTCTTCGACCGCGCGGCCGCCGGTGTGCCCCCCGCCGTACGGGCTGATCGGGCCACGCTGGGCGATGCCGCGCACGCGCTGGCCAACGGGGCGCTGCCACCGGAGGCCCGGCTGGCCGCGGGAATCTCGCCGCAGGTGCGAGCCTCGCTCGGGCGGTATCCGGTCCGCGAGCTGATCACCTCGTCGGAGACCTACCCGGTGTGGGTCGACCGCGAGCGCGCGCTGTACGGCAGCTGGTACGAGTTCTTCCCCCGGTCCGAGGGAGCGAAGTACGACGAGGAGTCGGAGACATGGACGTCCGGGACCTTCCGGACCGCGGCCGAGCGGCTTCCCGCGGTCGCGAAGATGGGCTTCGACATCCTCTACGTGCCGCCGGTGCACCCGATCGGGCACGCGTTCCGCAAGGGCCCGAACAACACCCTCGACCCGAAGCCCGGTGACCCGGGTTCGCCGTGGGCGATCGGTTCGGCCGAAGGCGGGCACGACGCGATCCACCCCGAGCTCGGCACCTTCGAGGACTTCGACTACTTCGTCGGCCGTGCTCGTGAGGCGGGCCTCGAGGTGGCCATCGACCTGGCCCTGCAGGCCTCGCCGGACCACCCCTGGGTGACCGAGCACCCGAAGTGGTTCAGCGTCCGCGCGGACGGCTCGATCGCGTACGCCGAGAACCCGCCGAAGAAGTACCAGGACATTTACCCGATCAACTTCGACAACGATCCCGAAGGCATCTACGCCGAGGTGCTGCGGATCGTGAAGCTGTGGATCTCGCACGGCGTCACGGTGTTCCGGGTCGACAACCCGCACACCAAGCCGGTGAACTTCTGGGAGTACCTGCTCGGCGAGATCCGCAAGACCGACCCGGACGTGGTGTTCCTGTCCGAGGCGTTCACCCGGCGGCCGATGATGCACGAGCTGGCCAAGGTCGGGTTCCACCAGTCCTACACGTACTTCACCTGGCGCAACGAGAAGTGGGAGCTGGAGGAGTATCTGCAGGAGCTGACCAAGGAGACCGGCCACTTCCTGCGGCCGAACTTCTTCGTCAACACACCGGACATCCTCACCGCCTACCTGCAGTACGGCGGACCCGGCGCCTTCAAGATCCGGGCGGCGATCGCGGCGACGGCGTCACCGACCTGGGGTGTGTACGCCGGTTTCGAGCTGTTCGAGCACGTCGCACTGCGGCCGGGCTCGGAGGAGTACCTGGACACGGAGAAGTTCCAGCTCCGCCCGCGGGACTGGGAGGCCGCGGCGGCCGAGGGTCGCACGCTGGCGCCGTACCTGACGTTGCTGAACACGGTCCGCCGCCGGCACCCGGCCCTGCAGCAGCTGCGCAACCTCTCGCTGCACTCCGTCGAGGACGAGGCGATCATGTGCTACTCCAAGCGCACGACCGCACCCGACGGGCACAGCGACACCATCATCATCGTGGTGAACACCGACCCGCACTCGGTCCGCGAGTCGATGGTCCACCTCGACATGGCCGCCCTCGGAATGCGCCCAGAGGACACCTTCACCGTGTACGACGAGATCACCGGAGCCACCTGGCGCTGGGGCCAGCAGAACTACGTCAAGCTCGACCCCAACGGCGAGCCCTGCCACATCCTCGCCGTCCGCCGCGGCCAGGCCTAGAGCGGGACGGTTTCCGGGTACTTGAGGCCCGCCCCGGTGTTGAGGGCTACGACCTGGTCGTCGGCGCGGATCCAGCCGGACTCGCGGAGCCGGCGGACGGCGGCGAAGTTCGCGGCGCCTTCGGGACAGATGAAGGCGCCTTCGAGCCGGGCGACGAGGTGCTGCTCGGCGAGGATGTCCTCATCGTCGACGGCCACGGCGCACCCGTCGGTCTCCGCGATCGCCTGCAGGACGAGGAAGTCACCCAACGCCTTCGGCACGGTGATGCCGAAGGCAACGGTTTGCGCATCCGGCCACGGCTCGCTCTCCGGCAGGCCCTTCTCCCACGCCCGCACGATCGGCGCGCAGCCGGTGGCCTGTACGGCGACCAGCCGCGGCAGCGGACCGTCGATCCAGCCGAGCTCGCGCAACTCGACGAGCGCCTTCCAGATCCCGATGATGCCGACACCGCCGCCGGTCGGGTAGAGGATCACGTCGGGCAGCTGCCAGCCGAACTGCTCGGCGATCTCGAGGCCCATCGTCTTCTTGCCCTCGATCCGGTACGGCTCCTTCAGCGTCGACACGTCGAGGTACCCCTCGCGGCTGGCCAGCTCCGCACGGATGAACGCACCGGCATCGCCGATCAGCCCGTCGATCAGGTGCAGTTCGGCGCCGACCACGCTCACCTCGCGCCGGCAGATCTCCGGCGCCGCGATCGGCATCGCGATCAACGCCTCAATCCCGGCCCGCGCGGCGTACGCGGCCCAAGCCGACCCAGCGTTCCCGTTCGTCGGCATCGCGATCTTCCGTACGCCGACCTCGTACGCACGGGACACGCCCACCGCCGCACCCCGGGCCTTGAACGTACCGGTCGGGATCAGCCCCTCATCCTTCATCAGCAGCCGGTCGACCCCGACCTCACGCCCGTACCGCGGCAACGGCAGCAGCGGCGTCATCCCCTCCCCCAGGCTCACCACGTTGTCCGCGGACCGCACCGGGAGCAGCTCGTGGTACCGCCACAGATCCGGCGGCCGGGTGGCCAGTTCGTCCTTGGTCAGCGTCACCGCGCTGACGTCGTACCTGGCCAGCAGCGGTGAACCGCACGGGCAGAGGCCGATGACCTGGTCGGCGTCGTGGACGGATCCACAACGAGGGCACTCGAGATGACTCAGCGCAGAGAACGTCACACCTGCAGAAACTACCCCGCCCGGAGGCTGGTGACCGATGGGCGTTGGTGATCGGTGAGACGGAAGCCGATGCCGCGGACGGCGTCGATGGTGACCGTGGTGCCGAGTTCGTCGAGTTTGCGGCGCAGGCGCTTCACCACCGAGTGCACGTCGGCGGTGCCGCGGAGGTCCCGGTTGCGCCACACGGTCTGGTGCAGAGCGTCGTACGTCCAGACCCGGACGGGAGTGGACATCAGCCGGGTGAGCAGGTCGTGCTCGAGCTCGGTGAGCTGGATCTCGCGGCCACGCCAGCGGGCGACCGAGCGGGCCCGGTCGATCGTCAGGACGTCGGCGTCCGGCTCCTCCCCCGACGTGCGCGACGCGACGGAGTCGACCACGTTCGGCTCGGGCGGTTCGGGGTGCTCGGGGGCGGCGGGCGGGGGCTGCTGCGCGGGCACGAGCAGCTTGCGGAGTTCGTCGAGACTGGAGACCAGCAGCAGCGGAGCGACGTCGTCGACGAGCTCGGCGAGCCGAACACGCTGCTCGGGCGAGGCCGCGACCGCTATCAGCAGCGGGAACGGCTCCGGACCGGTCGTGGTCAGATCGACGTCCGCAGGGGCGGGGACACGGGCGGTGACCATCCGATCACGATGTCAACCTCTGCCCGGGATCGTCAACGGACTGCCAACGTTTGACCACTTTGCCTCGATCGGTGCGACAGCTAGTCACATGTTGCTCACGAGGTGTGCTTGTTACCACGTTGTTCTGACACATAAGGTCCACGTCAGGCTCGCGGTGTCACATGCCGCGACCTGGGGGGCACGGAGCGTTCGCCCAACCGGTCCAACCGCCCAACGCGAACCTCCATGCACCTCTGCACCGATGACTCGGGGGAGTCAACTCGGGGTCTGTCAAGTGAGGGGCTGCAGAGATGTCACATCAACCACGAAGGGGACTCACCAGATCTCTGGTGGGTGCCCTCGCGACGGTGGCCGTCCTGGCCACCGGGCTGGCCGCGGCCGGCCAGGCGCAGGCCGCACCACCTACCAAACCTGAAGCCACACCGGCACCGGCTGCCAAGATCAAGCCGGAACTGCTGTCGAAGCTGGAGGGCAAGGACGCCAAGGCCGCGACGGACTACTGGGTCCGGTTCGCACCGAAGGCCGATCTGACCGCCGCGAGCAAGATCACCGACTGGAACGAGCGCGGCACCGCCGTGGCCGCGGCGCTGCGCAAGACCGCCGCGGACAGCCAGGCGAAGATCCGCGCCGAACTGGACGCACAGCACGTGAAGTACACCGCCTTCTGGGGTACGAACGCGATCCGCATCCAGGGCGGGTCACTCACCCTGGCCCAGAACCTGGCCACCCACACCGAGGTCGAGGGTCTGTACGCCCCGGTCGCGATCGAGGTGCCCAAGGTCACCCAGGGCACGACCGAGCACGAGATCAACGCCGTCGAGTGGGGTATCGCGAACATCAAGGCCGACCAGGTGTGGTCGCAGTTCGGTGACAAGGGCGAGGGCATCGTCGTCGCCAGCATCGACACCGGCGTGCAGTTCGACCACCCGGCGCTGGTGAAGCAGTACCGCGGCAACAACGGCGACGGCACCTTCGACCACAACTACAACTGGTTCGACGCGGCCGGCACCTCGCCGAACCAGCCGGCCGACGGCAACGGCCACGGCACCCACACGATGGGCACCATGGTCGGCGACGACGGCGCGGGCAACCAGGTAGGTGTCGCGCCGGGCGTGAAGTGGATCGCCGCGAACGGCTGCTGCCCGAGCGACGAGGCGCTGATCACCTCCGGTCAGTGGATGCTCGAGCCGACCAACCTCGCCGGGCAGAACCCGGACGCGAGCAAGCGGCCGAACGTCATCAACAACTCGTGGGGCTCGACGCTGCCGTCGAACGACCCGTTCATGGAGGACATCACCCTGGCCTGGACCGCGTCCGGGATCTTCGGTGCGTTCGCCAACGGCAACAGTGGTGAGGGCGGCTGCAACACCTCCGGTTCGCCGGGCAGCCTGACCAGCAACTACTCGGCCGGTGCCTACGACATCAACAACAACATCGCGTCGTTCTCCGGCCGTGGTGTCGGTCAGAACGGCACGATCAAGCCGAACATCTCGGCCCCCGGCGTCAACGTCCGTTCCAGCCTGCCCGGCAACACCTACGGCAGCTTCAACGGTACGTCGATGGCCACGCCACACCTCGCGGCCACCATCGCGCTGCTGTGGTCGGCCTCGCCGGCTCTGAAGGGTGACGTCAACGCCACCCGGGCGCTGCTGAACCAGACCGCGGTCGACGCGCCGAACAGCCAGTGCGGCGGCACCCCGGAGAACAACAACGTCTTCGGACAGGGTCGTCTCGACGCGCTCGCACTGCTGCAGGCCGCGCCGATCGGCGACACTGGCACCCTGACCGGCAAGGTCACCGCCGCCACCGGTGGTGCCGCCCTCGCCGGCGCCAGCGTGACGGTGAAGACGGCCGGCCAGCCCGACAAGGTCCTGACCACCAGCAGCACCGGCACGTTCTCGTCGGTCCTGCCGGCCGGGAGCTACGACCTGACGGTGGCGTCATTCGGGTACCAGACCCAGACGGCCACGGTCAGCATCACCACCGGTCAGACCACCACCAAGGACTTCGCCTTGGTGAGCTCGCCGCAGGTGAGCGTCGGCGGCACCATCACGGACGGCTCCGGCCACGGCTGGCCGCTGTACGCGAAGGTGAGCGTCGAGGGTCCGGGCGGTGTGTTCGACTACACCACCCCGAGCAACGGCCGCTACAGCCTGAAGGTGCCGGCCGGTGCCGCGTACTCGCTCAAGATCGAGTCGCAGCTCCCGGGCTACCAGACGGTCAGCCTGCCGATCACGGTCGGCAGCAGCAACCTGACCAAGAACGTCGCAGTCCCCGTCCTCAGTGACTCGTGCACCACGGCGCCGGGCTACAAGTACGGCTCCGACGGTGTCTACGAGACCTTCGACTCCGGTGCGGCCCCGAGTGGCTGGACCGTCGTCGACAACAAGGGCAACGGCCAGGTCTGGCAGTTCAACGACCCGGGTAACCGGGGCAACCTGTCCGGTGGCAGCGGCAAGTTCGCGGTCATCGACAGCGACAAGTACGGTCCCGGCGGCCTGCAGGACACGTCGCTGGTCAGCCCGGTCGTGGACCTGAGCGCGGTCACCGCCCCGGTGATCCGGTTCAACCAGGACCTCAACTGGCTGAGCGGTGAGAAGGCCGACGTGGACCTGTCGATCGACGGCGGCGCCACCTGGACCACCGCGCTGACCCAGATCACGGACGCCCGTGGAGTCAAGGAGATCGCGATTCCGCAGGCGGCCGGCAAGTCCGCCGTACAGGTGCGGTTCCACTACTGGGACGCCTCGTACGAATGGTGGTGGGAGGTCGACAGCGTGCTGATCGGCAGCCAGATCACCTGTGAGCCGACCGGCGGCGGCATCGTCGTCGGAAACGTCAAGGACGCCAACACGAACGGCTTCGTGAACGGCGCGGTCGTCACCCGTGACGGCAGCTCCGAGTCCGCGACCACCGTGGCGACGCCCGAGGACACCGGTCTGAACGACGGCTTCTACTGGCTGTACTCGTCCGCGGACGGCGACCAGGGCTTCACCGCCAAGGCCGGCAACTACGTCACCTCGACCGCGACCGTCGGAGTCGAGGCCGACTGGACGACCGTGGCCGACTACTCCCTGAAGGCCGGCCGGCTGAGCGTCACGCCGGGCAGCGTGACGGGCAACCTGAAGCTGCCCACCGGCAAGGTCACCAAGTCGTTCACCGTCACCAACACCGGTGGCGCGGACGTCGACGTGAAGTTCGGTGAGAAGGACGGCGGCTTCGTCCTGGAGAACGCGAACGGCACCAAGACCACGAAGGCGCAGGTGCTGAACGGCACCGGTGCCCCGCTGCAGCGGCTCGCGGTGCAGACCTCGTTCGCCAACATACTGTCGGGCAAGACGGCCGGTACGCCGGCCGTCGCGAAGCCGCTCGCGGCGCCGTGGACCGACATCGCCGACTACCCCGCGACCGTGATGGACAACCGGGTGGTCAACCTCGACGGCAAGATCTACTCGATTGCCGGTGGCAACGGTAGTGCGTCGAGCGCGAGCAGCTACGTGTACGACCCGGCGGCGCTGGCCTGGACCGCCATCGCTCCGCTGCCGGCCGCCCGTAACGCCGTCACCGTCGGCGTCGTCGGTGGCAAGATCATCGCCAGCTCCGGCTGGGGCGTCTCGGGTCCGGACGCGGCGACCTGGGCCTACGACCCGGCCGCCAACGCCTGGACCTCGGTGGCCGCCAACCCGGCTCCGCGGGCCGCGGCCGGTCAGGCTGTCGCGGACGGCAAGCTGTACGCCGTCGGTGGCTGCACGACCTCCGGCTGCCTCCCGATGAGCAACACGGTGGTCCGGTACGACCCGGCCGCCAACGCGTGGGAGACGCTGGCGAACTACCCGAAGTCGGTCGCGTTCGCGTCCTGCGGTGCCATCGACGGCAAGGTGTACTGCGCCGGTGGTAACGACGGTACGAACTCGCTGAAGTCGGCGTACGTCTACGACCCGGGAGCCGACTCCTGGACCGCGGTCGCGGACGCCCCGTCCGACCACTGGGCGGCGTCGTACGCCGTCGCCGGCGGCAAGCTGCTGATCGTCGGCGGCGTGCAGGCCGGTGCTGTCACCAACGCCGGGTTCTCGTACGACCCGGCCGCGGACAGCTGGACCGCCCTGCCGAACGCCAACCTGCCGCGGTACCGCGGTGGCGCGGCCTGCGGCTTCTACAAGGTCGGTGGCTCGTCCGGTGGCTTCACCGCCACGGTCGACAGTGAGGCCCTGCCGGGTCTCGAGGACTGCGCCGAGTCGTCGGCGGACGTGAGCTGGCTGTCCATCGACAAGAGCGAGGCCACGCTGGCCCCGGGCGCGTCGACGATCGTCAAGGTCACGCTCACCGCGAACGTGGACCAGCCGGGGACGTACTCCGGCGGGGTCACGATCGGCGAGAACACCCCCTACTCGGTCGCACCGGTCGGCGTGACGATGAACGTCACCCCGCCGACCACCTGGAGCAAGCTGCAGGGCACCGTCTCGGGCGTCAGCTCGGCCGGCGTCACCGCACCGCTCCCGGGCGCGATCCTGCAGGTGGACTCGTGGGCGCAGTCGTACACCTTCATCACCGACAAGGACGGCAACTACGCCTACTGGCTGGACCGTCGCAACAACCCGCTCACCCTGATCGCCGCCAAGGACGGCTACAAGCCCCAGACCCGCACCACCAAACTGGTAGCCGGCACCCCGGTCACCGAAGACTTCGCCCTGAAGTCCATCAAGTAACACCTGACTAACCCGGCCGGCCCCCGCCCTCCAAGGGCGGGGGGCCGGGCGCGGACAGGGGGCGACCCCCCCCCCGGCCACACAAGCGGCGCACCCCGCCGGACAGAAACCCACGCGCCCCGCACCCCGCC
>NZ_JBEZYF010000122.1:0-11773 GCF_040638415.1 Kribbella sp. NPDC026596 | reverse complement strand
TACTTGCGTAGCTGATCGCGACGACGCTCGAGCTGCTGCTGATCCGGCCGCTGTCCACCTTCTTGCCCTTGACAACGAGTACGACGGTGAGGCCGTCCGCACCCTTGGTCTTGCGCAGGTTGACGGTGTAGGCGCCGTTCGAGGCTTTGACCTGGAAGCTGGCGGATCCGCAGCCCTTCTTGGTCGTTGCGCCGATCCGACCCGCCCAGCAGGTCTTCTTGGACGCGGTGATCCGCACGGTGGCACCTGTCTGCGTGGTGCTCGTGGTCGTCGTCGTTTTCCCCTTGCCGCCGGCGCTGGGTGTGGTCTTGGGCGGTTCGCAACCGGTCACCACCAGCGAGAACAGCAGTGCGATCGCGAGGGTCGCCCATCGGCGGACAGACATCGGGGACCTCCCGTTATCCGGTCTTGACGGTGAACTGTGGCTTCACGCTGCTCGGCTTCAGTTCCTTTCGAACCAGCGCATCGATACCCGCCAGCTCGGTCTTGTCCTTGGTCGCCGCGAGTCGAGCCGCCTTGGTCCGGGTCGACAGCTGGGCCTGCAGTTCACTCGCCAGCGCCTCGAGCTGCTGCCGGCCCTTGTTCGAGAACGCGCGGTGCTTGCTGGTGACAACCACGAACTGCACCGCGATCGCCGCGGTCGTGCAGCCTGAACAAGAGGCGTTGACCGCGAGTGCGCGGTTCCGAGTGATGAGCGTCGTACCGGGCCGGACCACGACGACCTGCACGGACACACTGGTCGCCTTGCAGTTGCTGCAACTCGACCACGCGTTCGCGAGGTTATCCGCCGTACCCTTCTTTGCCTTGCTCACATAGATGACCTGTACTGCGACGGCGGTGCCTGTGCACGAGTCGCAGGTGGCCGTGGCGCTCGCCACGGCGTCAGCCTGAGCGCGCTTGCCGCGGGCGCGTTCGAACATGGCGGTCCGGTCGGTGTCGGTACTACCTGGCGTTCCCGGGTTGGCGGACGCGACCAGGTCGAAGTCCCGGCCGCTTCGGAACGTAAGCATGCTCGCGGTTCCTGTCGCGCCCGTGACGAGAGACGCGATCACCAGGATTGCTTCGAGCCGCCGGCGTATGGTCATGACACTCCTTTGACTGGCAGGGACGGGTCAGCCACCGAGACAGGACTCCAGCGGTTCGCGGTGAAGCCACCGGCGACCAGTTCGGCGAGTTCCAGGTAGGCGTCGCGAGTGCCCGAGCGCAGGTCGTCGAGGTCGACGGCGGCACCGCTGTCCAGCGCCGGGTCCCACGGGATGCGGACCGTACCGGCGCAGCGACTGGAGAAGTGGTTCTCGATCTCGTCGAGCTGGACCCAGCGCGGCCTGCCTCTGGTCGTGTTGATGACCGCGACCGCGGATGACACCAGGTCCGCGTGCCCGTGCTGGTCCAGCCAGTCCAGCGTCCCGGCAGCGACCCGGGCACCGTCGAGCGCCGGCGGCATCACCACGACGATCTGATCGGCCTCCCGCAGGATGCCCTGGATGGCGTTGTCGAGGATGCCCGTGCCGGTGTCGACGAGGATCAGGTTGTAGTGCTGGGTGAGCAGGTCGAGCACTGTGCGGTAGTCCCGATCGCCCAGCGCCTGGCTGATCGTCGGATCGTCGTCGGACGCGATGACCTCGAGCCGGCTCGGTGCCTGCGAGGTGTAGGCGCGCAGGTCGGCGTACTTCGAAATGAGGTCGCGCTCACCCAGCAGGTTGGTCACGGTGGCGGGGGACTCGCGCCGTACCCGATAGATGAGCGAGCCTGCGTCAGGGTTGGCATCGAGTGCGACAACGCGGTCTCCGCGATGCATGGCGAGCGTGTGGCCGAGCATCAGAGTCGTCGTCGTCTTGCCGGCGCCGCCCTTGCGGCTCAAGGTGACCACCCGCCGGGGACCGCTCAACGTCGTACGGACGCGGGCGATCCGCTCCTGCTCGCGTTGCTCGGCCAGACTGGGGCCGACGTTGATCCTGCCGCTCGAGACGTAGTACAGCCCGTGACGCCAACCGTGCCGCGACGGCGGTACCCGCCGACGGAGCATCTTGTCCTCGGTGAACTCAGCCGCGCTCGGAGGCTCGTCCGCGGCACCCTTGACGACATCCATCGATTCCTCCTCGGCCGGCGACGATGCGGTCTGCCGGGCTCGAACCGCCCGTACGACGTGGAGCACAGATCTGGCTAGGACGACGCTGAGGCCGACGATGGGCACGGTGATCGCCAGCAGCGAAAGCAGCATGAGTATCGCGGCGCCGACCTCGCCCACAGCGATGAGCTCACGTGCACCGGCCCACAACTCACCCGAGCGATCCCAGAAGCCTGCGACGTAGCGAGGGGCGTTCCAGGTCAGAATTCCCAGGCCGATGAGCAACGCGGGCACGGTGACGAGCACCCATCCCGTGACGACCACCCGAGTGCGGAGGCGAAGCTGCCCCACGCCGGGATCGCTGCGGCGACCTGGCAGGAGGCTCCGCAGAATGGGCCGTACGTGTCCGAAGAGGTTCGGCACGCCTGCCAAGTCGCCGAGAATGTAGTACCCGTCGAACCGCACCACTGGCAGCAGTTGCTGGATGATCTCCAAGTGGGACAGGGCGATCACCGCCAGCAGGGGTGCCCATCCGGTCCACAGGTACGTTGCGGCCGCGGCCACGATGAAGACCGCGTTGAAGTACACGCCGCCCAGATCGGTCCGCAGCCGGCCGGCGCGGTTGAGCCGGTACGCGCTGGTCACGTTCGTGTAGAAGGCGGGGATCCACAGATAGATCCCAGCGCCGATCGGGCCCGGCTTGGCGCCGCCGTAGCTGCAGCCGGCCGCGTGGCCGAACTCATGAAAGAGTGTTGCTGCCAGCAACAGGACCAGGACGGCCAGCACACCGATGGGATCGACCAGGGCGCCGAACACGGCCGTGGCGGGCCGGGTGCTCACCACCCACACGTCGAACGCGATCACGCTCGCCAGAACCGCGAGAATGATTGGGCGATGGAACAGCGGCGCGAAGGTACGTGCGATCACGCGAACCGCGCTGGCCGGCAGCAGCACGCCCCGGACACTCAACGCCAACAGCGGGTCGGCTTTTCGTTGCCCTACCCGCGCGCCGTTCCAGAGTGCGACCAGTCCGGACGGCCCGAGTTTCTCGTGGATGAGGCGGACCAGGTCATCGGGATCGAGCCGGTGACCGTACGCGCGGCTCACCCGATCGGCCAGCAGATCGGTCGACGTGCGCCCATCGGCGTTTTCGACAATCAGGTAGAGCAACCGGGTCAGCAGCACCATCTGCCGGTCGGACCGCTCGACCAGGTACCGCTCGTCCCGGAATCCCGAGCCCTCGTACCGCCCGAGCAGGCGCACGCCGGCCACCCGGCTCGGCCTCGGGCCGCCGCGCACCGGGACTACGCGCGAGTCGGCTTCTGCCGCCGTCACGATGCGGGCTTCCAGGCAATGCGGGGGGCACAGGCCCCCCGCCAGTCCCGTGCGCCGGCAGAACTAGCGCTGGAACGCAGCCACATGCTGCAGTGCGGCGGCAGCCGCGGTCGAGCCGATCGTCCCCGCGTTGACCGCGATCGCCAGGTTGACGGCGGTGATGTTGGTGATGTTGATCAGCGCCAGCGCCTCGCGTGTGGGCAGCAGCTCGGCCGACTGGCCGGCGACCTCCGTCTGGGAGATCCTGCCGAGATCCGTCATCGAAACCCCCTCAGTTCTGCGGCGTGCGGACGGCGCCATCGCTCATCACCGCCCGCACGCCCGATTCGCCCCTAGTGCTGCTTGATCACGATCGTCTGTACGGCCGCGGCCTTGGCCACGGACCAGTACGACGCCGCGTTCAGCGCGACCGCCGTGTTGGATGCGTAGACGTTCGCCCAGTTGTAGGAACCCAGCGCCTCCCGCTCCGGCAGCACCTGGATCTCCTCCAGGTCGAGTTCGACCGCCGTCAGTTTCTCGTTCATGAGTCACCCCCTCCGCCCTGTTCGGTGCTCACTGCCAGTGGAGTCCCGGTCGCATGCTCACTGCGTTATCACAGCGTTGTCCCGGCGTTGTCACAGCGTTGTCAGGACCCGGGTGGTCGACGTAACGGCGTACATCGGGGATCGTTGCTTCATCGTGGGTCTTCCGGTTGTCCGTTTCTGCGGGCGTGAGGAAGCGGATCCGTCCGTCCGCGGGGGAGTGGAAACATGACTGATCAGGCGCAGTCCGGGTCGGTTCCGGATGCTGCGGCCTTGGTCATCCGGGTCTGGCGGGAGACGGCCGGCTCGGGCGGCATCCGGGCGCGCATCACCCAGCGGCCCGATCTCGGCGCCGAAGCCGAGACGACCTCAGTGGTGACGTCGCCGGAGGCCGTCTACCGCGAGGTCCGGGCGTGGCTCGAGGAGTTCACCGGCCGAACCGCGGGTCAGGCTTGACATCCGGCGCTTCCTGCCCCACCGTGCAATGAGGTGCGTGGCGGTTGGTGGTTCGGCCGTCACACACAGCGGGGATATCTGCGAGCAACACAGCCGGGGGGCAGGCTCGCCCTGACGCGTGCCGTCGCCTCCATGAGGGGAGGCCGTGCGGTGCGGGCATTCTCGCGGTGTGATCTTCGACTTCAACTGCTCGGTGACTGGCTCCTAACAGCCGCCGACGGCCGGGCCGCGTCAGAAGCACAGATCGAACTGCCGGGCGGTCCGCAGCGCCTGGTTGCGCTCCTGGCCCTCAACGGCCGCTGCGCCCGGACTCACGCGGCGGCGATGCTGTGGGCGGACTGCACCGACGAGGTCGCGGCCGCGCGCCTTCGTGCGATCTTGTGGCGGCTGCGACACCGGCATGTCGGCGTACCGCCGCTACTCGACATCGGCGACGCGTGGCTCGCTCTGGCTGACGAGGTCGTTGTGGATGTCGACCGGTTCTTGGACGGAGCGGAGTTGCTGATCCGTGATGACCCGGACGTCGGGACCGCGGAAGCCGACGACGCCGCTATCGCCGTACTGCACTCCTCCGAACTGCTTCCCGGCTGGTACGACGACTGGGTGCTGGCCGCACGCGAGCGTCTGCAGTACTTACGCCTAGGCGCCCTCGACGCGCTCGCGACTCGGCGCCGGCGGCAACGACGCACCCATGAGGCCCTCCAGGCGGCGCGGGCCGCGATCAGCATCGAACCGCTCCACGAGAGCGCGCATCGCGCGATCGTCGAGACCCACCTGGACAGCGGCGACCTCGTCGAGGCCGTCCAGCATTACCGGAAGTTCCAGACCATGATCGACCGCGAACTGGGCCTCCCACCCAGCGACCTCTTCCGGGAGATGGTCAGCCCCTACCTGACCGTCGCCTCCCGCAAGACAGTCCGGGCCCGCTGAAACCCTTGTTGGCGGCTCGGTTCCGTCAGTTCGCCGCGCCGTTGGGTCATACGCTCGACCTGTCAGTGGCCGGACCTGTCAGTCGCTCGACCTGTCAGTGGCCGGCGCGGTCGGAGTCGGCGGCGGGTTTGGCGGTGCCGTCGAGAGCTGACAGCGCGGACAAGTCGGCGTCGGTCAGGTCGAAGTCGAAGACTGCCAGGTTCTCCTCGAGGCGTCCGGGGTCGGCCGACTTCGGGATCGGCACCACACCTTGCTGCGTCTCCCACCGCAGGACGATCTGGCCCGGCGTCCGTCCGTGTGCCTTGGCGATGTCCTGCAGCGTCGGATGGCTCAGCAATTCGGTCCCCTTTCCGAGCGGACTCCACGCCTCGGTCACGATCCCGTGTTCCGCATGGAACTCCCGCTCGGCCGCCTTCGCCCACACCGGACTCAGCTGAACCTGGTTCACCTCCGGCGCCGCACCGGTCTCGTCGATCAACCGCTGCAGATGCGTCGGCTTGAAGTTCGACGTACCGATCGCCCGCACCAGCCCCGCTTCCCGCAGTGCGAGCAGCCCGCGCCACGCATCGACGTACCGGTCCTGCGCCGGATTCGGCCAGTGGATCAGCAGCAGATCGATGTACTCGACGCCGAGCTTCTCCGCGCTCGCCTCGAATGCGACCCGCGGACCCTCGAGGCTGTGCCACCGCGCGTTGAACTTCGACGTCACGAACACCTCGTCCCGAGGCAGACCTCGCAGGGCTCGCCCGACGCCGACCTCGTTCCGGTAGTTCTCGGCCGTGTCGACCAGCCGATACCCGAGCTCGAGCGCCACACTCACCGCCCGCTCGGCATCCGCGTCGTTCATCGGGGACGTCCCCAACCCGACCCGCGGCATCACTGCACCGTGACTCAGAGTGATCGTCGGGACCTGGCTCATCCGTCTCCTCCTTCGGCAGGCGCTGCCCGGCCACCGTACGTCGATCACGGTCCGCGCCCGCCGCCAGGGCGGCCCGATCCCGGCGTACGACGTACGGTCCGGGCCGGCGATCTCAGCTTTGGTGGACAGGGGCGCGAACTGTCGGATCCGTGGTTCATCATGGTTCCCCGGGGCTCGAAACACGTGGGAGGGATGGGCGAATGAAGAATCGGCTGATCACTCTGGTGGATCTCGGTCTGGACAACTCCTTCGACGCGTCGATGACCTTCGTCCAGGGCATCACCGGGAACATCAACGCCGGCTGGGACCAGCCCGTGATCGACGTGAACTTCGTCCGCACCCGCGACCACGAGACCGCCTTCTCGGCCCTCACCACCCCTTCGACGGTCCTGCACGTGATGGCACACGGTGACCACAGCGAGGAGCCCTCCTTCCTGTCGACCGACGGCAAGACCCAGGTCTCGCTGCGCTCGCTGGCCGAATGGTTCCTGGATCGGCAGTGGGGAATCGCCAGCGGTGTCGTCATCGCCGACGGCTGCAAGACCGGTATCGGGAAGTGGCAACGCGCCATCCGCGACTGCCTCCAGGACGACATCACCTACATCGGCACCAGCACCGTCATCGGCTGGTACGAGGCGACCGTCTTCTGCTCCGCGTTCTACGGCGCTCTGGTCCGCAACCGCGGCCTCGGCCGCACCCCCGCCGAGCAAGGCTGGGACGCCGCCAACCGAGCCATTCGCGCGTACGAAACCCTCACTGACGCCCGCTGCCCCTACAAACCCGTCCTCCTCACCCCGTCCCGCCGAGCCCTCCGCTCCCTCACCGGGTGACCCATCCCGCGGTCGGCGCCCGGCCGCATGGAGTGCGACCGGCCGGGTGCCGTCCGCGGGCTGAGAGCCGACACGCGTGTGGCGGCTACTTTGGGTTAGGCATGTGAGACTTTTCGTGGGCTCGCCGCGTGGCGCAGTCTGTGGTCCGGGTTGCCGGTGACCTGGATGGAGTCCGGACGGGGAGGCCGTCCGGTTCGCATTGGCCGATCTGCTGCTGTCCGCTCGACGTGGTGAAGGAATGCCGCCATGAAGCTTCACCGGAACTCCCTCCTGACGGCTGCCGCGATTGTCCTGGTCCTGTACGTCGTGTCGCTCATCGTCGGCTTGCCGGAATGGGCCGCGGTCGTGCTGACGGTGGTGTTGCTCGTGCTGCTGGCCGTGGTCTGGAAGCAGCCCGACGAACCCCGTCCCGTCGTGACCAAGCCGGCACCGGCGTCATCCGTCGTACTGCCGGATCGGGAGCCTGTGTTCTCCGGGCCGCCGACGCGAACGGTCTCCGACGTACGGCTGCCGTCTGCTTCGCCGGACTTCCAGTTCAGCTTCTCGGCGGTGGTGCAGTGGTCGACGGTCTTGTCCGGCTCGCGGCACGCTGACCTCGGCGCGGTCGCTGTCGATGCCTTGATCGAGCGCGCTCGAGGACTGACCGCGAGGCAGCAGGTCACTGAGGAGTCGCTCAACCAGCACCGCCTGGCCGCCCTCCTCGGCGAACCCGCGCTCGACGAGAAGGGGCAGGTGCGCAGCTGGGCCACCGAAGTGCGACTCCGGCTGCCGGACGCGGACCAGAAGCACCTTCAGCACCTCGCCGCCCTGCACCACCGGGAGCAGACGACTCTGCTCGAACGCCGGATGGAGCAGGACAAACGCGCTTACTTGAAGGACGACGTCTTCGCCACGCCTGGGTCGGCCGCGGTCTGGTGGCTTGTCAATCACCCCGGCGAGGTCGAGACCGCGCTCGGCCTGCTCGACACCCTCTCGGAACTGTCCGCCGCCGCCAACGATCTCCCGGTACGACGCTCGTCCGCGGAAGCGATCGAAGGCCCCAAGTCGACTCGCGCTGAGCTCGCCTTCAGTGCCGCGGTCGACGAGCTCGCCGAGGCAGACACGACACAGGCTAAGTCGGAGACCAAGAACGCTCGCGGCGGATACCGAGAGCAGTTCTTTTCGGAGTAGGCCGGTGGTGCAGGCCGGCTGCAGGGTGGGCCCGCCCCACCGAGTTCGGGTGCGCATGGTCACTCGTCCAGCCATCGGATGGTGGTCCCGCCGTTGTGCCCGTGGATGCTGAGGAGAGCGTCGACACCATCGGGCCAGACTGTGGTCGTCGGATATCGCCCGCCCCAGTGCAGGGCGATCGTCCCGTCGGACCACTCGACTCCCTCCGCGACGACGCCCGTACCGCTGATGCCGGAGACGTCGACATGACGGACCAGCTGGAAGCAGCGTGGCCCGGACTTGTTCGCGACTTTCAGGTGACGCCGTCGCGGGGTCCGCGGCAGCGTCGCGGTTCGACCGCTGATCTCGTCCATGGGCAGCAGTCAACCCGTGGTTCGTCGGCCTCACCAGGAACTCAACCGGTATCCACAGGGCAGAAATTCTGCCCACCGACGGTCACCGATCGCCATATTCTCATTGCAGGGAGTAGCCGACAGACGCAAGGAGCGACAGCGATGACAGTCATCGACGAATGGACCGGCCGGCACGCACACGCCTTGCGTACGGCGCTGCGGTTGACCAACGAGGCGTTCGCGGACCGCCTCGGCGTCTCGCCACGCACGGTCACCAAGTGGCGCGAGCGTCCGGAGATGGTGCCCAGCCCGCATCTTCAGGACGCCCTCGACACCTCACTCAGTCAGGCGCCGCCCGACGCCCGGGTCCGGTTCGCAGCCAACCTGGGCCTCGATCAAGCCCGATTACCCGTCGACCATGCGGTCCTCAGCCAGCTCAACGCGGCGCTCGGCGACCTGGCCCGTGCCCTCGCGCGCCTGGAGTCCGATGGCCCGGAGCGATCACCGGCGCACTGATCGCCGGGTGCACACTGGGCGGCGCAGCACGACGTACCGAGAGGAGCTGCGGATGAGGCGACGCCCGGTGAAGTCGTCGAGCGTGCGATCGGTCGGCTGGTCCGACGGAACGCTGGAGCTCGAGTACGTCAACGGCTACATCTACCAGTACGACGAGGTCCCGCAGCCGACCTATGCGGCCCTGCTCGCCGCACCGAGCATCGGCGCCTACATCAACAAGCACATCAAGCCGTACTACGAGTTTCGCGAGGTGTGAGTTTCTGCCGGGACTACGGCGGGCACCGGCTGGGACGGTCCACACGGGGGTGCGCCCAACCAGGAGGTGGAGATGCGCACTCGTAGAGCCTCTACGACTCGTTCCCGCGCCATCACGATCGTTGTCGTCATCTGGCTGCTCATCGGCCTAGCGGCCGCTACGCAGCGGAACTACTTCGCGGGATCCGACGCGACGTGCGCCAAGGTGGGCACGACGCTGGTCACGATCGTCGCCGGCCCACTCAACTACATCGGTGCCAATCCGAAGATCGACTGCAACGCGCCTGAGCCGTCGAGGTAATCGCCCTCGCGGCGAACCATGTCCGCCGTACTGTCCCTCCTGAGGCTCCGGGCCACCGAGCCGAGGGAGGGACATGGACGTGCTACGCAAGGGGGTCGAGGCGGATCTCGAGAGGTTCACCCGTGCCCGGCGCGAGCTGGGCGGTGATCGAGAACGGTGAGATCAACCAGATCGGGTCGGCTGGGGTGGTGGAGTCAGGCGGCTCTGCGGCCGTCACTCCGGACACGTTGTTCCAGGCAGCGTCGATCAGCAAGCCGGTCGCCGTACTGGCGATGTTGAGGCTGGTCGATCGCGGGGTGCTCGACCTCGATGAGGACGTGAATCGGAAGCTGATGTCATGGCAGGTCCCGCCGACAGGCTCCTGGCAACCGCTGGTGACGTTGCGCCAGTTGGCCAGCCACAGCGCTGGGCTGACGGTGCATGGGTTCCCTGGCTATCGCGCCGATGCTGCGGTGCCGACAACGGTGCAGATCCTTGACGGCGTGCGACCGACCAACACCTTCGGCGTCCGTGTCGACCTCGTCCCCGGGACGCAGTTCAGGTACGCCGGCGGCGGAACGATCGTCATGCAGCAGCTACTCGAGGACGTGACAGGCAGGCCGTTCCGCGAGTTGGTCCGTGAGCTCGTGCTGGAACCGTTCGGCATGTCTGACAGCGACTACGCGCAGCCGCTGCCACCAGAACTCCACGCGAGAGCTGCGGCCGCGCATGACGAACTCGGTTGCCCGCTCGACGGCAAGTGGCACGTCTATCCGGAGCTGGCCGCTGCAGGGCTGTGGACAACGCCGACGGACCTCGCCAAGTTGGCCATCGGTGTCCAGCGGACGTACGCAGGAACCGCCGACGCACTTCTGTCGCCCGAGCTAGCCCGGGAGATGCTGAGGTCTCAGATCGCCGCAAGCCAGCGGATCGGTGGGCTGGGTCATCTGGGACTTGGATTCTTCCTCGACGATAGTGGGCAACGCTTCGGGCACAGTGGCGGCAACGCGGGGTTCCGCTGTCACCTGCTGGCGTATCGAGACGCGGGACAAGGCGCCGTCGTGATGACCAACGGCGACAACGGCGTGTGGGTGGTAACGCGGGCGTTCGCCGCGATCGCGTCGGCGTACGGCTGGGAGGGGTACCCCCAGGACGTCGAGCTCCCTGACCTGCCGACTGACGACGTGTTGGCTGAGCTGGTCGGCGCGTACCGCTTGGACGGCAGGATGGCGTTCACGGTCGAGCGGCGGGGGAGCGGCCTGGAAGTGACGTTCGACGGTCAGCCGCCGCTGCGGTTCATGGCGCGGTCGGCGACGCGGTTCGCGGTGGGCACTGGCACCGAGCTCAAGGTGCGCGAGGGGGGACTCGTCTTCCACCAGGACGGTGCGGAGCTCGCCTGCACCCGGGAATAGGTGCCGGGGTCGCTGGGTTACACGTGATGCCGCTCGGTTCAAGACCCCGGGCCTCAACCTAAGCCGCTACGAGCGGCCACTCGCCGAGAGGCGTCTGCTGGGCGGTGCAGGACGTGACAAGTGGGAGCCAGTCGACTGGCTCCCACTTCGTCAATCGACGTACGACGCTCAGTGCCGGGTTCCGGTACGACGCAGTGCACGGCATCTCGTGTGGGGCGGGACCGCGCGGGCCACGGATGGCTCGTGAAAACCGCTTGAGTGGTGCGGGATGATGGAAGTGTCGCTCGCGGAGACGCGAGTGAGTGCTGTGACCAGAGGGACGATCACTGCTTCGCGTCGGCGCCGGCTCACCGGTTCCGGAGGTGGTCTGCAGGGAGCCCGGACAGGGTCCGGAACCCCGATTTGCATCTTCACCGCGAATGTCAGTAATGTCCTTCTTGTTGGAGCGAGGCGCGGGACGCGAAAGCGGCCGGCAGCTCCGACAAACTCCCTGAAGGACAAGGTAGCCGAAACACGCCTCGGCGGGTTTTCGGTCACTGAGTCGCGCAGGGGGACTGGGACGAAAGAGGCCGATTTGACCGGCCCCGGACGAAACAGTAAAGTTGGGCGAGTTGCCCCGGAGCTTCAAACGAAAGTCTGAAGCGCGGTGTGCGTCCGATTCTTGAGAACTCAACAGCGTGCCGAAAGTCAATGCCGAAATTTAGCATTAACCCCGTACATGGGCTTCGGATGATGTTCTGCCAGGGCCT
>NZ_JBEZYF010000121.1:0-12175 GCF_040638415.1 Kribbella sp. NPDC026596 | reverse complement strand
TTCCGGAGCGTGCTCCGGAAGGCACCACGCTTCGACGAGGTCAGCGGATTGGGGCTGACAAGGACGCCCTCAGGCTTCCTGTTGTGGTGGACTTTGCGGCGGCTGTGGCGGTCTCTGGTTCGGGGGCGGGGACTGGGTCGCATTGGACGTCGGAGCGGTTGCCTGTCTTGCGGGGTGGTAGGGCGCCCGTTTGGAGGTACGCCGCTATGCGGTCGTCGGTGCAGGCGACGCCGGAGAGGGAGCCGGCGTGGGTGGTTCCGCCTACGCCCTCGATCAGGATTGAGTTGGGGAACGTCTTGCGGGTTTGGAGTGCGCCGGAGTACGGCGTGGCGGCGTCGAGGGTCTCGTTGATCATCAAGAGGCTCTGCACGCCTCGGCCGTCGACCTTCACCGGCTTGCCTGCCTTCGCCGGCCAGTAGAAGCACGGCGCGTTGAACCAGGCGTTGGCCCAGGTCAGGAACGGCGCCTTGGCGAGCGTGCGCCAGTTGTCGCGCTGCCACGTGCTCCACTTGGTGGGCCACTGGGCGTCGGTGCACGATACGCCGAGGTAGATGGCGTAGCCGTTGTCGTCGAAGGGCGGACCGCCGTACAACTCGACGAGCCCTGAGGCGTCCTTGTTGTGCACCCAGGCGGCGAACGCGTTGGCCACGTCCACCCAGCCGTACACGTAGTACGCCGCTTGCGTGAAGACGTCGGTCCACTCGGAAGGACCGATCTTGCCGTCGGCCGGGTGGCCGATGAGCTTGACCATCTCGCGGTAGTACAGGCGCTCGACGGCGGCTTCGGTCGTGCCGAGATGCCATGTCGAGTCGTGCGCGGCGACGTACTGGAAGAACACCTTCACGCTCTTGTTGAAGGCGATGTCCTGGTCGAGGTTGGCGTCGTACCAGACCCGCGTCGCGTTGACGACGCCGTCGAAGACGACGCGGCGCAGCCGGTTCGGGTAGAGCGTTCCGTACACCTGACCGAGGTAGGTGCCGTACGAGAACCCGTAGTAGTTGATCTGCGGAGCACCGAGAGCCTTCCGGATGCTCTCCATGTCGCGCGCCGAGTCGGTGGTCTTGAGGTGGCTGAGCAGCGCGTGCTGGTTGGCGTCGCAGGCCTTCGCGTACGACTTGGAGAGCTTCAGCCAGGTCTGCTCGATCTTCGGCGTGACCGGCACGTAGAACGGGCGGTTGTAGCCGGCGTAGTCCGGGATGCAGCTCAGCGCGGGCTTGCTCGAGCCGACACCGCGTGGGTCGAAACCGACCCAGTCGTAGGCGTCACCGGCACCATGCGGAATCGCCGGGCCGAGGATCGAGTAGATCAGGCCGGATCCACCGGGACCACCCGGATTCACCAGCATCGGACCTTGCGCCTGCGCGTCGGGCGTCTTGTGCATCACCCGGGACACGGCGAGTTGGATCTTGGCCCCGCTCGGATGGTCGTAGTCGAGTGGTACGACGACGTAGCCGCATTGAGCACCCGCGCGCACCAAGCTTGGATTGCTGCAGGCGCCCCATTGCACGGGCGGCGGCGTGTAGCCGGACGATGCCGGACTCGACGGTACGGCGGTGGCGACGGGGACCGACATCACCCCGGCAACCAAGGCGGACGAAACAGTGGCGGCAACAACTAGTCGGCGGAATCTCATGTGCCCTCCATCCCGCTCCGCATCTTGAACCCGCAACTCACGCAGGACAAGTCCCGGGAACAACCTCACGGGGAAACCCGCAGAGCGTCTGGGCGGCGGTCGAGGTCCATCCGCGCAGCCCGCGGCCGGGGGCCTGCTGAGCGTCAGGATGCTCCGCCCGCACGCTGCGTGTCCGGCAACTCCTCGACGAACGGGATCTTGCTGACACAGTGCTGATATTGATCGGCGGCTTCTTCCACCGAGACCTGCCCGAATTGGAGAGACGTCAGCACACCTTCGAGTTCCGTATTGCAAACCTCCGCGGCAGTGACATGGGCGGCGAGGTCGTGAGATTTGCTCAGGTTGCTGGAAATGGCCGAGATCAAGGAGACGATCAACGCGGCCAGGCAGAGCGGCTGCCAAACACTCGCGGGACTGCTGAGTGACAATTCCTCTTTGATCGCGTTGGTGAACGGCGGTCCGGCCAGGGCAGGACCGCCGACGAGCACGGCCGCTGTCGCGCTACTGACGATGCTGACATTGATCAGTCGATTGCGGCGCGGCCGGGCGCCGTGCAGGAAGGTGGCGATACCTGCCCGCCGAGCTTCGATTTGCGCCCGCAACTCCGCGCGGGCGTTGGGATCATCGGTCATCCCGGCGCCTCCTACCTCCCCGAGCCGGCCAGGTCCGCGATCAATGGCGGCCAGCGCTTGGTGGCAGGTCGTGCAGAAGTCGCAGAGCCGGCAATGAGGGCTCCGTCGTTTCTCTGAGTCTGGCACCACCCCTTCGTTTCCGCCAGCCAATTAACTGCATACAAGAATATCGCGAAGAACGCATTCAAGCGCATCTGTACTGTCTTTTATTTGATGACATTGCGCACACGGCTAAACACTTGGCGTAAACCACGATCAAATGTTTGTGCACGACACCCGAAGCGCCCTGCACCGATACTCGGCCGGCTCCATCGTCATCTCGCGGAGAATCCGTCAGTCGCGAAGGAACAGCAAGCGTTCGGCGAGTCGATCGGAGAGGCCCGGTGGAAGATCGGCGAACACGCTGAGCTCTTCGACCGACGAGTACGGACCACGGGTCTCGCGCACCAGCACGACCCGCTCGGCCGGCTCCCGCGTCATCCCACGCAGCTGCGCGAGCACGTCGGCCGAAACACTGTTGACGTCGACCAGACCGCCGTCGTCGAAGTCGTGCTGCTCGTCGGGGCGGCCGATCCCGAGCTCGCGCGCCAGTCCCGGATCCTTGGTGGCGATCTCGCGGGCCTTGCGCCGCAACTCGCGGCGGTCCCTGGCGGCGTCCGCCGCTGACTCCACCGTGAGCTGCTCGGACGGCGACTGCGAACGGAAGACCGAGGAGCGAACCGCGAGCGCGTGCAGGGTGCCGCCCACCCAGGCAATCCTCAGGAACGCGAAGGAGACGTCCTCATTCGTCCCGATGAATCCCAGCACGACCAGCACCGTGTAGAAGACCGTGGCCAGCACGTAATGCTTGGATCGCACCCGCTGTGCCGCCCAGAGGAAGGTCACCGGCGTGGCCAGGCCGAGGGTGACGAAGGGCAGGATCGCCCAGATCCAGCTGATGACCAACGTCCGGGTGTCCAGCCGCCGGCCGCGAGCGCGCCGCGATCCACGCGGTGCGGACGACGAGTCCCCCGACCGCGACACCGGCTCGGCCCCCGGGCGGCTCACACGCAGCCATGTTCCGGATGGTACGCGCGTCAGGCGAGGAGGGAATCGCCTGGGAAGCTTCGGGCCGGGTGGAGTTGGTAGGTGAAGACGCCGGCTCGGACGCCTGGGTCTTCGTCCATGACGCGGCGGATCTCGTCCGGGGTGCCGCTGAAGATGCCCACACCGCACAGCGGGGAGTCGTCGGCGATCGGGCAGACGATGTTGAGGATGCCGTCGGCGCGGAGCTCGAAGTTGCGGCGGCCGTGTTCCCAGATGATCGCCCTGGCGCCGTCCGTGTCGTGCTGCGGTCCTGCCTCGAGGAGTACGACGGTGTACTCACGGGTCTGGGTCATCGCGGCCTGCATCTGCTCATCGGTGAAGCGAGTCATACGAGCAGTGTGAACCCATCAGCGGCAGATGGCCTTGTCTATTAAGGCGTTGATGGGGCCGTCGGGGTTGGTCGTGAAGTTGGGGGTGACGGCGACCGTGACCTGGTGGCGGGTGTCGGCTGTGGCGAACGAATAGGTCTGGTACGCCAGCTCGTCGCCATCGTTGCCGTAGACACGGATCCCGCAGGAGGTGTCGCGCCAGGACAGTCCCAGGCCGTAGGTGCCGTCCTTGGTGCCGGGTGTCTTCATCTCGTCGAGCAGCCGGCGCGGGAGGAGGTGGCCGCCGAGCAATGCGGCGAAGAAGCGGTTGAGATCCGCGGTGGTGGAGATCATCTCGCCGCTGGCACCGAAGAGCGATGGATTCAGCTCCGTGTAGTCGAGAAGGCCTTGCTCAGTACGGATGTAGCCGTGCGGATGCGGTCCGCGGATCCACGGCGACGTACCCGGCAGCGACGTACCGCTCAACCCCAACGGGCGGATGAGCCGGCGCTCGATCTCGTTGCCGTACGACCGACCGGTGACCTTCTCGATGATCTCGCCGAGCAGGAGGTAGTTGGTGTTCGAGTACGAGTACGAGTACGCCGAACCCGGCGGGTCGAACGTCGGCGGGTGAGCCACCGCGCGCTCTACCAACTCGGAGACGGTCCACGTCCGCCACCGATTGTCCAGGAACTCCTGCGAGGGCGGCATCGGCAGAGTGTCCTTGTAGTCGTACAAACCACTGGTGTGGTTGAGCAATTGGCGCACAGTGATGTGCTGACCGTTCGGTACGACGCCAGGCAGCCAGCCCTCCACCGAGTCGTCCAACCTCAGCCGTCCCTTGGCGACAAGCTGCAGTACGACGGTGGCAACAAACGTCTTCGTGATGCTCCCAGCTCGCACCCGTCCGTCAACCGGCACACCCCGAGTCGTCCCCACCTCGGCGACTCCACTGGTCCCCCGCCAGACCCGCCGCCCATCCCGGACCTCCGCAAGCGCCCCCACCGCGCTCACGGCAACCACCTCATCCAGTCCCTTCTGCAACGGGTCCGGCGGCCCTGCAACCGCCACCCCCGGCGCCAGTCCAACCACAGCCGCAGTAACCACAGCAACCAGCTCCATCCCCAGCTCCCATCACCAGTCCGTCCCTCAACCCTCACGAACCAGACCGGCGCAAACATCCGGGACTGCCCGAGGTGCTCCCCGAAGGATCCGAGGCGGGAGGTCAGGGCGGTGAGTTGGGTGGCGGTGGCACCGGCTTGCAGGAGGTATGGCGCTGTGCCGCCGTACCGGGTTTGGAGATGGGCGAGGATGCGGAGGATCGTTTCGGGGCGGGGTGGCGCCAGTTCGGGAAGGGAGCTGACGACCTTGGGCTCGGGGGCCGTGGCGTAGTCGGCGGCGATTGCTGTGTGCGGTACGCCGAGCAGATCGAGCGTCAGCGCAACGACAAGACCAGTGCGGTCTTTGCCGGCGTGGCAGGCGACTACTACGCAGCCGGGAGGCGCGTCGGCGATCGCAGCAACTGCGGATGCGAAGCGCTGCGAGTAGTCGTCGATGAGGAGGCGGTACTGCTCGAACAGGTCCTGCACGGAGACATCAGGATCGCCGGGATCGGTGAGCGGCACGTTCAGCCAACGCTCGTCGTCGGCAAAGGGTGAAGGGAAGGTCTCACACTCCCACGCGCTGCGGAGGTCGACGATCCGGCTGACTCCTGCGTTCCGGACAGCAGCGAGTCCCTCGTCGTTCAGCTGATCGAGATTGTCACTCCGGATCAGAGCACCTGCCCGGACCTGGCCACCGTTGCTGGTGAGGAGTCCGCCGAGGTCTCTCGCAGTCCGACAGTGCGGCCAAAGGATCACAAGCGACACAGTAAACAGCAGTCCCGGCCAAGGTGGGCCGGGACTGCTGGATTGCTAGGCGGCTGCGGTTGCTTCGGTCAACTGTTCTGAGGTGGGCTGCAACTGGGGAGACGCGAGGGTGAGTAGGACATTGGCTACGGCGAAGAGTGCTGCTACCAGGAGGCCTCTTTGGAAGCCGGACTGGAGAGCGGACAGCTGGCTGGCGCCGTGGGTCAGTTCGTTGGTGGTGTGGGTGATGGAGAGAGTGGTCACGATGGCGAGACCCAGCGCGCCACCCACCTGGTACATCGCGTTGACCACACCGGACGCGGCGCCGGCCTCAGCATGGCGGACCTCAGAGACAGCGGTGATCTGTCCGGGGACCCCGACGCCGATGATGCCGAAGCCGAAGATGATGAGGCCGGGCAGCAGCTGGGACGCGTAGCTACCGGTGGCGTCGGCCTGCGAGAGCAAGAGGAGGCCGACCACGCTCAGTCCGGCGCCGGCGAGCTGCACCGTACGAGTCCCGACCCGCTGCACGAGCTGTGACGCCAGCAGCGCACCAACGATTGCCGCGCCGCCCATGGGCAGGAAGTGCACGCCTGCCTCGAGCGCCGTGTCGCCACGGACCTGCTGCAGGTAGATAGCGGTCAGGAAGAACATTGAAAGGAACGCAGCGCCGTTCAGAGCAAGCGATGCGCCCGAAACACTCAACGCACGCGAACGGAACAACCGCATCGGCACCAGCGGAGCAGCAGACCGCCGCTCGACCACCACGAAGGCCGCCAGCAAGACCACTCCGGCAATCAGTACGCCGACAACCTCAGCGGACCCCCAACCCGCGGGCTCCGACCGCACCACGCCGTACACGACTGCCATAAGTCCCGCAGTCCCGAGCAGAGCCCCCAGAGTGTCGAAAGTACGACGACCAGAAGAGTGCCGTACGTCGCGAACGAACACCGGGACCACAGCAACCAGTGCGATCACGATCGGCACGTTGACGAAGAACACCCACTGCCAGCTGAGTGAATCGACCAGTACGCCGCCAGCGACGACACCGAGCGTTCCACCAAGGCCTGCGAGACCACCCCAGACACCCATGGCGATGTTCCGCTCGCGGCCATGCGCGAACGTCATCGTCAGGATCGCCAGCGCCGCCGGTGACAACAGTGCACCGCCAAGACCCTGTACGGCGCGCGCACCGATGAGGAACTCGGGTGAGTTGGACAGCCCCGCCACCAGCGAGGTCACACCGAACAGCAGCAGGCCGGCCACGAACACCCGCCGCGGACCGAGCAGGTCGGCCATCCGCCCGCCGAGCAGCAGGAAGCCGCCGAAGAGCAACGTGTAGGCGTTGATCACCCATTGCAGGGACTCGGCGGAGAAGTTCAGATCCGCCTGGATGTGCGGCAGCGCGACGTTCACGATCGTCACGTCGAGCACCACGATGAACTGCGCTAGAGCCAGCACCGTCAGGGTGGCCCAAGGACTGCGTCGCATTGCCTTACCTCACTTGGAAGAGAGTCTACGTTGTATGTATACGGCGTAAGCTTACGTAGTAAACCGTAGGTCTACGGTGTAAACTTGTCAACGTGATCAGCAAAGAAACTGCCCGCCGCCTCGATCCGGCGAAGGTTGTCGACAGCGCGTTGGCGATCGCCGACGACGAGGGCCCGGCCGCCGTGACCTTCCGGCGACTGGCCGCGCAACACGACGTCACGCCGATGGCGCTGTACCGGCATTTCAAGGACAAGGACGACCTGCTGGCCGCGCTCGGCGATCGCATGCTGACCGACGTCGTACTGCCGGAGCCGAGCGACGAGCGGTGGGACAAGCAGTTGCACAAGCTGCTGACCGCGTTCGTGACCGCGCTCCGCGCGCACCCGCAACTGGCGGATCTCACACTGGCCCGCATCCTGGTGACTGATCCCGGCCTGGTGATGGCCGAGCGCACGATGGAGCTGCTCACCGAGGGTGGGTTCTCCGTCGACGACGCGGCCGAGGTCGGCCGGCAGTCGTTCTGCTCGCTGATCGCCCTGGTCACCACGGACCCCATTGCCCGCGAGGTGAGCGACCCGGTCGCCCGGGACGACTCGATGCGGCGCAAGCGCGCGGCGCTGGCCGCACTGCCACCACGGAAGTACCCGCTGGTCGCCAAGGCCGCGGACACCCTGATCTGCCCCGCGTCCAGGGACCGCTACTACGCCCTTGGCATCGAGATGACGGTCGCGGGCATCCGCGGCGTACTGGAGAAGGAGCAGTAGTCGGCTGGAGCAGAGAACCCGGCGTGGTGCGCGAGGTTCCGGCGGGCTGACCCCGCTACGCTCCGGAACGGAGTGATACCGATCCAGGTGGAGGTATACCGATGGCGGGGAAGTTCGAGCTCTACAAGGACAAGTCGGGCGAGTTCCGGTTCCGGCTGAAGGCCGGGAACGGCGAGGTGATCGCGACCAGCAGCGAGAGCTACTCGAGCAAGGCCGGAGCGCTGAACGGCATCGAGTCGATCAAGAAGAACGCCGCCGACGCGAACGTCGACGACCAGACGGACTGAGCACCTCACAGACCGAGGGGGTTCTCCACAGGTTGTGGAGAACCCCCTTGGTGTTTGTCAGAGACCGACCTCGTGGATGACCGGCCGGACCTCGACACCCAGACCCTCGATGCCGGCGTCCGGGATCATGGCGGCCAGTTCGTACGCGCGCTCCGGCGTGGCCACGTCGATCAGGTAGTAGCCGGCCAGGAACTCCTTCGCCTCCAGGAACGGCCCGTCCGTCACCGCCGGTACGCCGTCGCGGACCTTGACCACCGCGGTCTTGGCCGGCTCGGCCAGCGCGACCGTGCTGTGGAACTCCCCCGACTCCTGGGTTGTCGCCAGGAACTTCTCGTGCCCGGCGAAGATGGCCTGCTGCTCCTCCTCGCTCAGCGCGGACAGCACGTCGGGGTTGATGTTCAGGACCAGTAGGTACTTCACGGTGTCTCCTTCACCCGCGGCTCCCGGTATGGGCGCCTCTCGTCCATCAGTACGGAGCCGCCCACCCGATCTTGACATCGGTATAGCGTCCCTCCATGGCTGTGTTCATGCCACGCCTCCGGCGCGGCGGGTCATGGGGCTGCTACTCCCGGCCTTCCCTCGTCGCTCCAGTCGCTACGCTCCCTCCGCTCCTCAGTCCAGGCCGGGAGGCCCCATGACCGTGTTGAGTCTCACAGATGTCCGGGCTGCCGCGGACCGGATCGCCGGCGTCGCTCACCGTACGCCGGTGCTCACCTCGCGGACCCTGGACGACCGGGTCGGGGCGCAGGTGTTCCTCAAGGCGGAGAACTTCCAGCGGATCGGCGCCTTCAAGTTCCGTGGCGCGTACAACGCGATCAGCCGGCTCACCCCGGAGCAGCTCCGGTACGGCGTCGCGGCGTACTCGTCCGGTAATCACGCGCAGGCGGTCGCCCTGGCGGCCCAGATCGCCGGAGCCAAGGCAGTCATCCTGATGCCCACGGACGCGCCGCCGACGAAGCTCGCCGCCACCCGTGGGTACGGCGCCGAAGTCGTCACGTACGACCGCTACACGCAGGACCGGACCGCACTGGGCAAGGAGTTGGCGGCCGAGCGTGGGCTCACGCTGATTCCGCCGTACGACCACTACGACGTGATGGCCGGGCAGGGGACGGTCGCGCTGGAGCTGATCGAGGAGGTCGGCCACCTCGGGGCGCTGCTGGTCCCGGTCGGGGGCGGCGGACTGATGGCCGGCTGCGCGACCGCGGCGACCATGATGTCGCCGGGGATCCGGATGATCGGTGTCGAGCCGGCCGCCGGGGACGACCACGCCCGGTCGCTGGCCGCGGGCGAGCGGGTGGAGATCGACGTACCGCGGACGATCGCGGACGGGCAGGCGATCTCGACGCCCGGCGAGCTCACGTTCGCGATGAACCGGGTACTGGTGGACGCGTTCGAGCTGGTCAGCGACGACGAGATCGTGGCTGCGATGGCGTTCGCGTTCGAACGGCTGAAGATCGTGCTCGAGCCGAGCGGTGCGTGCGCACTGGCCGCGTTGCTGGCCGGGCGGATCCGTGGGCTACCTGAGCGCGTCGGAGTCGTCCTGTCGGGCGGCAACGTCGGCCTGGACCGGTTCGTCGAGCTGCTCGGAAATAGCTGAAATCACAAGGACTTTAGGGCGCCCTGAGTACGCACTGTGCCTGTTGTCACAGACAGCAACCGCAAAATGTGACAGGGGTCACACCGAACCCCTCATTTGCCATCTGAGCGCCGCTCAGACGCGCTCAGGACACCTGATGTTCACCCCGGATCCCTGACCCGTCAGACAGCCCTCCAGGGCCTTTCCGGAGGGTCTCTGTGGATCTGAGGGTTTGCGTCGTGATCCTTCTGTTATACAGTCGTCGGCGGTTCGGTAAACAACACGGACCGCACGCGGGTCAACGCCGAGCCCTGCCAAGGCCCACGTGCTCCCCTCGAAAACCATTGGCAGGGGTGGGGGACCCAGGAAGTTGGGTCTCGACCGTGAGTGGTCGAAACCCTGGGGTGAAGTCCGCGGGAGCGGACCGGGCTATGAATCCCAGCCCGAACCCGACAGCTAACTTCACAGGCGTCGGGAGACAACCATGCCCGTCACTGCCCGACGGACGTCGCTTTCGCGCGCCGTCAGCCAGCTCGACACCAGTACCTCCCGGCCCCTCGGCCGGACCCTGGCGAAGCACCGTAAGCCCACCAAGTCCGGATCTCCCCGGACCGCAGCTGCCGTTCTGTCGGTGGGTCTGGCGGTCAGCGGTGGAGCCGCTCTCACCGTCGCCGCCTCTCCGGCCACCGCCTCGGCGGCGACCACCACCACCACCGTGCCGCGTGGGTACTGGACCATCGCCAGCAAGCCGCTGCTCCGGTACGGCGACAGGGGCCCGACCGTGAAGTACGTCCAGAAGGCCCTGCACCTGGGCCCGGACGGCTACTTCGGCACCAGCACCGTGCGGATTCTGAAGAAATACCAGGCATCTTGGGGTCTGCGCGCCACCGGCTACACGGACAAGGCGACCTGGGGCCGCCTGACCTACACCGCCAAGCACCACCTGCTCTACGGTCCCCACCGTAGCGTCTCGAGCACCTCGATCGGGACGTTCCGGGCCAGGGTGCTCCGGGAGGCGGCGAAGCTCAAGGGCACGCCGTACCGCTACGGCGGCACGACCCCGCGCGGCTTCGACTGCTCCGGCTACACCGGCTACGTCTACAAGAAGGCCGGCAAAAAGCTGCCGCGTACGTCGCGGGCGCAGTACAGCGCGACGAAGCACATCACCCGCAAGACCGCCAAGCCGGGTGACCTCGTGTTCTTCAAGAGCGGTGGCGGCGGCGTGTACCACGTCGGCATCTACGCCGGCGGGAACATGCTGTGGCACGCCTCGAAGCCGGGCCGCCCGGTCGCGAAGGCGAAGATCTGGACCAGCAGCGTGGCCTTCGGCCGCGTCTGAGTCCTGCCGGTCTGCGCCCTCCCCCCAAGGCGCACGACCGGTGTCAGCGTCCTCTCCCCCAGGCACGCTGGCCACTGAGACCGGCACGGGCCGTCGTCCCCCACCCCTCCGACGGCCCGGGCCGGTTTCTCAGGTATCCAGCAGGCCGGCCTCGTAAGCCAGGATCGCGACCTGGACCCGGTTCGTGGCGTCGAGTTTCACCAGGGCCCGGGACACATGCGCCTTCACCGTCGCCTCGCTCATGAACAGCGTCCTGCCGATGTCGGCGTTCTGCAGACCGCGGCCGACCTCGACCAGCACCTCACGCTCGCGCTCGGTGAGCTTGCTGATCCGCTCCTGCGCTGCCCGCCGCCGGTCCGCCCGCGGGTCCGCGGCGAAGTGCCCGATCAGCCGCCGGGTCACCGCCGGCGACAGCATCGCATCCCCGGCCGCGACCACCTTGATCGCCTGCACCAGCTCGCGGGGCGGCGTGTCCTTCAACAGGAAGCCGCTCGCGCCGGCCTGCAGGGCCCGGAACACGTAGTCGTCCAGATCGAACGTCGTCAGTACGACGATCTTCGGCGGATCCGGTAACGCCTGCACCTCGCGGGTCGCGGCCAAGCCGTCCAGGCGCGGCATCCGGATGTCCATCAGGACGACGTCCGGCCGGTGCTCCTTCACCATCGCCGCGGCGTCGGCGCCGTCCTCGGCCTCGGCAACCACCTCGAGGTCGTCGTCGGACTCGAGGATCATCTTCAGCCCGGCTCGCACCAGCGCCTCGTCGTCCACGATCAGCAGCCGCGTCATCGTTCCCTTTCCTCGCGATTCAACGCCGTATCCACAAACACGGGCTCGGCGCTCTGCCGGTGGTCTGCCCAGGGCAGCCAGGCTTCGACCCGCCAGCCGCCTTCTGCCGTCGGCCCGGTCGTCAGCCGGCCGCCGACCAGCTGCACCCGCTCACGCAGCCCGACCAGGCCGGCTCCAGCGCCCGGGAGCAGTGAACCAGCAGCCACCGGCCGTACGTTCGTCACCCTGACCGTCACGCCCTCGCCCCGCGCCCCGTGCACCACCACGGCCGTCGACGCTCCCCGCGCGTGCTTGTGCACGTTGGTCAGCGACTCCTGCACCACCCGGTAGACCCTGCATCTCTGCTTGAGTGCAGTTGCCGCTCAGCCGCCGATGAGTTCCTTGAGGGGGTGGGGGTCGGTGTCGACGGCTTGTTGGAGCAGTCGG
>NZ_JBEZYF010000120.1:1920-12353 GCF_040638415.1 Kribbella sp. NPDC026596 | reverse complement strand
GGCTCGGAGTGGGGTTCTCCGTGCCCCGCCCTCCAACGCGGCGCTGTGCCCCGCCGAGCACCGCGCAGTAGGCGCAGAAACTCCAGGTGTGTTCTTGGGTGCATCACAGTGGTCTGGGTCGTTGTGGGAGTAGACCACATCGATCTTCGGGTTCGCCTTCAGCAGCGCGTCCATCTGCGCCTGGCCCTTCTCCCGCAGCCAGTCACCGCTCGCGGCCGCGATCACCTTGACCTTCGGGTTGCCCTTGATCCCTCGACGAACCCCTCATGCCGCTCGGCTTGCGGCGTCGCGCCGGCCAGGCCCTTGAGCTCCACCACGTTGCCACCCTGAGGCAGCAGCTTCTCCGCGATGTACTTGCCGGCCTCCCGCCCACGTCGAACTGCGGCACGTCCGCCGCCGCTGCCTTGATGTCGTCGTCCATCCGCTGCCGGTACGGCTCGGCCACGTTGGCCTGGCTCATCCCGATCGTGTACTTGCCGTCGGACCCCTTGCAGGACTTCGACGACTCGGCGGACGCAGCCCCCGACGGGCGGCGGGAACAGAACACAAGGAATGGCGCGGGGTGCGGGCAGGTGGCGCGGGGGTGCGGATCTCCGGCACGCATCAACCGGGGCGCGGACGTGGCGGCGCCACTCGCGTGAGCGTGAGCTCGGGCGGGCGGCGCCAGTTGGTGAGTGGCTGGGGTCCGGAATCTCAGCTTCCGGAGACGGTCACCTTCGCGAAGAGGGGGCGGCCGCTGGGGGGCATTGCGAAGTTCTGTACTCGGGAGCGGATGGCGGAGTTGGAGGCGAGGTCGGCGGGGAAGATTCCGACGGCGTCGTCCCACAGCATCTGGCCAGCGTCCTGGCAGAACTTCGGGCGCTGGGCCTGGTCGACGGTGGAGCGGGCATCCAGCAGGAGCTTGTCCACCGCGGGGTTGCAGTAGCCGTTGCGTTTGGCGGCGCAGATGTAGAGGCGGGCCAGCGTGTAGTCGGCGTCGCCGGTGCCGGTGACGTTGGTCTGCAGGTTCATGTCCCAGTTGAGCTTGCCGAAGTCCTCCAGCCACTGGGCGCGCTCCTTCTCCAGCGGCTTCACCGTGACGCCGACCTTCGCCCAGTCCGAGATCATCGCCTGCGCCAGGGCCCGGATGTTCGGACGCCTTCGCCGGGTCGTAGCTGTATGGCGACAGCTTCGGCGCACCGATCACACCCTGGGCCAGCGGCGCCTGCGCGACCGTCGCGAGCTCGCCGAAGCGGTGACCGGGTACGGCGATCACCCGTACGCCGCCTACCTGCAGACGCCCCTCACCACGGTCCGCCTGCCCGCGGCCGAGGTCGGCACAACGGCCGTGGATCTTCTGCTCCAACGCCTTCGAACCACCGCCGACCGCCCCCGCAAGACCCTCATTCGTCCCGAGCTCGTCGTCCGTGCTTCTACTCTGACTCCAGCCAAGCTCTGACGGACTCGTCGTGCTCGCCCAGCCTCGGCGGGGCCAGGTTGGTTTCGCGGGCACCGGCGTACGGCTGGTCGTCGAAACGGAGAGGTGGGCCGGGGAGCTGGATCTTGCCCAGAGTGGGATGGTCGACGTCGATCAGGAGGCCTTGGGACAGGGTCTGGTCCCACTCGTAGACCTGCTGGAAGTCGCGGACCTTGCCGGCCGGAATCCCCTTGTCCGCAAGGCGTTTCAGCCACACGTCCGCAGGTTCGGCGGCGAACGCGGTCTCGATCGCGGCGGTCAGGTCGTCGCGATGCGCGACCCGCTGCGCGTTGACCGCGAAGCGCGCGTCCTCCGGATCGAGCCCGACGACCGGCGCGAACGTCCGCCACTGTCCCTCGCTGCCGACGGCGACCTGGATGCTGTCGTCCGCGGTCCGGTACATCCCGTACGGCGCGATCTGCGCATGGTGGTTGCCGACGCGTTCGGGCAACTGGTGGGCGACCGTCCACTTCGTGCCGTGGAACGCGTGAACTCCGACCACTGACGCGAGCAGGCTCGTCCGTACCACGCGGCCCCTGCCAGTGATCGATCGCTCGTGCAATGCGGCCAGTGCACCATAAGCGCCGTACATGCCGGCCAGCAAGTCCGCGATCGGCGCGCCGACCTTGGTCGGTTCGACCGCGCCGGTGATGCTCATCAGACCGCCTTCACCCTGCGCGATCTGGTCGTACCCGGCCCGTCCGCCGTCCGGCCCGTCATGCCCGAACCCGGTGATCGAGAGGATCACCAGACCCGGGTTGAGCTCGTGCAGCCGGTCGGTGGAGAACCCGAGCCGGTCGAGGACGCCGGGCCGGAAGTTCTCGATCAGTACGTCGGCCTTCCGGACCAGCTTGGTCAGGAACTCCTTGCCGTCGTCGGACTTCAGGTCCGCGGTGACCGACTCCTTGTTCCGGTTCGCGGAGAGGAAGTACGTCGACTCGCCCTCGACGAACGGCGGTCCCCAGCCGCGGCTGTCGTCGCCGCGCTCAGGGACCTCCACCTTGATCACGCGCGCACCGAGGTCGCCGAGCATCATCGCCGCATGCGGCCCAGCCAGCGCGCGGGTCAGATCAACGACGACAACATCGGAGAGAAGGTTCTGCACCCACCCGAGCCTAGGCGGTGATCTTGCGGGCCAGTGACGCCAGACGGTGGGTTACGTCACGCGGGCGTTCCTGCATGAGCATGTGGCCGGCGCCGGGGTACATCCACAGGCGGGCGGTGGGCAGCTCGGCGGCCATCCGGTTGGCGTGGCGGGGCGGGAGCAGCCGGTCGCGGGTTCCGTGCATGATCTCGACCGGGAGCTGATCGAGGACCTTCAGCGCGTGCGCGCAGTCGTGCTGCAGGATCGCCTCGAAGAACCCGCCGTACGACGGGCCCGGAACGACCGCGAGGTCGGACAGGAAGAGGTCCACCTCGGCAGGGTCGGGCTTCCGCCCGAACACCATCCGCCGGAGCGCCGGCTTCTGCAGTCGGGTAGCCAGTGGACTTGTCGTCGTACGTCGTTCGATCCGCGTGCTCACCCGGTTCATCGCGCGGGGCGCGAGTACGGCGGTTGCGGGATCGAGGCGCTTGGGAAGACCGAAGGCACCCGAACCACACTGGCCGCAGGAGGTGCTGACCAGCGCGGCCGCCTGGATCCGGGGCCCGAAGAGGTCGGGGCGCTCGGCGGCGAGCGCCATCAGCGTCATCCCGCCCATCGAGTGCCCGGCGTACACGACCGGACCGTCCCCGACCACGGTGTCGAGCACCGTCACGAGATCATCGGCGAGCTGCTCGATCCGCATCGACCCGGCAGGCGCCGCATCGGATCGCCCGTGACCGCGATGGTCGTAGCTGACGACGCGTACGCCGTCCGCCCCGAGGATCCGCGGCAACTCCTCCACCTGGTTGTGCCAGGCCCGCGTCGAGCACGTCCACCCGTGCACGAGCAGCACCGTCACCGGCGCGTCGGCAGGCCCAGTGGTCTCAACGTTCAGCCGCACCCCGTCAAACGTTGTCACGCCGGACCGCTCCAACTGGATCGTCACGCAATCTCCCGTTCCCGCTCACCGGCGGCCAGGTGGGCCGCTCGCATCCGCCCACCGCGGGCGCCGCGCCCGACCAGCCAGGCGATCCCGGCGATCTCGAGCAGCCCGACCACGCCGAGCAAGGCGTAGCCGCCGTTCCACATCCATCCTGGCACGTCGGTCCGTTCCTCGCGCCGCAACACCTGCTGCTCGTTGATGAACTCGACCGTCTGACCGTTCGACACCTGGATGGCGGGCTTCTCGATCGCTGCGTCCTCCGGTGCGTACACCCACGTCGCCACCAGGTCCCGCTGCCCCTGGTGCAGCCGGATCATCGACTTCCACTTCCCGTACATCGGCAGCGCGTCCGCCGACCGGTAGGTGCCATCGGCAACCTTCACCATCGGGTGCAGGATCATCCCGCCGCCCTGCCAAGCCATCGCCTCGAACCAACGCGCACCCTCGACAGCGTCCTGCGGCTCCAGCTTGATCGTCACGTACGCCGCCGGCTCGGCCCCCGTGGACACCCGGTCCAACGACACCGCCCCCGACACCCCGGGATCGGCCGACCGCGGCACACAGAAGAACAGCACCGCGAGTACGGCGATCAGCCCGGCCGCCCCGAATTGGTGCGTACGACGGACCGCGACCGGCCGGATGTGCCGGATCCCGACCGCACGTTCCTCTCCGGCGACTTCGGCGTACCGGGTCGCGAGCCAGGCGCCGACCAGACCGGCGCCCGCTCCGACGACCACGCCGTACCCGAGGGCCGACGGAAGCATCGACGACGGCCAGGCGATCGGCATCCAGACGCGGCTCCACGCGTACTCCGCGACCACGCCGACCGTGCCGATCAGTACGCCGGCCACCAGGCCGAGCCGGAAGCGGTTCTTGTTGCCGAGGGCAAACGCGACGAGCTCTACCAGGGCGGCCTCGACGATCAGCAGCGGGAAGTGCCCGAGGATCTCGCCGAGCGGCTGATCGACGGCCCAGGCGATGCCACCGCGGATCACCAGGTACACCGCCAGCGCGGCGAACGTCGTCCCCGGACCGCGTCGCGCCCGCAGGATGGTGAACGCCATCGCGGCGCCGAACAAGATCAGGAGCGGCTGCAGGATCAACGGGAACTGCGGTACGCCGTAGTTGAACTCGGTGCTGAACAGGTCCCACGCGATCAGCAACGCACCGACCGAGACGATCTCCTGGAACCGGCGGCGCGTGTTGATGCCGATCAGTTGCTCGACCTCGGCCAGCGCCAGCAGGCGGGCGAAGATCGAGAACACCACGCCGCCGATCATCAGCAGGTGGGTCGGTCCCCACAACGTGACGTCCTCGCCGAAGAGCCGGTGCCACACGTCGTCCAGCGGGAAGCCGACCAGCGCGAACGTCCCGCACACCGTGACGAGCGCGGCGCTGCACGGGATCCGCCAGCCCTTGGTGAGTTTGATCGTGCGGGCGGGCAGCGGCTTGCCGGCCAGAGCGATCGGCAGCACGCCGGAGATGATCACGCCGAGGATGCCGAAGAAGATCGGATAGTGCGCCGGCGTACCGAACGGGCCGGTGTCACGGCCGCGGTCGATGTGCACGGCGATGTCCCACCACACCCCGAACGCGCAGGCGAGCAGCGAGACGGCGTGCAGGTATGGCGTCAGCGCGGCCCATCGGGGGACTCCGTCCAGTCTCCCGATGGTGTCCGCAAGCCGTCCTACCAGCGTGACGCGTCCGGTCCGTTCTCGCCACAGGAGCACGGCGAGTGCGACGTACATCAGCGAGACGAGCCCGGTGACGATCGCGATCTGGTCGAACGTCGCCGTACCGGTGGTCGCGAGCGGGATCGCCATCGACGGTCTCCTTCGGGACAATGATCATGCGTCATAGCTGATGTTACATCAACCATGTAACGTTAAGTCTGGAAGACTGTCAAGGGTGGAACAGATGCCGGAGGAGCTCACCGTCGATCAGCTCGCCGCCAGGGTGGGCATGACGGTGCGGAACGTACGCGCGTACGCCGGGCGTGGCCTGATCCCGCCGCCCCGCCTGGTCGGCCGGACAGGGTACTACGGCGCGGACCACGTGGGCCGGCTCACCCTGGTCCGCGAACTGCTCGGCAAGGGCTACACGCTGGCCGCGGTCGAGCGAATGATGAGCGAACTGCCCGACGGCGCGCTGGCGCTGGGCGTCTTCGAGACCCTGGTGAACCCGTGGACCCCGGCGGAGCCCGAGGTGCTCGACGAGTACCAGCTGGCCGGGCGGGCCGGCGTACCGCATGATCCCGCGGTGATCTCGCAGCTGGTCGAGCTCGGGATCGCCGAGCGCCAGGAGGACGGTCGGCTCCGGATCCCGAATCCGGACCTGCTCCGGACCGGGCTCGAGGTGATCAAGCTCGGCGTCCCGATGCAGGCGATCTTCGAGATGCTGCCCAAACTCTTCGCCCAGGCTGACGCAGTGGCCAAGATTTACGTCGAGCTGTTCCGCAGCACGGTCTGGCGCGACTTCACCAACGCCGGGATGCCGGCTGACGGCTGGCCCGAGATCCAGCGCACCCTCGAGGGCATCATTCCGCTGGCCGGCCAGGCCCTGGTCGCCGCCTTCCGCGAGTCCATGGCCCGCGAGATCGAGGTCGCCGCGTACGAAGAGCTCGGCCTGGACCCGAAGGCCCTCCCCTCGACCGGCTGAGTCCACACCGCCAAAAACTGTCCATGGTCGCCGGTAGCGTCTCCATCAGAAGTCGGGGACGGACCAGTTCCACGGCCGTCGCCGTTCTGACAGCCACCCATCCCCGTACGCTCCGACCCCGAACTCCGATCATGAAACTCAGACTGCACATTCACCTCATCCGATCCGGCGGCTGGTGCGCCGACATCGACGACGACAACGATCGCCAGCCTGACGACCCCTACTGGTGCGTCGACCAGTGGCCGACCCTCCAGGACGCCCTGACCGTCGGCTGCGCGCAACTGGCCAAGCTGTCCGCCACCACCCAGCTCACCCGCATCAGCGGCTACTGCGAACCCGCCCTCGCCGCCTGATCCTCGCGCCCGCATGCCGTCCCGGCGTCGACTCGGT
Source organism: Kribbella sp. NPDC026596 (assembly GCF_040638415.1). Lineage (NCBI taxonomy): Bacteria > Bacillati > Actinomycetota > Actinomycetes > Propionibacteriales > Kribbellaceae > Kribbella > Kribbella sp. NPDC026596. Next base: position 5,822 of record NZ_JBEZYF010000120.1, on the reverse strand, counting down.
CGAACGGGATGCTCCGGAAACTCATCGTGAACCAACCTAAGGCCCCGGACGTCTCCCCTAGTGATCCCTAGGAGCAGCGTCAGGGCCAGGTAGGTGGCGAGATCGGTAATTCACCCAACTGTGCAGGGGCGTCTGGGCTGGGACTGTGGAGTTACCAAAAGAACTCGAGGGCGGACCAGTAGCACCGCCCGCAGCAGGCAGGAGCAAGAAGATGCGCCAGATCCAGATCCGCCGCCGGCCGGTTCGCTCAACCACGCGCCGCACGACGCGGATCCTCACCCTGGATCTCCGTACGCCGTCCGGCCGCCCGCTGCCCTTCTGAACCCGTCCACCCAGTCCCCTCCTAGGCCCACGACCATGAACCTCAGACTGCATGTCCACCACGTCCGCACCGGCGGCTGGTGCGCCGACATCGACGACGACTTCGATCGTCAGCCGGACGACCCGTACTGGTGTGTCGACCAATGGCCGACGCTGCAGGATGCCTTGGCGGCCGGATGCGACCAGCTGGCCAGGCTTGCAGCTGCCACGCACCTGACCCGGGTCAGCGGGTACGCCGACGCCGCACTCGCGGCCTGATCCCTTCAGTCGGGCCCGGCGAACCGCAGGGGGTTCGCCGGGCCTTCTTTTCTGTCGGGTGCCGGGAGGTCGCCGAGGTCGGCGTCCCAGTCGTCGGTCTCGTCGTCGGCGTCGTCGTCGGGCAGGTTCGCCTCGTTGCGGCGGGCGATGCGGAGGAAGGCGATGATCAGCAGGATCGGGCCGAGCACCATCGCGGTTTCGGGGATCCCGCCCAGGTGCAAGGCGATCATGACGGCATCACCCAGGCGATCATGAGGCCGTCACCAGCGCGATCCCGCCGGCCGTGAGCGCGACCATCGCCGCCAGCATCGGGTACTGCGCCCGCCGCAACTGGCGGCGCCGGAACAGTTCGGCAGCACGATCATGCGCGGACACGACCCCGAGGACGTGTCCGAGCACGATCGCACCGATCTGGACCCCCGCGATCAACCCGGTCCGGAGGAACGCGTAGTCGATCCGCATCCCGCTGGTCCCGAGCAGGTCCCACCCACGCCCGAATGGATCCGTCGCGAGCAGCACACCTTCCTGCCCCTGGAACATCGCGAACGAGAAGTAGTGCGCCACCGCGTACCCGATCGCGATCGGGACCAGCGAATGGACGAACGCGCCCGGCAACCCGGCCACCCCGACGGCTTGCCGGACCCGCGTGGATCCCGTCGTGCGCGCCGCGAGTACGAACACTGCGCTCACCACTGCCACGGCGGCGGTGAGCCCTAGCGTGTAGACGAGGATGTGCTGCGTCCTGCTCAACTCCCCGGTGCGCTGAGACCACACCGACCACCGCGAGATCCCGTCGAAAGCCGTTGACCCGAGCAACAAGCACAGCAACCCGACGATCCCCGGCTGCTGCGGCATCGTGGCCAGTCCGGCCAGCGGGTTCCGCAGTTCCAGCCGTCCGTCAGCGCCGCGTCCGAACGGACTCAGTCGCGCGAGCACCTCGGCGTACACCTCGAAGCTGTCGCCGATCCCGAACCAGGCCGGTCCGTAAACGATGCCCGCGGCAACGTTCACCAGGGCGTAGAGCGACACGAGGATCGCGACGACGAGCGGTTCGGACCCATCCGGGTACGCGAGCTCGAGCCAGAGGAAGCCGGCCAGCCCAGCCACTGCCGGCCAGTACGCGATCCCCGCCGGCAACGTCCGGTACGACGACCTCCGGGCGAGTCCCGCGATCGTGCGCAACGGGTTGGCCAGTCGCCAGATCGGGCCGCAGATGAGCGAGAGCGGGATGATGCCGACCCAGATCCACACGTACAGCCAGGTCGGCGCCGGGTTCAGCGCCGGCTCGGAGTTGCCGAACCAGGCGGCGCCCAGCAGCAGTGCGAGCGCCACCACACCGGCAAGCTTGAGCACGCCGCGCGTCGTCCGATTGTCGACAATCCGGGTCAGCCTCGCGAGCGCCATACCCGCGGTGACCTCGAAGCGCGGCGTCGACCAGAACGCGGCGAGCGCGAAGAAGGAGACGACGACCGCCGCGCTCGCGGAGTAGATCGCCAGCCACAGCGGCACCGGCAGGTCTCCCCGGCCACCGATCACGTGCAGCGGCAGCAACAACTCCAGCACGGCTCCTCCGATCGGCCAGCTATCTGACCGATCGAATGTAACACGCTCGATGTCACATAGCGAGAGTGCGATACTCCGCGGCCTCGAAGTGTTTGGTCCGCTGCCGGAACGTGAACGTGAAGGACGGCCAGAGCGTGGTGTTGCGACCCTGGGCGTCGAGGTACCAGCTCGTGCAGCCGCCGCGGGTCCAGACCGTGTTGCGCATCGACGACCGGACACCGTCCACGAACGCGCGCTGCACCTCCGGCCGCACCTCGACCTGCCGCAGCCCTTCCGCGTCCATCGTCTTCAACGCATCCACGATGTAGGCGATCTGGGACTCGATCATGAACACCATCGAGCTGTGTCCGAGGCCAGTGTTCGGACCGATCAGCATGAAGTGGTTCGGGAAGCCGGAGATCGCCGTACCGAGGTAGGCCTCCATACCGCCGGACCACGCCTCGCGCAGGGAGATGCCGTCGCGGCCGTGGACCATGTCCATCACCGGCAGGTCGGTGACCCGGAAGCCGGTGCCGTAGATGATCGTGTCGACCTCGTGTTTCACGCCGTCCGTGGTGACGATGCCGGTCGGGGTGACCTCGGCGATCCCATCGGTGACGACCTCGACGTTCGGCTGGGCGATCGCCGGGTAATAGTCGTCGGAGATCAGGACGCGCTTGCAGCCGAGGGTGAAGTCGGGCGTCAGTTTGGCCCGGAGCAGCGGGTCGCGAACCTGGTGCGCGAGGTGCTTCTCGGCGACCTTCTGCACCTGCTTCATGATCGCCGGCAGCTTGGTGAATCCGAGCACCATCGACTCGCGGCCCCAGTAGATCCCGGCCCGGAACGCCTTCTGTACCAGCGGAAAACGGCGGAACACCGCCTTCTCCACCTCGGTGATCCTGCGGTCCGGCCGCGGCATCACCCACGGCGGCGTCCGCTGGAACAGGTGCAGTTCCTCGACCTCGGGCTGGATCGCCGGCACGAACTGGATCGCCGACGCGCCGGTCCCGATCACCGCGACCTTGCGGCCGCTCAGGTCCAGGTCGTGATCCCACTGCGCCGAATGGAACACCTCTCCCTCGAACGACTCGATCCCAGGCAACTTCGGGTACGACGGTTCCGCGAGCGGGCCCATCCCGGACAAGAGGATGTCGGCGGTGAACTCGCCCTGACTCGTCGAGATCCGCCAGCGACCGTCCTCCCAGCGCGCGGACTCGACCGCGTGACCGAAGCGGATGTGCGGGCGGATGCCGAAGCGGTCGGTGACGTTGCGCAGGTAGTCCTCGATCTCGGGCTGCGGCGAGAACGTCGACGACCACTCCGGGTTGGGCGCGAAGGAGAACGAGTACAGGTGCGACGGCACGTCACAACGGCACCCCGGATACGTGTTGTCCCGCCAGGTGCCACCCACGTCGTCCGCACGCTCCAGTACGGCGAAGTCGTCGTACCCCGCCTGCTTGAGCCGGACCGCCATCCCGATCCCGGCGAACCCGGTCCCGACCACGACGACGCGGTGATGCGTGGTCTCCATCAGCCCTCCAGCCCAGTCCGGCAACTTACTCCCAGTAAGTTACTCGGAGTCAGTTAGGCTGTCCAGGTGACGTCGACCACGGAGAACGCCGCCTCGCCGGAGAGCGCCGTACCACCGGACGGCGCCGTACCGCCGGACAGCGCGGTACCACCGGACAGCGCGGTACCACCGGACAGCGCGGTACCACCGGACAGCGCGGTACCACCGGACAGCGCGGTACCACCGGACAGCGCGGTACCACCGGACAGCG
>NZ_JBEZYF010000120.1:0-1820 GCF_040638415.1 Kribbella sp. NPDC026596 | reverse complement strand
CGGTGCCGCCGAAGCGCCGGCGGAACCGGGCCGCCCGCGAGCGGGAGATCCTGGAAGCGGCTGAGCGGATCTTCGGCGAGCGCGGTTACCAGGGCACGTCGATGGACGATGTCGCCGCCGACGTCGGGGTGTCGAAGCCGCTGATCTACCAGTACTACGGCTCCAAGGACGGCCTGTTCCTCGCCTGCCTCGCCCGCCTGCGCACTCAACTCCTGGAGACCGTGGCCGACGCGGTGATGGCCGCGACCGACGCGGAGGACGTTCTGTACGCCGGTTTCGTCGCCTGGTTCCAGTTCCTCGACGACCACCCGCAGGCGTGGTCGGTCCTGATCGACGAAGGCATGCTCAGCACCGGACCAGCCGCCGGCCCCGCCGCCACGGCCACCGACGAGGTCCGCGCCGCCTTCATCGAACTCATCTCCACCATGGTCCGGATGAACCTCCCACCCGGCCGCACCGCCGACGACGACGAGATCGAGATCGTTGCCCAAAGCATCTCCGGCGCCACCGAACGGCTGGCCATCTGGCGCAGCCGCGCCGCTGAACCACCCTCGCCGGAGAAGGTCGCCCGAACCCTCAAAGACCTCTTCTGGCAGGGCCTCCAGACCCTCCGCAACTCCTGAAGGCGCTGGTTTGCGGTGTTCAATCACGAACCACCTGGCTACGAATGCCCGTTCTGCCGACTGGCCGCCGGAGGCGAAGACCACCTGACCAGCCAGGCCGACATCGTCCTCCGGACCGACCGCGCACTGGCCTTCGTCGCCTCCCGCTGGTGGCCGAACAACCGCGGCCACGTCCTGGTCGTACCAACCGCCCACCACGAGAACCTCTACGACCTCCCGGCAGCCGACGGTCACGCCGTCCACGACGCTGTCCGAGAGATCGCCATCGCGATCCGCCGCACCTACGACTGCGATGGCGTCTCCACCAGACAACACAACGAACCAGCCGGCTACCAAGACGCTTGGCACTACCACGTCCACGTCTTCCCGAGATACCCCGACGACAACCTCTACAACACCAGGCACCTCCCAGACCCGGCCACAGCGGACGAACGCCGACCCTACGTACGCCGCCTCCGCGCGTACTTGGATTAGTTGCCAAACGCATCGGTTATCCACAGGTGCGAGCGGTTGTGGATGACTGGGTGCAGTCCTGTGGACAACTGAATCCCTTGAAAACAAGGGTTCCTGACTTTCGAAACTGTCGGCGGGTGTCTCTAGAGTTGCCGGTATGGAACTCCTGGGCGAGCGGCCGGTGTGGTCGATGAGTAGCAGCGAAAAGCTGACCACTCTCGACACCCTCGACGCCGAACTCGGCCGCCTGGAAACCTACCGCCTCCACCTCATCGCCGCCCTCGACCACGACGGTTACGCCGAGGAGATCGGCGCCCACGACACCGCCCAACTCCTCACCTTCCGCTACCGCCTCGACCCACCCCAAGCCCGCCGCGACCTCCGCCTCGCCCGCACCCTCCCCAAATACCCCACCGTCACCAACGCTCTACCCGACACCACGCCAGGGGCACAGGCAGAGGCATGGCCCGAGGCTGAGGTGTTCCTGCGCCCCGCCCAGGCCGAAGCCATCGTCTTCGCTCTCGAAAAGGTCCCGACCACGGTCCCCGCCGACAACCTCAACGTCGCCGAAAAAGAACTCGTCACCCTGGCCCGCCACCTCAACCCCGCCGAACTCCGCAAGGCCGGCCAACGCGCCCGCGACCTGCTTGACACCGACGGCCCCGAACCCACCGAACACCAGGCCTACGCACGCGAATCCCTGACCCTGACGACCGCCGACAACGGCGTGAAGTTCCGCGGCTA
>NZ_JBEZYF010000119.1:0-13490 GCF_040638415.1 Kribbella sp. NPDC026596 | reverse complement strand
CAGCATCGTCGACCTCGTCTTCAGCGAGATCGAGCTGCCGCAGATCGGCGGTGACTGGCGCACCGAGATGCAGCGGAGGGCCGCTTCGGCCCGCGCAGCGCTGCGGCGCCACCCCTGGGCCATCGGCCTCCTCGAGTCGCGCACCAATCCCGGCCCAGCGACCCTCAAACACCACGATGCGGTCATCGGCACACTTCGCGGCGCCGGGTTCTCGATACCGATGACGGCCCACGCGTATGCACTGATCGACGCCTTTGTCTACGGGTTCGCCCTGTCCGAAGCATCCCTGCCGATCAACGGACCGGACACCATCCCCGAGGTCGCCGGGCAGATGATGGCGCGGTACGCCGCCGAAGAGTATCCGCACCTCGTCGAGTTCTCCGTCGAGCACGTCATGAAACCCGGCTACGACTATGGCGAGGAGTTCGAGTTCGGGCTCGGCATCGTGCTGGACGGTCTCGCGAGATCGCTCACCAGCGGTTAGTTGGCCCCCCACCGCGTCGGCTCTCGACTCGCGGCCCTCCGACGTCGAGCACCGTTCATCGGATGTGTCTACCTCCGACCGGCGCCCCGTTTGCGACGCGTGTCTCGCTGTGCCAGAGATTCCAGATCGCCGTGAACGGTCGAGCCACAGGCGGCAGGTACTTCAGTGCTTCGCCTCGCGAACGGTAACGCCCATCGTCCTGCGTTGGTGAACAACAAACCATTCACATCGCGCCATCTGGCTGAGCAAGGGGGATGCCATATCGGCGAAAGTAGGTCCGGCGCAGCGCCCGACCAGCACAGCCGATATCGCGGCCCAAAGAAAAGCGAGTTCTGGGGCTCCCGCGAGGCTGAGAAGAAGGGCACTGAGATGTTGCATGTTTCATTGATACCGGCACCAAAGCCGCCACCGCCGGCGGCTGCGTTCTCCGCCGGCAGGGCCCTCCGGCGAGTACTGGCGGTGCTCCTCACAGCGCCGCTGCTGGGGCTGTTGCTCGGAGCGATGCCGTCCGCTCAGGCGGCACCGGATCCGAAGCTGACCATCAGCGGCGTCACCCTGAATCGCACCGCGGTTGCGGTCTCCGGGCTCAACACCGTGCCGACAGGGATCACGGTCAAGGGCGGCTATGACTCCGCCGACCCGTTGAACGCGAACATTCCGCTGGTGGCACATCTGCAGCGGACGAGCGGAACCGGGAGGCTCACGTACCTGGTCTCGGCCGATCTGCCGCGGGTGTCGGGCACCACGCAGAACGGGGAGTGGGCCGGAGTGGTGAACATTCCCTCGACCGCTAACGGCACCTTCAAGGTCATCGGAGTGACGACCGGACCGTTCAGCATGACCGTCCACGGGACGGAGGTCGAGCCGACGCCGTTCGATGGACCGGCGCTGGCCGTCAGCGGGTATCACCTGCCCAAGATCACCGCCTCGGTGACTCCGCGGCTGGTGCCGTTCGGATCTCGCTACTCGATCACCTGGGCGGTGACCGATTCGGCGACCGGAAAGCCGTACGCGACCCGCTTCGCGGTGATGCTCGGCGTCGACAGCCAGTGCGTCGAGTCCCTCACCGGACAGTTCCTGCGCACCAGTTCGAGCGGGACCGTCACCAAGGCGTATCCGGCGTCGGCCGCGGAAGCCGTCAACTGCCTTCGGATCCCTGGCAAACCGTTGGACATCGGTGGTCTGGGAATCGTCGTCGCCCGGCCCGGGATCGTCTCGGCGACGCCGTCGAAGACCAGCGCACCGGTCGGGACGATCGTCCCGGTCAACGGCAACGTCCTCGGTTCACCGGCAGCTTGCAAGGTGACTTTGCAACGCCTGTACGGCGCGTCCCAATGGCGTGGTGTCAGCGCCGCCGCGATCCGGCAGAGCGGGCGGTTCACCGTGTCCGCGCAGCCGGCGTACAAGGGCCTGATCCCGTACCGGGTCTACTTCCCGACCTGCTACAACTTCCACTCGGGCGTCAGCAAGGTCTTCTACATCCGCGGCCTCTGATCCAGCTGTACGACGATCGCCCGGCGACCAGCTCCTCGGTCGCCGGGCGATCCGGTGCGATCCTTGTGCATTTCGCGGCTCGGGTGTTGCTGTCTCCATTCGTCGCTCTTCGATCATGGACAGGCTCGCTTTCGGGCCACATGCTGAGGCTAGCGGTTGCTTATTGCGCACAGTGGTCCTCAGGGCCGCCACAGTCCGTGGCCGTGCTTGGGGGCGGTTCGCGTGGACACAGTCAGTAGTCATCAAGGCAGCAACGAGGTATCCGCGCGCTTCGACGCCGCAACGCCTGTGGCGGCTGGGGGACGACGTAGAACCGCTCGAGTTGCGGGGATCTTGTTCATCGTGTCCACGGTGGCCTTCATGGTCGCCGCGACAGTTTTGTCGATGACGTTCGACTGGCCCGACATCCTGCGGCAACCCGCGGATGTGGTGCTGCCCGAGTATGCGGACGGCGGCACGAGTCTGGTCTGGACCTGGTTCGCGGTCGCATGGACCTACGCGATCCTCGGGGTAGCGATTCTGCTGCTGCCGACCGCGCTCGCACGTCGTGGAGACACAGCATTGCGACTGGCCACCTCTGTGGGGGCTGCCTCTGTCTTGTTGGCGCTGATCGGGTTCCTGCGCTGGGTCTTCGTCGTTCCGGCCTTGGCCGACTCTTACATGAGTGGTGACGAAAACACTCGCACGGCGGTAGCGGCTGCCTGGACCGCTCAGCACCAGTACGGCGGTGCCCTGCTGGGCGAACATCTCGGACAGCTCCTCGCCATTGGCTGGTCGGTCACCGTCAGCGTCATCATCCTGCGGTCCCGTGTGATGCCTGTCTGGGTCGGCTGGCTGGGTCTGGTCGCGAGCGCGCTGTACTTCGTCAATCAAGGCGACATCCTCGCTACTGCTGTTCCCGGATTCCCCGTGTGGGACTTGGGCGGTCTGCTCGGCAGCTATCTGTGGGCGCTGTGGCTGCTTGTGATCGGTCTATTGCTGCTACGCCGGATGCCCAGCGAAGCTCGCTGACGCGGCAGGGTCATCGCCCAACTCGCATCGACCCGTTCAGGCGTCTTCGGCGTCGCGATCCGCAGCACCTCAACCGGCAGGAATTCCCGCTGGCGTCCGTTCACCCAGGCAAGGAACTGAACCAAGCCGGGCCGTGGCCCAGGCTGCGCATCGAAGGAGCATCACCATGGAGCAGAGCCAGAGTGGGTCGATGGCCGACAGGACGGTGCTGATCACCGGTAGTACCGCAGGTATCGGCAAAGCGACCGCAGTGGGTCTGGCCACGATGGGTGCACGCGTCCTGATCATCGGACGGGACCGGGTCCGTACCGAGAACACGGCCAGCGAAATCCTTGCCATCGGCGGCGGTCCGGTGGAGTTGTTCGTCGCGGATATGTCCTTGCAGGCGGAGGTACGGCGACTGGCCGGCGAGGTACTCCAGCGTCACGCTCGGATCGACGTACTGATCAACAACGTCGGCGGTTACTGGAACACCCGGCACGTCACCCCCGATGGACTCGAGCACACTTTCGCCCTCAACCACCTCGCCCCGTTCCTGCTGACCAATCTGCTCCTCGAGAGCCTGAAGCAAAGCGCTGCGGGTCGCGTGGTTACGGTCTCTTCCAACGCGCAGGCGATGGGACGCATCGACTTCGACGATCTCCAGGGCGAACGGTCGTACTCCGGCGCCCGCGCCTACAACCAGTCCAAACTCGCCAACGTCCTCTTCACCTACGAACTGGCCAGAAGGCTGCAGACCACCTCCGTCACCGCCAACGCCGTCCACCCCGGCCTGGTGAGCACCGCGTTCGGAGCCGGCGACCCCGGCCGCGCCCAGCGACTGTTCGTTCCTGTCTTGCGACCGTTCATGAAATCCCCGGCCCAGGGTGCTGCGACCTCGATCCATCTCGCCTCAGCACCCGATCTTGACCAGATGACGGGTCGCTACTTCGCCAAGAGCAAGCCCACGAGATCCTCCAAACGCAGCTACGACACACTGGTCGCCGCACGACTGTGGGAAGTCAGCGCCGACCTGGTCGGGCTCACCGCTCCAGCGGCCAACGCGTAACCAGTCGACTCGCCGTACCGCGACCCGCCCTCGCCGAGATCTCCCCGCCAGGAACTGGTCCTCCTGATACCGCGCACACGTACAACAACCCAGCCGGCCATTGCCGGAGCTCAGGAGTTGAGCACCATGACCCATTCCGCAGCATCACAACCAGTCTTCCTCCGTACTTGGCTGCTCTGGACGGCAGGCTTCGTCTCCTTCCCCCTCGCTGGTATTGCGGGCGACTTGACGGCAGGCCGCGTGGACGACGCCCTCGCCGCGTTGCTCGGCGGCTTGGTCACCGGGCTCGTTCTCGGCATCGGACAGACGCTGTTCAGTCGCCGCCGGCTCGATCCGCGCAGGTGGGTACCAGCCACCGCGATCGGCATGGGCGTTGGCCTGCTCCTCGGCGCCGTAGTCGTCGGGTACGGCACCTCATTGGGCGACCTGGCCCTGATGGGAGCTCTCACCGGCGTCATCCTCGGGTTGGCGCAAGCCCTCGCGCTGCCGCCTCAGGCCCACAGGCGGTGGATATGGGCCGCCGCGATGCCGGTTCTGTGGGCGCTGGGCTGGACCGTCACCACCCTCGGTGGGATCAGCGTCGAAAACCAGTTCACGATCTACGGCGCCTACGGAGCCGTGACCTTCTCCGCGCTGTCCGGCCTGCTGCTCCATTACCTGCTTCCATATCGCGCCGAGGCCGGCCCGGCTCCGGCACAGACACAGACCGAGACCAAGGCATGAGCGCCCCGCAACACGTCATCTTCGGCACCGGCGCGATCGGCCTCGCCCTGCTGGACGCGCTCCGCCACCGCGGCGAGACCCCCGGCTCGTCAACCGTTCCGGACACGCCCGCGTGTCCGACGAGATCGAGGTCATCGGCGGCGACGCCCGCGACCCCGACTTCACCACCGCTGTCGCCAAGGGCGCCCGCGTGATCTATCAGACACTCAACCCGCCCTACACCGAATGGACCGCGCAGTTCCCCGCCCTGCGGCCGGGGTGCTCGCCGCCGCAGAGGCCACCGAGGCGCGGCTGGTGAGCATGGAGAACGTCTACATGTACGGGCGTCCCGCCGGCCGCACGCTCACCGAAGACCGCACCTACGACGCACACACCACGAAGGGGCAACTCCGAGGACGAATGGCACGCGAACTCCTCGCCGCCCACACAGCCGGCCGCGTCGAGGTCGCGATCGGCCGCGCATCCGACTACTTCGGACCGCGCGGCGGCGCGCAATCAAACCTCGGCGACCGCGTCTTTCCCGCCGCCCTGCACGGCAAGACCGCTACCGTGCTCGGCGATCCCGACCAGCCACACACCTACACCTCCATCCCCGACATCGGCGAAGCGCTCGCAGTGCTGGGCGAACACACCGATGCGCCCGGTCAGGTGTGGCACGTCCCCAACGACCCGGACACCCGCAGCATCCGACAATTGGTCGAGATCGTCTATCAGTACGCCGGGCAACCCCGCACCAAGCTCCGCGCCATGCCGCCGCTGATGCTCCGCGCCCTCGGCATCATCAACCCCACCCTGCGAGAACTCACCGAGATGCAATACCAGTTCGAGAAACCATTCATAGTCGACAGCAGCAAGATCGCCAACAAACTAGGCATTCACGCCACACCGATCACCGAAGCACTGAAAGCAACCCTCGCGACATACCGGCAGGTGTAACGACGAGACACTCTGTCCGCGAAGGACCTTGGACTGCAGCCCCGGCTCATTGGTGGGTTCGGCTGTTGTCACCCGGGGTGCCGCGGGCGACTGGTAGTCGCGACAGGGTGTGTGGTGCGTGACCGCAGCGATCTCTGCTGATCAAGGCCCTCCAGGCGACCGCCTGTTTGAGGGGGATCGCGCTGTTGGGCCTTCACCTGGGCCACGAGGCCGGTCTGGCTCGGTTGGGTGGTCGACCGGGAGGCCGGCGGCGAGCCAGGCGTCGAACCCGCCGATCAAGTCGGCGGTGTGTACAAGGCCGATCTGGCGAAGTGAGTGGGCCGCGAGGCTGGACGAGAAGCCGCTCTGGCACACGATGATCCACCGAACGTCCCGGTCGGCCGCTTCGGGGATGCGTGCGTCGCTGCCGGGATCCAGGCGCCACTCCAGGTGGTTGCGTTCAATGACTATGGCGCCTGGCAACTCGCCGGTGCCGCGCCGCAGAGACTCCGGCCGGATGTCGACGAGGTATGTCGCCGGCTCATGCGCTGCTGCTGCAGCTGCGACCGGGTCCAGCCGGCAGAGCTCGGCCCGAACGTGGGCCAGCGTCTCGTCGATCCCCATCTCGCCCCCACAGGTCGGCCCTCACGCGTGGCGTTCGCCCCATAGTCGACCTACTGCCATCGATCGCTACGGACGCCCCTTCCACGCCACCCTCGTCATCAAAATGTCTCGCTTCCGCCCGGCGGCGTCCAGGCGCTGCCTGGCCAGGGGCGCCCGCAGTGGCGCCGTTTGCGGCGTCGGGTTAGGTGTCCGGACGGGATTGGTCTACGACTCGGCGGTGGACGTCGTCGACGCGGCGGGTGAGGTTTGCGCGGTCCAGCAGCTGAAGTAGCGGAACGACCACCCGGCGGCTGGTGCCGAGCGCCATCCGTACGTCGCGGACGGTAAACGGCTGCGGAAGCTCGGCGAGCCGCTGCACGGCGAGGTCGGGGGCTTCGGGGGTGAGGTAGACGCCGTCGCCAACCTGCAGGAGTGCCCCGGTACGGACCGCGGCGCCGAGCTTCGCCGGTGTCAGGCCGAGTGACGCGAGCCGGTCGGCGTCGGGTGCCGCGAACGGGGTCGTCGCCAGGTCGGCGCGGATCGTCTCTACCGCCGATGCCACCTCCGGTGGGAGGATGTCTCGGTTCGGTGCCCGCAGAACCCGTCCGGCCAAGGCAGCCAGGGGTGGCGCCACCAGGGCGTCGACAAGCCGGCGGTCGGGCAGGTCGAGTCGCTGGCGCGCGGCCTCGACGGGCAGGCCCCGTTCCAGGGGATGGCTGGCCGCGTATGAGTCGACCTCGGCGGCGAGCCGTGCTTGCAGCTCGTCGCGGTACGCGGGGTCGAGCAGCCAATCGCCGGCGACCGGGGCAACGCCCGCCGGCGCCGGGCAGCCCATCCGGCGCAGGTCGGCAACGGTGACGACGCGGCGTCGGCGCAACTCGGACACCGGGTCCGGTTGTCCGGTCATCGCGGCCAGCTCGGCACGTCGCAGAGCGCCGTCGCCGCGGCGAACCAGCTCTGGCGGTCGTACGTCGAGCACGGTGGCGCCGACGATTCGCCTGCTGCCCGGGTCGCGCAGTAGCAGCCGGTCCCCGATCTGCAGCGGCAGCGGCGATACGAGAGTCAGCCGGGCGAGATCCGCGGCGAAGGGCCGCACCTGGGCCGCGACGGCAGCCGATCCGATGTGAAGGAGTACCTGGTGCGGCAGTTCCCCAGAGGTCCGCACATCGACCCGACTGGTCGTATCCCAGGCCTCGGGCGTGAGCAGCGCGCTGCCGCGCCGGATCTGGCTCACGGGCAGATGCCGCAGGTTGACCGCAATCCTGGCCACGGCTTGCACCGAGGGCAGGTGGGCCTTCAGCGACTCCACGCCGCGGACGCGTGCACGGTGCTCCCCGGGCGCGATCGCGAGGGTGTCGCCGGCGGAGATCGCTCCTGCGGTCAGCGTGCCGGTCACCACGGTGCCGGCGCCGCGGATCGTGAACGCCCGGTCCACCCAGAGGCGCACCGCACGCTCCCGATCAGGTGGCGGCAGGGCGGCGACCAACCGCGACAGCGCGGCCCGGAGGTCGTCCATGCCGGCACCGGTCATTGCGCTCACGCAGACTTGCTCGATCCCGTTCAGCGATGTCGTCGCGAGCTCGTGCCGAGCGGTGGCCAACGCGGATGCAGGCGCGGCGAGGTCGCAACGGCTGATCACCATTACCCCGTGCCGGACGCCGAGAGCGTCGAGCGCGGCGAGGTGCTCGGCGGATTGTTGCTTCCAGCCCTCGTCGGCGGCGACGACGAACATGACGGCCGGAGCGGGTCCGATGCCGGCGAGCATGTTGCCGATGAACCGCTCATGGCCGGGTACGTCGACGAACGCGACGGTCGGCCCCGATTCCAGCGTCGTCCAGGCGAAACCGAGGTCGATGGTCATGCCGCGTCGGTGCTCCTCGGCCCAACGGTCCGGCTCCATCCCGGTCAGCGCGCGGACCAGGGTGGATTTGCCGTGGTCTACATGGCCGGCGGTCGCGATGACGTGCATATCAGGCCTGTAGGGCGGCGCGAGTGATCGCGTCGTGCAGCACGTGATCCAGCTCGGGTGGGACGCTTCGCAGGTCGAGCAGGAGCCGTGCAGCGTGCATCCGTCCGACGACGGCAGGGTCCTGGGCCCGGAGTACCTCCGCGTACTCCGCCGGCACGCTCAACGCCGTACTAGCCAGCACTAGTCCTGGCGCGCCGCCGCCTCCCGTACTGGCCTGGCTCGGCACAGCTCGTACGTCGAGGTCCAGCGCGGTGAGGCCGACCAGCAAGGAGCTGGCGCGTGCCTCGAGTTCGTCGGCGCTCGCGTGCAGCATGCGCGAGGTCGGGGAGGTCGGTCCCCGCAGGGTCGCTTCCAGCGCGGCGAGGGTCAGCTTGTCGACACGCATGGCTCGGGCGAGCGGATGGCGACGCAGCCGCTCCACGAAGGTGCGATCACCGAGCAGGAAGCCGCACTGCGGTCCGCCGAGCAGCTTGTCCCCGCTGGCGGTGACCAGGGTGGCGCCATCGGCAAGTGTTGTCGCGGCGTCGGGTTCGTCCGGCAGCGAGGGGTCCGGGGCGAGCAGGCCGGATCCGATGTCGACGACGAGGGGTACGTCCAAGGAAGTGAGCTCTCGCACCGAAACACCGGCGGTGAACCCCGTCACCACGAAGTTCGACGGGTGCACCTTCAACACGAAACCGGTCTGCGGTCCGAGGGCCTCGGCGTAGTCGCGGAGGGTCGTGCGGTTCGTGGTCCCGACCTCCCGCAGGCGCGCACCGGTGGAGGTCAGCAGGTCGGGGATGCGGAACCCATCGCCGATCTCCACCAGCTCGCCCCGGCTCAGCACGATCTCCCGGCCCGCTGCCAGAGCCGTCGCCGCGAGCGCCAGGGCGGCCGCGTTGTTGTTCACCACGTGCACAGCTTCTGCCGCCGGCACAGCCGCCGTGATAGCCCGCAGAACCTGACGGCCGCGCCGAGCCCGTCGACCGCTGTCCACGTCGAACTCGACGTCGACGCATCCCGCTGCCGCCACCACCGCGTCGACGGCGGCCGCGGACAGCGGCGCCCGGCCGAGATTGGTGTGCAGTAGCACCCCGGTCGCGTTCACGACCGGACGCATCCCGCTCGCGCGCGGTGGTAGCTCCGCCACGACGACATCCGCCACCTGCTCAGGCGTGATCTCACCCCGGCGCGCCCGGTCCTGGACCTCGTTGACCAGCTGCCTGACCAGTGCCCGCCCCAGGCGGTCCTGCGCGTCGGCCAGCCGCGGGTCCGCCAGCAGACCATCGACCCGCGGGATCCGGCGTCGTTCGTCGACCACTCCTCGACGGTACGGCGACGCGCCCGTCTCGTCATCGACTCACGAAAGATGACGGAGGCGGACGGGAATCGAACCCGCCGGACCGAGATCCTCGGTCCCGAACGGTTTTGAAGACCGCGGGGGCCACCAGACACCCTGACGCCTCCGCTCGCCAGCATAGGACTGCCCGAGCGGCGGGGCGATGGGTTGCGGCAACCGCAGGCGTCTCCGTGTTCATCCTGGTGAGGTACGGCCCTACGCTGTGGGCACTGGCTCCGCCAGCGGGGAGGGTATGACATGACGACCGGCGCGGGCACCTACCGGCTGACTCAGTACGCTCACGGTGGCGGCTGCGCCTGCAAGATCCCTCCCGGCGAACTGGAGCTGGTCATTGCCGACCTGCTCGGCGGCCCCGTGGACGACGACCTGCTGGTCGGCCTCGAGAGCGGCGACGATGCGGCCGTCGTACGACTCACCGCCGACCTGGCCGTCGTCGCCACCGCAGACTTCTTCACTCCGGTGGTCGACGATCCGTACGACTGGGGGCGGATCGCAGTCGCGAACGCGCTCTCGGACGTTTACGCCATGGGCGGGCGGCCGCTGGTCGGCGTGAATCTGTTGGCGTGGCCGCGGGACGTGCTGCCGTTCGAGCTTGCCAAGGAGGTTCTGCGCGGCGGGCTCGCCGTCGCCCGCGAGGCCCGTTGCCACGTCGGCGGTGGCCACAGCATCGACGACCCGGAGCCGAAGTACGGCATGGCGGTCACCGGCGTCGTGGATCCCGCACGGCTGCTGCGCAACGACGCGGGGGTGGCGGGAGACCCGCTGTCGTTGAGCAAGCCACTCGGGTTGGGCGTGCTCAACAACCGGCACAAGCAGACCGGCGAGGTGTTCCTGGAGGCAGTCGAGACGATGGCCGCGCTCAACGAGGTCGCCTCGCAAGCTGCTTTGGCCGCCGGCGCTCGCTGCGCCACCGACATCACCGGCTTCGGGCTGCTTGGCCATCTCGTCAAGCTCGCCCGGGCCAGTGCGGTGACCGCGGTCATCGATGCCGCCGCAGTGCCGTACCTGGACGGAACCCGCAAGTCGGCGGCCGCCGGCTACATCAGCGGCGGCACCCGTCGCAACCTCGCCTGGGCCGGACCGGGTACGAACTTCGGATCACTACCCGAGGTCGAGCAACTACTGCTCGCCGACGCGCAGACGTCGGGCGGACTGCTGGCCGCCGCAGAGCTCCCGGGCTGCCCGATCATCGGTGAACTCGTCGAGCGGACCGCGTACGACGTCGTGGTACGCGGCTGAGCTCCACCCTTCTCGGGCCGTGAAATCGCGACGGCATCGACGCTGGCGCGGGTCCGGAGGCGGGCGTATGGTCAAAAACGAGCGACCGGAGGGGGTGGCTGGGATGTTGCCCAGAACCACGAGCGGAACCACGCTGCCGGACCGGACGCCGCGGCAGCGGCAGGGGCTGGCCAGACGTCACTTCATGGCCGGTGCGGCCGGACTCACCGGCACCGCCGTCGGCGGAGGCTGGCTGGTCGGCGCGCCTGCCGCATCCGCGCAACCTGCGCACAATCGTCATCTCTCGACCGCTGCTGCGCGACCCATCCCAGGAGGCTTCCAGCTCACCCCGGGAGGCGAGGTCTTCCACGTGTTCCTCCCCGGGGAGGGGGAGCCCAGCACGATCACCAACTTCAAGGGGAACGTCGCGGCAGCGATTATCCGCGGCCGGGGAACCGGCGCCAACGCGGCCCACGCCTTCGAGGTCGACGTCCGGTTCATGGACGGCACGTTCATCGGCCTCGACGGCCGGCAGAGCGTCGGCACGTTCGCGTTCTATTGAGTCGACGTCTTCGAGGGGTCGGTCGACCCCACATTCGCAACCCAGACCCACGACTTCAACCCCGGGATCTCCGCCGCCGGGTTGTTCTGGACCGCCCGAGCGCACCCTGACAACGTGTCGGCCGACACCGCGCGCGGCCGCGCGACGCTGGTGGTCCAAGACGTGATTCTGCCCGACTTCCACGACACCATCGCCTCACTGCAGCACAAGCCTCCGATCGCGATCGGTACCTTGGCGATGAAGGTGAACTGGAAGGGCGGCGGCGAACGCGTTCGGGTCGACGACGACGAGAAGGATGTCGGCGGAACCTTTGTGCGGGGCCCAGCCTCGGTCTGGTTCCAGGTCGAAAGCGACGACGGATTCAGCTACACATCGGACCGGCACGGGCAGCAGACCGTCGTCGCCGAGGTATGGAGCGAACGTAACGGCGTCTTCCACCGTTGATGCCGTCGAGACCGACTGTGCTATCCAAGCCCCGCAGCGTGGCCGCAGATCGCTGCCACTGTCCGGCATGCCACTGTGCTCGGTGACCAACTGCGCGCGGCGAGGATGCGTCACGCTCACCAGCTCAGCGTGGGAACAAACAGGCGTCCCACTTCAGGCGAACCGCTCGCCGGAATGCGCCGCTCCGGATCTGGTGAATGTAGAGGATGCTCGACTCTTTGAGCGGCTCGCAGACATGCGGCTTGCAGCGCTGGTCGCACTCGTGCGGCTGAGCCGTTCGGTGGTCGACTCGCGGCTTACCATCGCAGTGGTCGCGCACCGCCGCAGCTCCGAGTAGAACGAGTCCGCGATGTCGGCATCGACTGCGCGTACTTTCTGGTGGCCGATGCACGGGACGATGTGTTTGTCGGCCTGGCTGCGGTAGTTGTTACGAGTCTTAATGCCGAGCTTCGCTTCGGCCTCGGCCTTCGGGCCGGCAGGCGCGGTCTCACGCAGGTACATCCGATCCTTGGTGATCGGGTCAGTGCCGGGCGTAGAGCGAGACCCTGAGCGAGCCGGACGGCAACGTCTCGATACGGCCGCGGGGCCGCTTCGGCTTCGACAGCTCCTTGGCCATGCCGGGGATCATAGAACCCGCTCGCACCACGACCCGCACCACGAGGTGCAGTGAAGGAGGAAGACCCCAGGCGCAGAGTGGCCTCTGACCTGGGGGTTTGGGTGGAGCCGCCTGTCGGAATCGAACCGACGACCTTCTCATTACGAGTGAGACGCTCTGCCGACTGAGCTAAGGCGGCGGGTACCGAGGCAAGAGTGTAGCGGGAGGGTGGGGGTGTTTCCGAATCGGATACCTCCCGGGGCGGGATCTGTGGGGTAGGCGGAGCGCTGGAGGGGTGGTACGGCGGGGTCGGGTGGGGGTGCCGGTTTGGTAGTTGGTTGGTGGCTGACCGTGGGTGGGGTGGAACCTGAGGGAGCCGGCGTACGTCGGATGGCCGGGAAATAGGCGTGGGAACAATTGATTCGGCAAATGCGTTGACGTGGTTGAGCGGGATGGGTCAGACTAATTCCCGCACGGACCAAACTGACAGAGGAGACATCGTGTACGGCACGCGGAACCCGAGAAAGGCATGGCGGCCTGGCCCCATGGTTTTGTCGGCATGTCTGCGATCCGTGCGTGAAGACTTCAGCTATCACCAGCTCGAGGCCGAGCTGAGCCCGAGTGCGGGCGGCCCACCTGGGTGATCTCCTTGCGGGAGAGTCTCCCAGGAGTCGTCTGAGCCGGGCTACCGGCAGCAGGCGGCTCCTTTTTCTTTGCCTTTTCGGCTACGTCGGTGCGCACTGGCTGCGGACCGGATTCCAAACCCGGCTCATGAGGGTTCGATTCCTTCCACCGATGCTTTTTCCCGGTATTCACGGATATCGGCACGAACAATTGACAACTGGACATTCATCGCATTTTCTCCCGGGTCACCGACGGCCCGGGAGACCTTCCCTGCGGCGCCGCTCGTGCGCCGGGGAAGACGCCCGGGAACGGGCGACCGTCCCTGGGGCCCGCAACGCCCCGGGGACGTCACCAGCTGTCGGCCAGCGGCTAGGGCGTGTCTCCTAAAGGTCGGCGTGGTTGGCTGGGATTGTTGGCTGGTGTCTCGTTCTGCGGTGCTGACCGACGCGCAATGGAGCCGG
>NZ_JBEZYF010000118.1:0-14672 GCF_040638415.1 Kribbella sp. NPDC026596 | reverse complement strand
CGCCGCTGTTCGTCGGCTTCGCGAACGAGATCATGCCGATCCAGATCGGCGCCCCCGATGTCGCGTTCCCGCGGCTGAACATGTTCAGCTTCTGGCTGTTCCTGTTCGGCGGCCTGATCACCATCAGCGGGTTCTTCACCCCGGGTGGTGCGGCCGACTTCGGCTGGTTCGCCTACGCCCCGCTGTCCAACGCGGTCCGCTCGCCGGGCATCGGCGGTGACCTGTGGATCATGGGTCTGTGGATGGCCGGTCTGGGCACGATCCTGGGTGCGGTCAACTTCGTCACCACGATCATCACGATGCGCGCACCCGGTATGACGATGTTCCGGATGCCGATCTTCACCTGGAACATCCTGGTGACCTCGATCCTCGTGCTGATCGCGTTCCCGATCCTGGCCGGCGCGCTGCTGATGCTGGAGGCGGATCGAGCTCTAGGGGCTCACGTCTTCGACGCCGGGAACGGCGGGCCATTGTTGTGGCAGCACCTGTTCTGGTTCTTCGGGCATCCAGAGGTGTACATCATCGCCTTGCCCTTCTTCGGCATCATCACCGAGATCCTGCCGGTGTTCAGCCGCAAGCCGGTCTTCGGCTACATCGGCCTGGTCAGCGCGACGCTCGGTATCGCGGTGCTCTCGGTGGCGGTGTGGGCACACCACATGTTCGTCACCGGCGCGGTGAACCTGCCGTTCTTCTCGTTCATGACGTTCTTGATCGCGGTCCCGACCGGGGTGAAGTTCTTCAACTGGATCGGCACGATCTGGGGCGGATCGGTGTCGTTCGACACCCCGATGCTCTGGGCGATCGGCTTCCTGACCACCTTCCTGTTCGGTGGTCTGACCGGCATCATCCTGGCCTCGCCGGCGCTGGACTACCAGCTGTCCGACTCGTACTTCGTGGTCGCGCACTTCCACTACGTCGTCTTCGGCACGGTCGTGTTCGCGATGTTCGCCGGGTTCTACTTCTGGTGGCCGAAGTTCACCGGCCGGATGCTCGACGAGAAGCTCGGGAAGCTGCACTTCTGGTTGCTGTTCATCGGCTTCCACACCACGTTCCTGGTGCAGCACTGGCTGGGTGTCGAGGGCATGCCGCGGCGCTACGCGTCGTACGGCGCCAACGAGGGCTTCACCACGCTGAACGAGGTGTCCAGTGTCGGTGCCTTCATCTTGGGCCTGTCGATGCTGCCGTTCTTCTACAACGTCTACAAGTCGCGCAAGTCGCCGCAGGTAGGCGTCGACGACCCGTGGGGCTGGGGCCGGTCGCTGGAGTGGGCGACCAGCTCGCCACCGCCGAGGCACAACTTCGAGCGGCTGCCGCGGATCCGGTCCGAGAGCCCGGCGTTCGACCTGCACCACGCGGACCTCGCCCTGGCCGAGTACCCGGACAACCGGGCCGGCAAGGACAACTTGCTGGACGCGGGTGAGGACCAGGGCCGGGTCGAGCATCTCGAGGAGATCGCCGGTACCGAGGCCGAGGGGAAGGACAAGGCGTGAAGATCGAAGCCTGGGTCTTCGGGATCCTGAGCGTGTTCGTGCTGGTGGTCACGCCGATCTACTGGCTGATGTCGGAGGACCCGACCGGGACCACCGCGCTGGTGATGACGTTCTTCCTGTCGCTGCTGGTGGCGTTCTACCTGAGCATCACCGCGCGCCGGATGGACGCCCGGCCGGAGGACCGCAAGGAAGCCGAGATCGTGGACGGAGCCGGTGAGCTCGGCTTCTTCCCGCCGTACTCGTGGTGGCCGCTGTGGTGCGCGCTGACGCTGTCGGTCGTCGTGCTCGGTATCGTCTTCGGCTGGTGGCTGTTCATCGCCGGCTGCGGCCTGGGCATCGTCACGCTCAGCGGCTTCATCTTCGAGTACTACCGCGGTGACCACGCCCACTAGTTGAGCGTCGTACGAAAAACGCCGTCCGGGAACGAACCGGGCGGCGTTTTCGTGCGTCTTTAGAGATGCCACCGGTAACGGACCGTTGTGGTCCGTACCACTCAGGTGGCGGTGCGTTGCCAAAGGTCTGTCCGTACGACGGGTTACCCTGGCGGCGGTTTGACGAAACAGGGGAGAGCTGGGGAATGGTGAGCGGTTCGGTGAGGAAGCACGGCCTTGCCGTGGCGGGGATCTGTGTGCTGCTGCTGGCCGGTACGGCGTGCAGCGACACGGAAGCGGGCGGGAACAACCCCTCGACACCCGGCGCGTCGACGACACAGGGTGGTACTCCGGGCGCTTCGACCACCCCGGGAGAGTCGGCCACGCCGTCGCAGGATCCGGCCGAGGCGGCCATCTCGATCGTGCCCGCCAGGGGCGCCAGTTCGGCGCAGCCGGACAAGCCGGTGACCGTGTCCACCTCGACCGGCAAGCTGAGCGACGTCACGGTGAAGGACGACGACGGCGACAAGGTCGACGGCAGCTTCAACACGGACAAGACGAAGTGGACCTCCACAGACCACCTCAAGCCCGGCGCGTCGTACACGGTGAGCGGCTCCGCCGAGGGCACCGATGGCGCATCCGTGCCGATCAACTCGACCTTCAAGACGCTGAAGGCGGCCAAGAGCCTCAAGGCCTCGGTCGTCCCGCTGAACGGTGAGACCGTCGGCGTGGCGCTGCCGATCCAGATCTACTGGAACAACCCGGTCAAGGACCGCGCGGCCGTGGAGAAGCGGCTGAAGGTGACCACCTCGGTCCCCGTCACCGGCACCTGGCACTGGGTGAACAGCAAGCAGGTCAACTACCGGCCGATGAACTACTGGCCGGCCGGCACCAAGGTGACCGTCAACATCGACACCCAGGGCGTCAACGCCGGCAACAGCACCTGGGGCTCGAGCAGCCGCAAGATCGCCTTCACCATCGGCCCGTCGGTCGTCAGCAACGTGAACGTCACGAAGCACACGATGACCGTGACGATCAACGGCAAGCTGGCCCGGAGCATCCCGATCACCGCCGGCAAGGACGGCTTCACCACCCGCAGCGGCGTGAAGGTGATCATGGAGAAGTTCACCACCAAGCGGATGGACGCGGCGACCGTCGGCATCAAGCCGGGCGACCCGGAGTACTACAACATCAGCAACGTGAAGTGGGCCCAGCGAGTCACCAGCTCCGGTGAGTTCATCCACGGCGCCCCGTGGTCGGCCGGCAGCCAGGGCAGCGCCAACGTCAGCCACGGCTGCGTCGGCATGAGCCTCGCGGACGCCCAGTGGTACTTCAAGCAGACCCTGCGCGGCGACCCCGTGATCGTCACCGGTACGACCCGCCACATGGAGCCCGGCAACGGCTGGACCGACTGGAACACCACCTGGGCCGCCTACAAGGCCGGCTCAGCTCTCTCCTGACCGCCACACACCGACGCGACCCCCTTCCCACATGCCCGTGGAGAGGGGGTCGCCTCAGTTGAACAGGTGTTTGGTCAGGGCGGGGACGACCTCGTCTGCGTGCAGTACAGGCAGCGAGTGGTGGGTGGCGGAGTCGAGGCGTACGACGGTCGCCGTCGGGTTCAGGGTGGTGACGCGCTGGGTCAGCTTGGCGGGGTTCTGGCTCTTGCTGCGGCCGGCGACGAAGACCAGGGGAGACGGGCGGAGGTTCCGCAGTTGGTCGTCGGTGGGGCGCTTGGTGCGGACGAACGGGGTCGAGGGCTGCTTGGCGGCCAAGCCGGCGAGTTCCAGCCATCCCGGGTCGACGGGCAATCCTTGGGTCTCCCAGCGGAGGAAGGACTTGGTGCGGTCCTGCGAGGGGCGCAGCAGGCTCGGCAACGCTCGCAGGACGTAGGGGAGCCGGAGGCCGAGGTAGCTGTCGGTGGGGTCGAGGAGGGCGAGCCGGTCGACGCGGTCCGGGTGCGCGAGGGTGTAGGTCAGCGCGATCCAGGAGCCGTAAGAGTGACCGCAGAGCGCCGTCTGGGCGATCCCCAGGCCGTCGAGGGTGTTCGTGAGCCAGGTGTGTAGGTCGGCCGGCGTCGTCGGCTTCTGCCCGGTGTTGGTACTGCGTCCCGCGTCGACGATCAGGTCCACGGCGTACACGCGGTGGCGGTCGGCGAGGCGTGGTGCGACGGCGAACCACACCGATGACGTCGCGCCGTACCCGGGGAGCAGTACGACGGGTGGGCCGTCGGCCGGACCACACGCGTTCACGTGCGTGGTGCCGAACTCGTCGGCGAGCTCGAGCTGCTCCACCGGGACTTCCCAGCGGGCGAGGAGGGCGTCATACGCGTCCTGGAAGGTCATGACGCGAGAATAGCTCACTCAGTGAGGTAAATTGCGGGGTATGCGTGAAGGAGTGATGCCGGCCGACCCCGAGCGGGCGGCGGCGCTGGACCTGGTGCACCGGTTGCGGGACGTCGCGCTGCGGCTCGAGCTGACGGTGGGCGAGTTCGCCCGGACGTCAGGTCTGCACGGCACCGACGTACGGGCGCTCGTCCGGCTTCTGGACGCCGAACGGGCTGGTGTGGAGGCGACGCCCAGCTGGTTGGCTCAGCAGCTTGGAATGACCTCTCAAGCGACGACGGCCGTCATCCACCGCCTGGAGGCCGCCGGGCACGTCGAACGCCTCAGAAGCCGCTCAGACGGCCGCAGCTCCCGCCTTCAGGTCTCCGATGCCGCGATCGACCTCGGCTGGCAGTTCTTCGGCCCTCTCCTCGAGCGCCTGATCGCCACCACCGAAGCACTCGACCCAGCCGAGCAGATCCTCGTGAAGAGCTACCTGACCGCGGTCTCCGAAGCCCTCGGGTAAGCGAAAAGGCCCCGGCGTGATGCCGGGGCCTTTCGCTTAGTGCAACGCCGTGCTGGTACGACGTCAGGAGCGGTCGCTGGTGACCTCGCGGTAGGTCTCCGTCTCGCTCGTCAGGTCGTGGATCTCGTCCGCGTCGTGACCGTGCTCGTGGGCCGCTTCGAGCTCCTCGGCGGTCGGCTTCTGCACCGCGTCGGCGTAGTAGAAGCGGGACAGCCGGGCGCGCAGCTTGTTCAGGGCGCGGCGCGGGGCGCGGACACCGTTGTCGTCGGTCTCCGGTCCGGGGTCGAACGGCAGGCGCCGCTCCCGGGCGGTGAGCTCGTACGCCTCGTTCGTCCCGATCGGCTCGTGCTTCTCGGTGTACTTGCCCTCGGGGGAGCGGACGATCACACCGGTCTCCAGGCCGTGCAGCAGCCGGTCGTTGTCGGCGCGCTGCAACGAGATCGCCACCCGCCGGGTGACCCAGAACGCCAGCACCGGGCCGAGGAAGATCGCGACTCTGAGGAACCAGGTCACGTTGTTCAGCGACACGTTGAACTGAGTGGCGACCAGGTCGTTACCACCACCGATCCACAGCAGGGCGTAGAAGGTGATGAAGGCGGCGCCGATCCCGGTCCGGGTCGGCATGTTGCGCGGCCGGTCCAGCAGGTGGTGCTCGCGTTTGTCCCCGGTGATCCAGCCCTCGATGAACGGATACAGCGCGACGAGGGTGACGAACGCCGGTGGCACGATCAGCGCCGGTATGAGCAGGTTCCAGCTCAGCGTGACGCCCCAGAAATGCGACTCGAATCCGGGGAAGATCCGGACCGAGCCTTCCAGCCAGCCCATGTACCAGTCCGGCTGGGATCCCGCCGTCACCTCCGCCGGGTTGTACGGCCCGTACAACCAGACCGGGTTGATCTGGAGCAGCGCTCCCATCAACGCGGTGATGCCGAAGACGACGAAGAAGAAGCCGCCGGCCTTGGCCATGTACACCGGCATCAGCGGGTAGCCGACCACGTTCTTCTCGGTCCGGCCGGGGCCCGGGTACTGCGTGTGCTTGTGGTACACGACCAGGAACAGGTGCACCGTGACCAAGGCAAGGATCAACCCCGGTATCAGCAGCACGTGGATGGTGAAGAACCGGGAGACGAACTCGTCGCCGGGGAACTCACCGCCGAAGATGAAGAAGTTCAGGTACGTGCCGATCACCGGCGACGCCTGGATCATGCCGTTGGTGATCCGCAGACCGGTGCCGGACAGCAGGTCGTCGGGCAGGCCGTAACCGATGAAGCCCTCGATGATGCCGAGGAACAGCATCGTGAAGCCGATCACCCAGTTCAGCTCACGCGGCTTGCGGAACGCGCCGGTGAAGAAGATGCGGAGCAGGTGCACCATCATCGCGGCGATGAACAGCACCGCCGCCCAGTGGTGGATCTGCCGCATCAGCAGACCGCCGCGGATGTCGAACGAGATGTCCAGCGTCGAGGCGTAGGCCTCGGACATGTGCAGGCCCTTGAGCAGGCTGTACGAGCCCTGGTACTCGACCTCGGCCATCGACGGCCGGAACCAGAAGGTGAGGAAGATGCCGGTGAGGATCAGGATGATGAAGCTGTAGAGCGCGATCTCGCCGAGCATGAACGACCAGTGGTCCGGGAAGACCTTGCGCAGGTTCTTCCGGCCGATCTTGCCGATCCCGAGGCGGTCGTCGAGGTACTTGACCGGAGGCGGAAACTGTTTCGTGTCTGACACTGGTGTCACCCTCGTTCCCAGAAGCTCGGGCCGACCGGCTCGGTGAAGCCGCTTTGTGCGACCAGGTAGCCCTCGCTGTCCACCGCCAAGGGTAGCTGAGGCAGCGGACGGGCCGCGGGGCCGAAGACGACCTTGGCGCCGTCGGCCAGGTCGAAGGTGGACTGGTGGCACGGGCAGAGCACGTGGTGGGTGGTCTGCTCGTACAGCGAGATCGGGCAGCCGACGTGGGTGCAGATCTTGGAGTAGCACAGGATGCCGTCGACACCCCAGTTCTCCCGCCCGGGCGGGGCCTGGATCTCGCTCGGCTTGATCCGCACCACGATCACCGCGGACTTCGCCTTGGCGTTCTGGTACGCGACCGGGCTCGCTTCCTGCAGCGGCGCCAGGTTGGCGGGCGCGGCGTTGACCAGCTGGCCGATGACCATGTCGGAGGGCTTGATCGGGCGGTCCGTGACGTCGTTGACGACCCGGATGCCCTTGGCCCAGATCGTGTTGTACAGGCTGCGACCGGGCAGCGGACCGAGGTCACGCAGCAGCACGATGGCCGGTAGGCCGAGCAGGCCCATCGCCGCGAACAGCGAACGCCGGATCAGCTTGCGCCGCGTGAACCCGGACTCCGCGACACCCTGCTGGAAGGCCTCGGTGATGTCGGCGATCTGCTCGGGCGTGGAGTGGGCGTCGTGCCGGTCCTCGGAGATCTCCTCGTCGACCATCAACTTCTTGGCCCACTGGATCGCGCCGGCGCCGATCAGGAACAGGGCCAGGCCGAGGCACAGGCCGATGATCATGTTGTTGGCGTTGCCGGACAGCGGGCCGAACTCGAGCACGGCGTCCCGCTTGATGGCGAAGTACGCCACGCAGGAACCGAGCGCGAGCAGGCCGGCCAGCGTGAACATCGTCGCGACCTGGCGCTCGACCCGGTCGGCGGCCTTCGGGTCGATGTCGGTGATGCGGTACTCGTGCGGCTCGATACCCGGGTCCGGGATCGGCTCCGCCACCTGTACCTGACTGTGCTCCTCTTCCGCCCTGACAGCGGGAAGCTTGTCGTCGCTCATTCACGTCCTCGCTTCGCTCCGGGCGCGAATGAGACACGCGGCGCACTGTGCTTGATGGTGATCTCGCTACGCTCGTTCACTCGGCCTTCGCTCCCTTGGCCCTGACGCCCTTGGCGCCGATCCACACCGCTACACACACCAGCAGGCCGATACCGACCAGCCAACCCCATAGTCCTTCAGAGACCGGTCCGAGCCGGCCGAGACCGAAGCCACCCGGGTCCTTCTGCGCCTGCAGCGCCTTCAGGTAGGCGATGATGTCGGCCTTGTCCTGCGGCTGCATCACCTGGTCGGAGAAGACCGGCATCTGCTGCGGGCCGGTCAGCATGGCCTCGTAGATGTGCTTCTCGCTGACGCCCATCAGCGACGGCGCGTACTTGCCGTTCGGCAGTGCGCCGCCACGGCCGGCGAAGTTGTGGCAGGCCGTGCAGTTCGTCCGGAACAGCTCGCCACCACGGGTGACCTGCTCGTCGGTGGCCTTGCTCACGTCGTACGACTCCTGCGCCGGGACGGCCGGGCCGGGGGCGAGCGAGGCGACGTACGCGGCCAGGGCCTCGATCTCCTCCTGCGTGTACGCCGGCGTCTTGCGCGGGATCTGCGCACCCGGCTGCATCGCGGGCATCCGGCCGGTGCCGACCTGGAAGTCGACCGCGGCCGCGCCGACGCCGATCAGCGACGGGCCGGCCATCTTGCCCTCGCCGTTGCCACCGCCCTCGGCGTTCAGGCCGTGGCAGCTGGAGCAACCGACCGCGAAGAGCTTCTTGCCCTCCTCGATCTGCTGGGACTGGGCCGAGTTGTCCGCGACCGCGTTGTCAGGGGCGAAGGCGGCGTACGCCGAACCCACTGCCAGGAGGCCGAACAAGAGCACGACGAGGCCGGCTGACCGGTGCCGTCGACGTGCGGAGAGGAAGCGCGCCGGTGACAAGGAATGTCTCTTCTCACTCATTTGAGCAGGTAGATGGTCGCGAACAGGGCGATCCAGACCACGTCGACGAAGTGCCAGTAGTAGGACACGACGATCGCCGAGACCGCCTGTTCGTGGGTGAACTTACGAGCCATGTACGTCCTGGCCAGGACGAACACGAAAGCGATGAGACCGCCGGTCACGTGCAGACCGTGGAAGCCGGTGGTCAGGAAGAAGACCGATCCGTACGGCGACGACGAGATCGTCATGCCCTCGTGGACCAGCTTCGCGTACTCGGTGACCTGACCGGCGATGAAGACCGCGCCCATCACGTACGTGAGGATGAACCACTCACGCATGCCCCAGGCACGGACGTTCGCCAGCGAGCCGCTCCGGCCCACCTTGCCGTGCTCGGCGGCGAACACACCGGCCTGGCAGGTGAACGACGACGCGACCAGGATGAACGTGTTCACCGAAGCGAACGGCACGTTCAGCATCTCGGTCGACGCCTGCCAGAGGGTCTCGGTCCCGGGAGCGGCGGAAGCGGTCGTCACCGACCGGATCGTGAAGTACGCCGCGAAGAGGGCGGCGAAGAACATCAGTTCGCTCGAAAGCCAGACGATCGTGCCGACACTGACCATGCTGGGACGGTCGTGGTGTCCGTGTTCACGAGACGCTGGGAGCGCAGTTGCAGTGGCCACGCGGTCATTATGTCGGTCCGCCTGTCCAGAGCCACGACCACCCCCGTGCATGTCGCCGAACCGTTGTTTCTACTGTGGAAGCGTGCTTCCCCTCCACGCCACGCCGGGCGACCAGATCGAGCCGTTCACGCCGCTGCGGTTGCTGACGGCCTGGACCTTCGAACCGGTGTTACTCGGTGTGATCGTCGTCCTCGGCGCGCTCTATCTGTACGGCGTCCACAAGCTGCGCAAACGGGGCGACAAATGGTCCCGGGCCCGGACGTTCTCGTTCGTCGGCGTGGGGCTCGGAAGTGCGGTGATCGCGACCCAGTCGGCGCTGGGCACCTATGACACGGTGCTGCTCAGCGTGCACATGGTCCAGCACATGATCCTGTCGATGCTGACGCCGCTGGCGATGGCGCTCGGCGCGCCGATCACTTTGGCGTTGCGCACGCTTCCGCAGCGTCCCCGGAAATGGTTGCTCTCCGTATTGCATTCGCGGGTCGCGAAGGTGCTCTGCTTCCCGCTCGTCGGCTTCACGCTGTTCGTGCTGAGCCCGTGGGCGCTCTACTTCAGCGGCTGGTACGAAGCCACCCTGCACTCGACCGTGTTGCACGACCTGCTGCATCTGCACTTCATCCTGGTCGGCGCGCTGTTCTTCTGGCCGCTGCTCGGGATCGACCCGGTGCCGGGGCGCGTGATCTACCCGTTCCGGCTGCTGCTGATCTTCCTCACACTGCCGTTCCACGCGTTCCTCGGCATCACGATCATGTCCGCGAACAAGCTGATCGCCGAGGACTGGTACACGAGCTTCGGCCGGTCCTGGCCGCCGTCACCACTGCATGACCAGTACATCGCGGGCGGCCTGCTGTGGGGCTCGGGTGACCTCGTCGGCGTGGTGTTCTTCGCCGTACTGTTCGTCCAATGGGTGCGGGAATCGCAGCGGGAGGCCCGTCGCGAGGACCGCCGGCTGGACCGGTTGGAGGAACAGGCTCGCCGGGCCGGACAGACGCCCCGGTAGCATTCCCCCTGTTGTTCGCATGTCCTTTCGTACAGCCACAGAACTTGGGATGGATCGATGAGTTCAGAGCGTCCGCTGAAGGTGCTGGTCTACAGCGACGACCGTACGACGCGGGAGTCCGTCCGGCTGGCCCTGGGTAAGCGGCCGGCCGCCGATCTGCCCGAGCTCGAGTACGTCGAGTGCGCGACCGAGCCGGCCGTGATCAAGACCATGGACAAGGGCGGGGTCGACCTGGCCATCCTGGACGGCGAGGCCGTTCCGGCCGGTGGCTTGGGGATCGCCCGGCAGTTGAAGGACGAGATCTTCCAGTGCCCGCCGGTCCTGGTCATCACCGGCCGTCCGCAGGACGCCTGGCTGGCGACCTGGTCGCGGGCCGAGGGCGCGGTCTCGCACCCCATCGACCCGATCCGGATGGCCGAGGTCACCGCGGACCTGCTCCGCCAGCGCCTGGCCAACCTCCCCGCCACCACCGCCTGACCACGCATCATGGCTGTGCTTTGGGCCTCGCCTCCGGCTCGGCGGGTCATGGGGCTTTACTCCCGGCCTTCCCTCGTCGCTCCAGTCGCTGCGCTCCCTCCGCTCCTCAGTCCAGGCCGGGAGGCCCCATGACCGACTACACCTGGCCGCAGGTGCTCAATCCGTTGTTGCGGCGTGAGGACCTGGAGGCCGCCGCCACCGCGTGGGCGATGGAGCAGATCCTGTCCGGTGCCGCGTCGCCGGCGCAGCTCGCCGGGTTCGTGATCGCGCTGCGGGCCAAGGGCGAGACGGTGAGCGAGGTCGAAGGCTTGGTCGCGACGATGCGTGACTTCGCCGGGCGAGTCACGGTCTCCGGCCGGACGCTGGACGTGGTCGGGACGGGTGGTGACCAAGCACACACAGTGAACATCAGCACGATGTCAGCGATCGTCGCGGCCGGAGCCGGCGCGAAAGTGGTCAAGCACGGCAACCGTGCGGCCTCGTCGGCATGTGGTGCGGCCGATGTCCTGGAGGAGCTGGGGATCCCGCTCGATCTCACCGCGGCGCAGGTCGCCGAGGTGGGGGAGCGGGTCGGGATCACGTTCTGCTTCGCCTCCGCGTTCCACCCTGCGCTTCGGCATGCCGCAGTACCTCGGCGTGAGCTCGGCGTACCGACGACGTTCAACCTGCTCGGCCCGCTGGCGAACCCGGGCGACCCGTCGGCGCAGGCCGTCGGCGTCGCGGACGAGCGGATCGCCGGCCTGATCGCCGGAGTGCTCGCGCGACGCGGGATCGACGCGCTGGTCTTCCACGGTGATGACGGGCTCGATGAGCTGACCACGCGGACGACGTCGAAGGTGTGGAGTGTCGGCGGGGGATCGGTCGAGGGTCCGTTCACGGTGGATCCGCGGGAGCTCGGGATCGAGCCGGTGTCCGCGGATGCGCTGAAGGGTGCGGACGCCGCGTACAACGCGAAGGTCGTACGGGCGTTGGTCGACGGTGAGCCGGGTGCGGTGCGGGACGTCGTACTGCTGAACGCCGGGGCGGCGCTGGCGGCGTACGAGCCGGAGCCGGGAGACGTGACCAGCCGGATCCGGAGTGGGATGGACCGGGCCGCGGAGGCGATCGACTCGGGCGCGGCGAAGGAAACGCTGGATCGGTGGATCGCTGCCTGCGCCGAGGTGCGCGGCTGACGCTTGCTGACGTGACGGAAGGGCCGGCGGGGATGTCCCCGCCGGCCCTTTGCGCGTTTACTTGTTGATCTCGATCTGGCTGACCTTGGAGCGCCAGACCTTCTGCCACGCGGGCGTGGACCCGGCGATGTCGGCGATCGACACGGCCGCCGTGCCGTCGCCGCGATCGATCACCGCGACCATCACGGTCGAGAAGGTCTCCTTGACGCCGGGCTGGCTCACCGCGACCTTGGCGACGAGCTCATGGCCGGGGTGCCCGCCGACGGTGATCGCCTTGTGGGTGGTACCGGGCAGGACCTTGACGTCCTTGGTGTACAGGCCGATGATCGCCCGCGACCCCACCTGCACCGTGGCCTCCTTCAGGCCGGCCGCGGTGTTCTTGTACGGGATGTCGGGAGGCAGTTGGCCGAAGCTGGTGACGTTGCCCCACTTCGCGCCCTTGCCGTCGTAGTTGTTGTGCACCGTGAACCAGATCGCGGCGCCGCCCCACAGACCGGTCTCGTCGGAGTAGTTGGTCCAGGCCGAGCTCATGATCGGCATCGAGTCGTTGTTCGCGGCAACCATCTCGGTGCCGAGCACCTTGCCGACCGGTGTCGGCGTCTCGGACGGCTGCACCGACGGGCTGACGGTCTCGATCGGAGCCTGGTTACCGGAGGGGAGCGCGACCGGGGTGACCGCGTCGGCCTTCGTCCAGATCCAGCCGACACTCAGCCCGGTGGTCGCCAAGGCCGCGATCACCAGCACAAGCGCCCCGATCAGCCGCGCCTTCGTCCCAGAATCCATCGGCGGCTTCCCGCCACCCTTCGCCTCCCCACCAACAGCCAACCGCTCCCCAAACCCCATCTGCCCACTGTGTTGGGCCGGCCGACCGTCCTGCTGCCCATACCCCGCCGACTGCACCGCCCCATACACCTGCTGCCCATGCTGCGTCTGGGCATGCTGCCCCTGCCCATACTGGCCCTGCTGCCCCTGGCCTGGCTGAGGCTGGCCCGGCTGGGACTGCCCGTATTGCGGCTGGCCGTGTTGGGGGTGGGTCGGCTGCTGCGGGTAGGCAGTTGGTTGCTGAGGGCCCCACGTCTGCTGGCCTGGCTGCTGACGACCCTGCTGCTGGCCGCCGTGCTGCGGCCGATGCTGCTGCGCTCCCCACATCTGCTGCCCCGCCTGCTGCTGACCCTGCTGCGCAGGCGGCTGTTGCGAACCTGCGTGCTGCTGCCCTGACTGCCGCGGACCCGATTGCTGCGGGCCGGTCTGTTGCGGACCTGAGTACTGCTGCCCCGCCTGCTGCTGCCCCGACTGCTGTGGTCCGGGTTGCTGCCAGCCGGTCTGCAGGTTCGGCCGCGGCTGCTGCTGGGGCACGGCGTGTTGAGGTGCCGAGTGCTGTGGCGCCGCCGGGGGCTGCTGGCCGGGCTGCTGCTGGTACGGCTGCGGCTGGCCGGGCTGCTGTCCCGGGTATGGCGTACCGGCTGGCTGCTGCGACCCGGCGGAGTGGGACGGCGCGGCCGACGGTGGAGGCGGCGGCGCCGGCGCAGGCGACTGCCCGGACAACGCATCCGCCGAACCACCCACCGGGCTCGCCGGATACGCCTGCCCGGGACCGCCGTACCCGGGTGCCTGTGCGGGACCGCCGTACCCGGGTGCCTGTGCGGGACCGCCGTACCCGGGCGCCTGTGCGGGACCGGCGTACCCGGGTGCCTGTGAGGGACCGGCGTACCCGGGTGGCTGTGAGGGACCGGCGTACCCGGGGGTCTGGGCGGGACCGCCGTACCCAGGGGCCTCTACGGGACCGCCTTGCTCGGGGGGCAGCGGTTGGCCGACTGGGTTGGGTGGCTGTTGGTGGTTGTCGTACTGCGGGGGGTTACTGCCTCCGGGTGGTGGGGCGCTGTGCCGGGCGGACCGGGGCGGTTGTGGGGTTTGGTCTTCGTTCTCAGCCAACGTTGATTCCCTTGTAGGCCTGACTCTCGGCCGCCCTCAGATCCGGCCGGGTGTTGGGGATGTCGCTGATGTACGCGACTGCAGTGCCGTCACCGAGGTCGAAAACGGCCACAGTCAGGGTAAGCACTCGGGCGGTCACCTTGGCCGAGTTCGCGGTCACCGTCTGCTGAAAGAACCAGCCCGACTTGTCCGACCGCTTCACCGCACCGTTGGCGATGGTCTTGAACGTCACCGGGATGTCGCCGTACAGGTTGGTCCGCAGCTGGATCGACAGCGCCGCCGCGGTCGCCTTCGGGTCGCCGTTGAACCCCGAGCCCGTGCCGAGCGCGCCGACGAAGATGTCGGCGTACCAGTCGTTCTTGCCGTCGAACTTCTCCTGCAGCACGATGTACTGCCCGCTCGAGTTGAGCAGTTGCGGTACCAGCCGCTTCCGGTCCGACCATGGCGCCGTACGGCGGGGGAACGAGATCGCGTCGGACGAGATCCGCGCGCCCTCGTGCAGCTTCGGGTTCTTCGACTGGCCGGGCTTGGTGCTGCTCTGACCCGTCGGCTGGTTCGTCGGCTGACTGCCGGTCGGCTGCGCGGTCGGCGTACCGGTGGGCCGTGGGTCCGCCTTCTTGTCGCCCGGGTTGACGATCAGGAAGATCGCCGCCACCACCAACATCACCAGCGCAACCACGCCACCGACGATCAACGGCATCTTCGCCCCGGAAGGCCCGCCCCCGTCCCCAGCTCCCTTGCCCTTCTTCTCCCGCTTCCCCCCACGCCCAGCCCCACCCGAGCCAACCTCCTGCTGCTGTCCACCCCAGGCCTCACCCTGCTCACCCCAAGCCTGCGCAGTCTGCTGCCCCCCACCCCAGTTCGCGCCGCCGTTCTGCTCCCCAGCACCGTTCCCCTGCCCAGCCCCCCAACCCTCACCGGCGGTCTGCTGCCCACCACCCCAAGCCTCACCGGCGGTCTGCTGCCCCCCACCCCAAGCCTCACCGGCGGTCTGC
>NZ_JBEZYF010000117.1:0-14787 GCF_040638415.1 Kribbella sp. NPDC026596 | reverse complement strand
CGCAGGTCAGAGGCTGATTCCTGGGTCATCGAGAGACTGGCCGCCGTCGGGTTCCCAGTGGGTCGTGGGGGACCGGTCGGCGGCCAGCTCCGTGAGCCTCCATCGAGAAAAGCCTGGACAGTCGCGAGTCAACAGCCTTCCGCGCTCGCTCGTGCGATGACGGCAGCATGTGGGTATACAGCCGGAGCGTGAACCCCGGGTCACCGTGCCCGAGGTACTGCGCAAGCTCCTTGATATTGACGCCGTCAGCCAGCGTGATGCTCGCGTAATAATGCCTGAGCGCATGCATGCCGTTCTCGCGGCTGGAGTAGTAGTGCCGCGGACCTCGTGCGTCCTTGGTTGGCTCCGGCATGACGCCCGCATGAAAGAGTGCCGGCTTCCACACCAGTTCGTCGTATGGCCGCGCCCGGACGTGCTTGTCGTCAGTCCGGCGGAACAGCAGATTGACCGTGTGCGACTTCCCGTCAACCTTCTCCCACGGCAGGGAGTAGGACCGAGGCTTCGTGACACCTGCCTGCGGACATGGATGACCATCTCGTCGAAGTCAACGTCTTGCTCAGCTGAGACGCCGACGACTGGAACGTGCTGGGCGACGATCAGGTCGGCCAGGTCGCGTGTGCTCTGGATGTCGAGGGTGGCGCAGGTGACCCCGGCGGTGTCTCCCTGATCGTCGGCGCCGATGAAGAACTCGTCGGTGTGTCCGACGTTAGGTTTCTCGCCTCAACCGTAGGTGCCGGGTCCGGCGACTGCGGAGTACATAGTGCGGTCGTAGCGGCCGTCCGGGACGCTGCGCCAGGCGCCCGCGTAGATCGTCGCGCACCCGCCGCCGGTCTGCTCGACGTACGCCCAGACTCCCTGCTCATGGATGCGATCGACAACGTCGTCGAGGTCCAGCTCCAGGCCGCTCACGCGGCGCCTGCTCGGGCGCGGTGCCAGGTGGCGAGCTGGGCCCATTCCTGCAGCACGAACGCGGCCAGAAGTTCGGCGCCGGCCAATTGATCGACATCCTGCTCGGCAAGGACACGGAGAAGGTCAAGCAGTTCCGGCACGAGCAGCTGTCCGTGTTCGGGATCGGGACCGAGCTGAAGGACACCGAGTGGCGTGGCGTGATCCGGCAACTGCTGGCGCTGCGACTGCTCACGGTTGAAGGCGATGACGGCACGCTCGTGCTCGCCGAGGAGAGCGGAGTGGTGCTCGGCCGGCGCCGCGAGGTGATGATGCGCCGCGAGCCGGAGCGGGCGCGGTCGAAGTCTTCCGGTGGGAAGAAGGCCGCCGCCGCCGATCTCCCCGCAGAGGCGGCGCCGGTCTTCGAGCGCCTGCGGACGTGGCGTGCCGGTGTCGCCAAGGAGCAGGGCGTCCCGGTGTACGTGATCTTCCACGACGCGACACTGCGCCAGATCGCCACCGACCTCCCCGGCACGCTGGCCGAGCTCGGCACTATCAGCGGCATCGGCGAGAACAAACTGGCCAAGTACGGCGAGGGCGTGCTCGACGCACTCGTCGGCGAGTAGCGCCACGGGTGGACTCAGCTGCCAAGGAGCGGTACGGCGGCTCGGATCAACTCGCCCGTCAACTGCTCGGCGTTCTTGCCTCCGTCGGCGACCAGCACCGCGACAGAGAGCCGTCGCTCGGGCACGGCAACGAGCATGCTGGTGTAATCGGGAAGCCCGCCGGGATGCCCGTACGCCGTGTAGTTCCCGAACTTGGTCGTGTAGAGGAAGGTCCCGAGTCCGTAGTCCACGCCGTCCGTCAGTTCGCGGACCAGGTCCGAGGGTCCGACGCGGCCGCCGTACAGCTCATATCCCCAGCGCGCGAGCGTCGGGGCGTCGGCCGCCAGACCTCCCGCCGCTGCGATCGAGCTGGCGAATCCCCGGCACGGAGCGAATCCGTCCACGGCCTTACCGCACGTCGGATTGCGGTCCTCGGCCAGCGGCGGCAGCGGTTTTTCACCGTCCTGGAAGGCGGCCCGCTCAAGACCCGCGGGTTCCGCCAGGTCGCGTCGAAGCGCGGTCGCGAGCGGTTGCCCGCCGACCTTCTCGATCAGCAATCCGAGCAGGAGATAGCTCGCATTGCTGTAGCTGAACTGGCTGTCCGGCGGTAGCACCGGTCCTGTGTGGTACGCGAGCGTCTGCTCCGCGGTCCAGTGCCTGCCGGGTGCTGCCGCAACCGCCTGATCGAGCTTGACGTAGTTCTCCTCCTGGAAGTCCGATACTCCGGACCGCATCGCGAGGTGTTGGCGCACGGTCGCGTTGTTGCGGGTCAGGCGATGCGGCACGTGCTGCGAGAGTGGCGCGTCCAGGTCGAGCTTGCCGGCCTTCGCCAGGAGCACGACCTCGGCCGCGATGAACGTCTTCGTGATGCTTGCGGCGCCCAGCATCGTGGTGGGGACGAGTGTGGTGCCTACCGCATCCACACCAGCTGCGCCCGACCACGTCCACTTGTCCGTCACCACGGCGGCCGTGATACCACGCGCCGCCGTTTCGGCCTCCGGAATCGTCGCGTTGAGCCGGACCACCTTCGCCAGCACCGCCTGAAGTGGAGCTGCCTCGGCCGGATCGAGTACGGCGGTCGCGGGGTCAGGTGCACGACCTCCGTCCGTCGTGGTCGTCGTACCGGTCCCGGCCGTAGGTTCTGCGCCGTCGTTCGACGTGCAGGCCCCCAGCCCGACCACCACGACGAGTCCGAGTGAAACCCCCGCCCTCCTCACGCTCCCAGCGTGGACGTGATTGTCACTCGTGTCGACCCTCGGCAGGTGATCCGGCTCTGCCACGGCTCGTCACCAAAC
Organism: Kribbella sp. NPDC026596; assembly: GCF_040638415.1. Lineage (NCBI taxonomy): Bacteria > Bacillati > Actinomycetota > Actinomycetes > Propionibacteriales > Kribbellaceae > Kribbella > Kribbella sp. NPDC026596. The sequence goes on along the minus strand of NZ_JBEZYF010000117.1, from coordinate 12,002 downwards.
GTTTGCTTCGCGGCCCAGCCTCGGTGGTTGCGAGGCCGGCTGGGGTCGATCTGCGCACCCAGCGGTGGACCGTACGCCGCGGCCGCTTGGAGCAGCTCGCCACCAGCTTCTCGCCCCCGCTGCAGCTGACACCGGTCACCGCCGACCTCGAGGAAGCCCGGGAGTGGTTCGACGTGTTGCCCGCGGCGATGGGCGTCGAGGGTCTGGTCGTGAAGGGGGCGGCCACCCGGTACGTCGGCGGCCGCCGACGTACCGGGTGGCTAAGGTCAATTCTGTAGGGCTGGTGAGTGTTCAACGAGTTGCTCATGGAGCCATGGTCGGCAGCACGGCGCGACCTGCTTCGATACGGAGCCCCCTCCGGCCTCCGAAGGAGCCCGGGATGCTGGGCTGGGTAGCGCGATGAGACGCTCAGCAAACGGCTGGATAGGGATCGGAGGATCGATGACCGAGACTAGCGACGCGATGGGCCGTTGACGTCGCCGGCCGCGGCCGAGTCCCGGCCCGGATCCGCGACGCATACAGCGCAGCGCACTGAGGCCAACCTGATAGCGGTGCCCGCGGAACGGCGACGCTGACGATCGAGGTGGTTCGTAAACGGTCGAATGCCGAAGACTGAACGGACAAGTGTCGGACGGCCAGGCGCAGGGCGGCCTCGAAGCGAGCGAGCCTGAGCGCCGCCGCGAGCATCTCGCACTGAATAGGGTTGTGCGAGAGACCGTGCTCGGACCGAACTCGTCTGCGGCTGGTGACAGAGTTCTTACCGGCACCCCACCTAGGCCCCGCCCCAGGGGTCAGTCGAGATGTCCGTGAGCCGACCCGGTCGTGCTCACTGATGCGCCGGAGCGTTGTGTCAGCCGGGCGGCTCCTGCTCGTCGGCGCCCAGAGGCGGCCGCAGACCACACCGAAGACGAGTCTTCCGTCGCCGGTCGCCGGTCGCCGGGGTGCCGCTGTGCGGTGACGATCCGGCCGCCCTGGAGCAGGTCGGCACCCTTGTGCGGGATCTCGGCTGCGAGCCGGTGGCAGCTGGTGGAGTTCGGCGGGCGAGGTTGCTGGAGGCAACGGCTGCGTTGGTGATCGGGGTGTGGCTGTCCGGTGGTGATGTGCGGGCGATGTTCCCGCCGCTGGAGGCCGCGTTCCGGTTAGTCCGCCCCGGGGCCTGACGCCGTGGGACTGAGGCTGAGACTCCAGGCCGAGAAGAGCAGGTGGTGCCCGCCCAGCTGAGGCCACCCAGGTAGGTCCACGCAGGCGCCGCGTCCATGTCGTCGGCACCCATGGCGACACCGGGCAAGTTGACGAAGCCGAGCAGCATCACCGCTCCGGCAACCAGCCCGGCTCTTCGCAGTTGCCTGGACCAACTACCGCTGACATTGTTGTTGCCACCGGCACTGACCGTCGAGGCGATCGCGGCGGCCGCTCTCGCTGCCGGCTTCACCGGGCACCTGATCTACGCCAGGATCGTCGCCTCGGAGGCGTCGTGCGGCTGCGTCGGCTCGTCGGCCAAAACCCGTTGGCTGTCGAGCGATCGGCCGCGCACTGTTGCTGGTGGCAACAGCTCTGGCGGCGACCACGGCTGATGGAGGTTGGTGGTCATTCGGAGCGGTCATCTTGGTGCCGGAGGCCGTCGTTTCGTCATGCTGTCCGCGGAACTGGATCGGTATTGGCCGCTGCGGTTGCGCCGACTGCGGTTGCGGATCCTCCATCCACTCAGCGAGACCGCGACTGACGGCGTACCGCTGGTCGCGTCTTCTCCGGCGGCTGGGGCCGCCTCCGCAGCATGACCCGAACCCCGACGGCACCCTCTGGCTCACCTCCACCAACAACGACAAGGAGCGGCGGCACCCATCAGTCATTGACAACGTAATCGTCCGCCTCACGTTCCCTTGATCGGAAAACGCTTCGCCAGCAGATTGCCGGCCGGGCATGCTCGACGCATTGCTCCCGGGATACCCCGGGAGTACGGTGACGGCACATTTGGCGCGCGTCCTTGGTCGGCAGCCGGTCGGGGGTTGCTGTCGTACGCCCGCCGAGGACGCCTGCCCACCACTGGGAGGGGTGTTCTCGATGTCCTCGAAACGCGGCGTCGCAGCGTTCCTGGCCACGGCAGCACTGGGCTCGGTCTCCATCGGCCTGGTGTCGTCCTCTGCAACCGCCCGACCGCCGGATTCACCGCTCGAGATGTACGTACTCGAGGGGCCGGCCGACAAGATCAACGAAGCCGTCCCCGGACTCGAACTCGCCGCGGTGCACCAGACCGCGGCCGGTGTCACAGCCGACGCGGTCCTCACGCAAGTCCAGCGGGACAAAGTGAACGCCGCCGGCGTGAAGGTCACCGTCAAGCGCAACAACAAGGGCCAGTCGGTCTCGGAGCAGGCCGCGGCCCAGGCACGCACCGGGTACACGGTCTATCGGTCGTGGGACGAGCCGGGCGGCATCCGCGACGAACTGTTCGCTGTCGCGCGCAACAATCCCAATCTGGTCAAGCTGGTGGTGCTCGGCCGGACACATCAGGGCCGTGAGCTGATCGCGCTGAAGGTCACCCAGGGTGCGCCCGGGATTCGCGACGGCTCCCGCCCGGCAGTGCTGTACTCGTCGCTGCAGCATGCGCGCGAGTGGATCAGCCTCGAAGTCAACCGCCGGCTGCTGCACCACTTCGTCGATCGCTTCCGGGCGAACGACACGGCCGTCAAGAACCTGCTGAAGAGCACCGAACTGTGGTTCGTCGTCGCCGCGAACCCGGACGGGTACCAGTACACGTTCACGAACGAGCGACTGTGGCGCAAGAACCTGCGCGACAACAACGGCGACGGCCAGATCACCGCCGTCGACGGCGTCGACCCGAACCGGAACTTCAACGAGCACTGGGGCTACGACAACGAAGGCTCCTCACCGGACCCGATCAGCGAGACCTACCGCGGACCGGCGCCGGCGTCGGAGCCGGAGACGCGGGCGATGGCCGGTCTGATCGATCGGATCAAGCCGAAGTTCCAGTCGAACCTTCACTCGTTCGGGCAATGGCTCCTGTACCCCCAGGGCTGGCAAGTCGGCACACCCGACGCCGACAACCCGCTCTACGTCGCACTGGGCGGCACCGACGCGAAGCCGGCCATCCCGGGCTTCAACCCCGGTCAGTCGGCCGATACTCTCTACGTCACCAACGGCGAGACGACCGACTACGCCGACACCAACGCCGGTACGGTCGCCTACACGCCCGAGCTCGGTGAAGGGATTCCAGGAGCCGGCTTCGTGTTCCCGGACGACGAGGCTCTGATCCAGGCGGAGTTCCTGAAGACCCTGCCGTTCCACCTCGGTCTCGCGCGCTCGGCCGTCAACCCCACCGCCCCGGCGTCGCCGGTCGGCATCACGACAGCGCCGTTCTACCTCGACCAGGACGACATCGACCCGCAGAACGGCCAGCAGTCGCTGTTCGACTTCCGGTTCGCCGTCTCGTACGGCGACCCGCAGGAAGTCCGGATCCTTGCCCGGCGCAACCTCGGCGCCGTCACGCTGAACTACCGGATCGGCACCGGGCCGGTGCAGCAGAAGCCCGCCTCCGAGTGGACCGGCGGGGAGCGCTACGGGCCTGGCAACGGCACCTACTACCACGTCGTCCGCGGCCAGGTCACCGGTACGTCGGTCGGCGACAACGTGACCGTCTGGTTCGAAGGCGGCGGTCAGACCAGCGAGTCCTTCACCTACCAGGTCGCCTCCAACACCGACCGGAGGGTGCTGATCCTCGCGGCCGAGGACTACACCGGTGCTTCCCCGGTGAAACCGGGAGTGACCGCACCGCAGTACCTGTCCTTCTACACCGATGCCCTGGCCGCCCAGGGGATCGCGTTCGACGTGTACGACGTGGACGCGCGTGGCCGGACCGCGCCGGACAACCTCGGCGTACTCAGCCACTACGACGCCGTCCTGTGGTACACCGGCGATGATGTGGTGACCCGCGAACCCGGCTGGGGCCCGGGCAACGCGTCCCGGCTGGCGATGCAGGAGTTGCTCGAGGTGCGCGACTTCGTCAACGAGGGCGGGCGCGTCGCCTACACCGGCCAACGGGCCGGCCAGCAGTACACCCCGGCGCTGGGAACGCAGCTGTACGACCCGTTCGAGAACAAGCAGTGCTCGGCCGATCCCGCCGTCCTCGCGCGCTGCCTCGCACTGTCCGGCTCGGGCGACTCGCAGGGCGACCCGATCGAGTACACCTTCGGCGCGGCGATCACGACGCCGGCCGGCGGACTGGACCCGGACACGGGTGATCCGTTCCCGATCAGCGGGATCGACACTCCGCTCGCCGGTTTGAACCTGGAGCGCAACGGCGCCGACAGTGCCGGCAACCAGGTGTCCGACTCATCGTTCATCGCCACCGGAGATTTCTTGACGGTGACCGACCCGACGGGCAGTTTCCCGCACCTGGACAGCTGGCCCGCCGCTGAGTACGTGTCCGGTATCGCAGGGCCGTTCGACCCGCGCACCGGGCAGAGGTTCATGTACTCCGACCGGGCCGACGAGGCGTACAAGCGGCTCGCCCACACCGTCACGGTGCCGGCGGGTGGCGCGACCCTGTCGTTCTGGACCAGCTATAACCTCGAGCTGGACTTCGACTACATGATCGTGGAGGCGCACACCGTCGGCCAGGACGACTGGACCACGCTGCCCGACGTGAACGGGCACACCTCCAGTGATCTGAGCAACGACCAGTCCTGTACCGGCGGCTGGAGCAACCCCGCGGATGCGGCCAACGTGCTGCACCCGTTCCTGACCCACTACCAAACCTTCGATCCGGCGACCGGCACGTGCAGCAACACCGGAACCACCGGAGCGTGGCATGCGGGCAACGGAGGCTCGGCCGGCTGGCAGCAATGGGAGATCGATCTGACGCCGTACGCCGGCCGGCAGGTCGAGCTCTCGATCACCGTCCTGAGCGACTGGGGTCTGCAGCAGTTCCCCGGTGTCTTCATCGACGACATCGAGGTGTCCACCGGTGAGGGAACGACGTCGTTCGAGGACGACGCCGACCCGACGGACGGCTGGACCGTGCTCGGTGCACCACAGGACGCCGGAGGTATCGAAGGCGCCAACGTCAACGACTGGGTCCGCCGCGGCGGCTTCGGTATCCAGGAAGGCGCCGCCGTCGCCACCGCGGACACCGTCTACCTGGGCTTCGGCTTCGAAGGCGTCACCGGAGCAGCCACCCGAACCCAACTGATGGACCGCCTGACCGACTACCTACTCCGCTGACAACCTCCACCAGGCGCCGGGCGGAATCCCGCCCGGCGCCTGGTCCTACCGCAGCTGATGACGATCGGCCCAGGCCGCCATCTCGGTCCCGATCTCCTTGGGGCGGTCTTCGGGGGCGTGGGTGCCGGGCTTCGCCGCAGTGGACGATCTCGAGGGCGGCGATGTTGGCCGCGCACCAGTCGGCCATCTCCTTGCCGATGAGCAAGGTGGGTGAGCCTTCGAAGGTGAGCAGGAGTTTCGGTACGGCGGGGCTAGCTGCGAGCCAGGCGTCGTACGCCTCGATGCGGGATCCCGCGGTCCTCCAAGGTCTCGCGCAGACCTGGGTTGCCGCCGTAGATCTCGTCACCGGCGACCCAGGCCGCCGGCACGCCCGGGTCCAGAGCGCGGGTGATCATCTCACCCGCCAGTGCCGGTTTCGTCGCGAACTCCACATCCTCGGGGCACGCCGGCTTGTTCGTGGCGCTCTTCGTCGTCGGTCCACGACCGCGGCAGGTACAGCTCACGGTCGACCAAAGCGTGCCCCCTGTTGCTGGCATCGATCAGATACACCGCGACCTGCGCGTTCTCGATCCGGCCGGCGATCCCGGTGTACTGGCGTTGCACCCCGACCGTCCGGTCGCCCTTCTTGACATCCCCGGTCTCGTCGCAGATCAGCACCGCGTCCCGGTCTCCGAGCCGGTCCACGACGTAGCCGCGCAGGTCATTGCGCACCCCGGCCAGGTCCGGTCCGTCACCGACGACCGCGCCGACCGGCAGGCACCGGCTTGACGTTGACCCAGACTGGTGATCGAGTCTCGTCGCATTAGGAGCCCACGTGATGCTCGACGTTCCCGATGAAGTGCGGAACAAGGTCGTCGCCGACGGAAACGCCGCGTGGCTCGACGAGCTGCCCTCGATCGTGGAATCTCTAGCGCAGGAGTGGTCATTGACCATCGGCGCCACGTTGCGCGGCGGCCACGCGGCGCTCGTCGTCGAGGCGACACTCGCTGACGGAACGGCGGCTGTCCTCAAGGTCGGCGTTCCGGGGACTCAGCGCGATCTCACCTTCGAGGCGACCGCGCTGCGCCTCGCCGCCGGCGACGGCTGCGCGCGCCTGCTGCGCGACGACCTCGACCGCGGCGCACTCTTGCTTGAGCGACTCGGGGCTGCCATCTGCGACGTCGTGTCTGATCCCGCGACACGGCACGACATGATGTGCGATGTCGCTGTCCGGCTCTGGCGGCCGGTCAGCCCCGATGTCGACCTGCCGACGGGCGCCGACAAGGCGCGCGAGTATTCCGACCTGCTGCCGCGACTGTGGGAACAGACGGGTCAGGCGTGCTCGGAAGCGACAGTCGAGGACGCTCTCGCGTGCCTGGACCGTCGCCGCCGCGCCCACGATGACCGACATGCCGTGCTCGTACACGGCGACGTCCACGACCTCAACGTGCTTCAGGCGGCGGACGGCACGTTCAAGCTCATCGATCCGGGTGGCCTGCGCGCTGAGCGAGCATGCGACCTTGGCACCATCATCCGATGCAATCCCGACGCCGGCGACGACCTGCGCGCCAGGGCGAAGCGGCTGGCCACCCACACTGGTGTAGACGCCACGGCGATCTGGGAGTGGGGAACGATCCACCGCGTCATCAGCGGCCTGTACAGCCGACAGGTCGGGTTCCAGCCGTTCGGTGATCTGCTGCTCGCCGAGGCAGATCGACTAACAGCCAGCGGCCACGGACCGGGCCGTGGTCAGTAGCGGCGGATCTCCTTGGTCCGCCGGTGATCTCCTCGTCGGTCAAGTGCTCGCCTTTGTGGCAGCTTCCCCGGCTGGCGCGCCGACCTCGTCGTATCCAATCAGGACCCGGCTACTTCGCCTGGCGCTGCGCGAGTGATGTTCGGACCGGCATCCGTTCAGTAGACGAGAACAATAGGGGGCTCCTGGACGCCCGAGGCTAATTTCGTTGAGTCCGCACCCTGCAATCGTGTTGGCTAGCGGCACCGAACTGTCAGTACCGCAGGTGTCCGCTTGGCTGTAGCAGGGAGTTAACGTGCAGGACAGTGTTGTCGACCCCGTTGCCCACAATCGGGCAGCCTGGGACAAGTGTGTCCAAGAGGGCAACGAGTGGTCGAGGCGGGTGAGTGCTGAGGATGTCGAGCGCGCCCGCATGGGCGACTGGTCGATTGTTCTCATCGGGCGTGAGCCGGTCGACCGCTCCTGGCTGCCGACGGACCTGACCGGCAGGGACGTGTTGTGCCTGGCCTCCGGCGGTGGCCAGCAGGGTCCGATCCTTGCCGCGGCAGGGGCGCGGGTCACCGTATTCGACAACTCACCCCGCCAGCTCGGTCAGGATCAGATGGTGGCGGCGCGCGACGGACTCGAGTTGCGCACCGTCCTAGGCGACATGCGCGATCTCAGCGCCTTCGGCGACGCAACATTCGACGTCGTATTCCATCCGGTCTCTAATCTGTTCGTACCAGACTTGGCACCGGTGTGGCGTGAGTGCTTCCGCGTCCTGCGACCGGGCGGAACTCTGCTCGTGGGCTTCCTCAACCCTGATGTGTACTTGTTCGACCACGAGGCGCTCGACGAGCGCGGCGAGCTGATCGTCGTGCACAAGCTGCCCTACAGCGATGTCGCGCAGTACTCGGCCGAGGAACGCGCCACGAAGTTCGGCGCGGATGCCCCTCTTGAATACAGCCACACCCTCACCGACCAGATCGGCGGGCAACTCGCCGCTGGGTTCGTCCTCACCGGCTTCGCGGAAGCGCCGCACCAATCCAACGCATCCGCTCAATATATGTCGCACTATTTTGCGACGCTGGCGGTCAAGCCGGGCTGACCCACCCGTGGGGCCGCCCGGGACGGCCGACGGACGTGCGCCGATGGGACTCCGAGCGACGCGCTGCTTGCCGCCGTTCGACTGTTGACGCTGCTCGGAGCCAGCACCATCTTCTATGTTGTCGACAACCGGCTGTTCAGCTGCTCGATGAGTGGGCGAACGGCTGTCATGTGGACACTGAATCGCAGGCGGTGGACCGTTGTCGGCGTACACGACCGCCGGTGGTATTTTGTGAGAGGCGCACTCCATGCTTGCCGGCCACTTTCGGTGATGCGCTCCCGGCGCTGGCTGACGGCGATCTGTGGCCCCGTCGGAGCAGTCCGGAAGTTGTCTCGTCGCGCAGTTGGGACTGTTGTGTTTGGCAACAACCTGCTCCGTCACAGCTCCGTGAGCCTCCATCGCGAACAGCCGGGACAGCCGCGAGTCGACAGCCTTCCGCGCCCGATCATGCGATGAGGGCAGCATCTGGGTGTACAGCCGCAGCGTGAAACCGGGGTCGCCGTGCCCCAGGTACTGCGCGAGCTCCTTGATGTTCACGCCGTCGGCGAGGGTGATGCTCGCGTAGTAGTGCCGCAGCGCGTGCATCCCGTTCTCCCGACTGGAGTAGTACTGCCGCCTCCCCCGAGCGTCCCTGGTCAGTTCCGGAATCATGCCTGCGTGGAACAGCGCCGGCTTCCACACAAGCTCGTCGTACGTCCGCGCCCCGCGCAAGGCCGTTACCGGAGACAACAATACGAGCGGCAGGTCGATGTGCTTCGACGCAACAACAGCACGCGCACCCGCCAATACATCGGCCTGCTGAACAGCTGGACGATCAAGCTGTCCGACCCCGACACGATGAACTATGCCCTGTCACTGACGCTGACCGTCGCGCTGCAGCTCTTCGCAGTCGTCACATCCACGCGGCACGGGACCGACGAAGGAACCCTCCTCTCGTCGTGCTCTACGTCTTCGAGTTCTCCGCAATCGCGTCGCCCCTACCCGTCTCGTGGTAGGAATACCTCCGGCAGCAAGACATCCTCGAGCGGTTACGCAGCGAACGAGGCGCAAGTTGACCGTGGGGCCTCGGAAAGCTCGCCTTGACGCCTACGTCAAGAGCACGGGCAGTCTTCTTTTCAGGATGAGCGCATGGCGCCCGTCGTTACCCCCGATCGTGCCCTGACCTGTGAAAGGAACGTAGGCAGGCGGCGTCATTCGTGTCCAGCCCGCCCCGATCCCTGCTCGTGCATTCCCATAGGATGGATAAGGCATGGGAGCCTGCAGGGGTCGGTGAGCAGCAGATGGTCCTATCTGCGAGGCGTGTCTCCTTACCTGACCACGATCCGTCCCGCTATCCTAGGCCTCATCCGGAGGGGGATGCGCGATGAGCAATTCTACAGTGATCGTTATCATCGTGGCTGCTGCTATACCCCGTCATCGTTACCGTCGTTGCGGTGTTCGCCGGGCCTACGGCGTGCAGCAAAAGGGCCGAGGTGATGCGCCGTTCTGGCCGGGGAGCTCGGGCTAGTTCCCACAGACGATGGAGCCCGTTACCGGGGCCAGCCACAACCGATGTTCTCACGTTGATGGCGCGACCGATGGATTGCAACGAATTAGTCGACGCTCTTCACACCAATGCCGAGCCGATGCACGCCCCGAGAACCCTGAATCCTCGGGCTTCTCAACGTATCGCCTCGAGCAATCAGAATAACTGCATGGCTGAATTCAGCCTGGTTATTTGTTGACCAAAGTCTCCAAAAGATATTCCCTGAAGATGGGAGTAGCAATTGCGGCGACGGTTAGGTTGGTGTTTGGCGACGGTCGCGGCTGTGAGCATCATAGCCAATGGCATATGGGTGACGATGGTGCATCCGCCACCTACGAGCGACTATGCGTGGTACGCCGGAGCGGCCACCAGGATGAGCCACGGCCTGGGGTACGTCGGATCGAACGGACAGCCAACTGCTTACTGGCCAGTCGGTTGGCCGTTCGTACTATCTGTGTTGTTTCGGCTGACTGGGCCGTCGGTTGCAGCCGGGTTGACATTACAAGTAGTGATTACGGCGGCAACGTCAGTGCTCATCGCACTGTTTGCCCGTCATATCACCAGAAGCAACAAGGCAGCGCTGACGGCCGGCGTGGCGTATAGTCTATTGCCAGAGGTGTGGGCGTGGAATTCCCAACTGGGTACTGAGCAATTGTTTACGCTGCTCACGCTTGGCATGTTGTATTCGCTCGCGCGAGCAAGTAGCTGGCGGGGTTACGCCGTGGCGGGTGCATTTGCTGGTTCGGCCTGCTTGGTCCGGCCAACTCTTCTGCTGTTCCCGCTCGTGCTGCTGGGTATAGAGTTCATCAGACAGCGGCGCCGGCGGGCGAGCATCGGTCGAGTAGCGGTGTTTGTGGCCGGCATGGTGCTGGTCGTTGCGCCCTGGACAATCCGCAATGCTGTCGTCTTCGAATCGTTCGTGCCCGTCTCGACTAACGGTGGTGTCAATCTGTACCAAGGCACACGTACCACTGATGGCTACTGGTGGTCGAACGACCCAAACCACAACCCATTGCTTCACGCCAGTAGCGAGGTTGAGCGCGACCGCCTTGGCGTCCATTTGGCGCTGCGCTATTGGGCTCATCACCCTCAGCGTTTTGTCGCCGACATACCACCCCGGCTCAAGGCTCTCTACAGTGGCAACGACATCGCCTTTCGCTGGCTCCACGGTGCTGGTGGCTGGTCCATACAGCGTTATCACACCTGGCGGTCGATTGCCGACGTGGCGTATTGGGTATTCATGGCCGTGGCGTTTATCGGCGTGATACGAGCGTGGCAAAATCGGCGCCATAGCGTGTGGCTGCTCGGCTGTTTTGTACTGTTTTACAGTGCGCTCTGGATGTTCTTTCCGGTCTGGGATCGTTTTCGGTTTCCGCTCATGCCGGTCTTTGCAATCTGGATTGGAGGAGTCTTTTCTGTCAGTCGTCTATCAAATCCTCAAAATACCTAGCAGGAGACGCATCAACCCCGCCCTCGAGCAAGGCTTCTCCTTTTAGTCTGGTTCGCGGCAATACGTTTCAACCATGTATACCGGATCAGCGGCACGGCCCGGGACGATGCCGGTTTCCCGACATCTGTTGCGACGTCGCCGCGCGTGCACAATGCCGGATGGGCGTCACGGCAGCGGCGCCAACCCGGTCAAATGACCGCAGGTAGTTTCTGGTGGCCGCACTCCTGGCAGGTTTCTGCTCCGTCACAGCTCCGTAAGACGCTGACAGAGCATGATCACGGCTGGCCAAGGATGAAAGGCAAAACAACAGGTGCGGAGGCACTACGACCCACGCGTGCTGCGCAGGCGCTTCCCTCGTCGCTCCGCTCCTCGACGTGCCTGCTACGCCCGCTCCGAACTCAGTCATCCCTGGGCAGATTCGGCAGCGGAGGCAGCCAAAATGCCACGATCTTCGCAAGTAGACGTGGCCGTGTAGGGCGACCCCCGCACTTGTAAAGCGATGGTTTGACTTTGTACGCACCTAACTGGCAGGGACGGGGGTTCATGACCCGGGAGTAGCGACACGCAGTGCGGCTGGAAGTCAGTTCCGGCCGGGTCAGCGCCAGTTCAGGCACCGGCCTCGAGTACGGCGAGGTCGCGCACCGCATAACGGTGGTGCTCGGCCTCTTCCTTCAGCACCACCTTGAGGCAGCGGCGTACGACGTAGTCCTGGTCGGGATAGGGGTCCGCCGGCTTGCGACCGCAGACCCGATCGAGCTCGGCTTCGGTGAGCCCGTCGACGACACGCCGCAGCGTGGCCATGCGGGCGAGCCGTGGCACGAGCACGTCGTCAAGCGTCGGGGTGGCTTCGAGGGTGAGCCCGAGTTTCGCCGACGCGTCGGGCGGCATCCCGCCGTACGGGAAGCCCAACGGGTGGTACGGCGCTTCCTCCTCGAGCACGGCATTGCCGAGCCAGGCATCGCCGGCGAGT